>JBGSMU010000087.1:0-2473 GCA_041739955.1 Gallionella sp. | reverse complement strand
GGTGCGTCTGATGAACGGGAAATCGTCCGGAATGGTCGGCGAAATGACCCTTGCCAGGGTAATTTCCGGCCAACTCGAACATCTGCAACAGAATGTGCGCTCGTCGTTTTCATTTATTGCTACTTATTCAGACCTTCCTTAAGATCGATCGCTCCTTCGTGATAGAAATGGATAACCCAGAGGGACTGGCGCTGGTGTCCACTATCATCATTCTGGCGCATGCGCTGAAGCTCAAGGTGGTGGCTGAAGGCGTCGAAACCCAGGATCAAATGCGCCAGCTCCTGTCGCTGAGCTGCGACGAGATGCAGGGTTATTTGTTCAGCAAACCGGTGCCGGCGGAAATCTTCGAAGCCAAATTCCTGGCTCCGCTTACTCCAGGTAACGGGCAATGATTGCAATAAACATATCATGAAGAACCGATCAGCTCAGTCCCGATACACTTTACGCTTGTGGAGTGCATCCGGTATTGCGTTAGCGATCTGGTTGGTCGGATCGTGGCTTGTCACAGATCACAATATGACTTCACGTATCACCGCGCTGGTCAAGGAGGAAACTGCCGCCATTAATCTGCAAGCCGATAATATTGAAACTAATCTAGTTCATGGTCTCAATGACTTTCACGGTATCGCGTCGGTAATATCAAAACATACAGATGTTTTGCGCGCCCTATCCCGCTTCGGTGCGGGAAGCTACCCAAAATCGCTGACTGTAGAGCGCCGCAAAGCGGCCTGGTCGAAGAATGTCCGGCTCAAAGCTGTGGGTAGCTACTTGAACCTGGTGAATTCCTCAATGGGGTTGGGTGTCGTATATATCATGAACGCATCCGGCGATTGCATCGCCTCAAGCAATGCCGACCAGCCCGATAGCTTTGTCGGGTCGAACTTTGCCAGCCGTGAGTATTTCCGGGTGGCGATGGAAGGGACGCCATGGCATCAATATGCCACGGGAAAAGTGAGCAATATACCCGGCTTGTACTTTAGTGCTCCCATCTTCAACGAAGGGCATATCGTGGGCGTGGTTACCGCCAAGATCAACTTGCCCGAGCTGTCACAGTGGATCAATCTGGCGGACGCCTTTATTGCGGATCAGTATGGTGTGATCATCCTTGCCAGCGATGCGAAACTGGAAATGCATGCGTTGCCCGATGCTGTCATCGACGTGCTTTCCAGTGAAGCGCGCAGAGCCCGCTATAAGCGCGAAGAATTTCCGGTTGTGGCCATTGACCCGTGGCCTGGCGAGTTGGATACCTCGTTGCTTCGTTTCGATGAAGCAAACCATCCGGTAATATTGACAGACAGAACGTTGGCAAAGGATGACATCAGCATCCATGTGTTCAGACAGATCCCCGAGATTGCCGAGTTAGAACAGCAGCAGTTGATACTGTTCATGCTGCTGGCAATATCCGGTTCATTGGCAATTATCTTCATAAGATCGCGCATTGCTTTTGAAAATATTCGAAAACAATCTGAACTCCAGCTGCGTAACAGTGAAGAATCCCTCAGGCAATCGCAGATCATTGCGGGTTTGGGTAGTTATGTACTGGATGTTAAAACCGGATTGTGGGAGAGCTCGGACATGCTTGATCGTTTGTTCGGGATAGATAAAACATACGACCACTCTTTGTCAGGTTGGCAGACGTTGATACATCCCGATGACCGCACGATGACGGCTGATTACTTGAGAGATGAAGCCATGGGTCAGGGCAAGGTATTTGACAGGGAATACCGGATAATCCGCCAAAATGATCAAGCCGTGCGCTGGGTACATGGATTGGGTAAGTTGGTATTCGATACTCAAGGGCATCCCCTGAAAATGCTCGGCACGATTCAAGACATTACCGAACGCAAGCTGGCCGAGCAGACGATTACGGACGAAAGGAATTTCTCAAACACATTGATCGCAAGCCAGCCTGACATATTCTACGTGCTTGACCAGACCGGGCGGTTTATCCGCTGGAACGACAAACTTAGAGCCGTGCTCGGCTACTCAGACTCACAGATTGCGGCAGCCAATGCGCTAGACATTATTCACGAGGCAGATCGTCCGTTGGTCGCCCAAAAAACCCGGGAAACTTTTGAACAGGGCACGGCAACCAACGTTGCACGCCTCATCACAAAGACGGGCATACGCGTCTTCAGTCTAACGGCTACGCGAGTGGATACTGCGGAGGGCGCATATGCGGTCGGCGTCGGTGCCGACATCACAGAGAGCAAACAGGCCGAGCAGACGATCAAGGACGAAAGGAATTTCTCCAACACACTGATCGCGAGCCAGCCGGACATCTTCTACGTGCTTGACCAGGCCGGGCGGTTTGTCCGCTGGAATAGAAAGATGGAAGAGGTACTGGGTCTTTCCGACACACAGATGGCGGTAACGAATGCTCTGGACGTCATTCACGAGGCAGATCGTCCGTTGGTCGCCCAAAAAACCCGGGAAACTTTTGAACAGGGCACGGCAACCAACGTTGCACGCC
>JBGSMU010000063.1:0-6412 GCA_041739955.1 Gallionella sp. | reverse complement strand
TTCAACCAACTTCCGTGCTTGGGCGTGTAATGGATATCGAGTCGCTCCGCCAAGCGCCGTGCCTCCTTGGGATCGAAGGTCTCGTATAGCGACACAACACTGTGGGTGTTCAGGTTGTTACAAGTTGTTTTCGGCGGGCTGTTGCTTGCCGTCCTTGCCGTGTCTGCGCTTGCCCAGCCGTTGGAGGATGTCTCACTTAGATATGGTGAAAAAGGTGTGGTCGCGACGATCGCACTGACTTCACCGGTCCAGTATCTGCGTCATTTTCCAGAGAAACGTGCGAGATTCCTAGAAATATTCTATGACCGGGCGCCCGGTGCTTCCCTGGATGAAAAATGGTTGGACAACGAGGTGCGTTCTTCTCCTCCATCCTCGCTGATACCGGGTTTCACCGTGACCACACGCGATCAGCAGACAAAACCCAAGTTGGTCATCGAGTTCAGCCGGGAGGCGGATTATGTTGTCGAGCCCGGCAAGGACGGTCACAGCATCGTGTTGACCATCCGTCCGGACAAGGCTCAGATCAGTGCAAAATCTGCGTTGCCATTGCTGCCCTTGATCGGTCCTGTAGCTGTTCCCGCCGCCGATGCCGACCCTGCCTTGCTGGAGATAGCACAACAGGCGCGCACCTTGATGATCAAGGGTCGGGATGCGCTGTCGAGCAAGAACAACGAAGAGGCGGTGGGTGCATTCAATCAGTTGCTTCTGCTTCCCCCCAACGATTACTCCCGTGATGCGCAGGAGTGGGTGGGTGTCGCGCGCGAACGTTCGGGGCAGATCGACAAGGCCAAGATCGAGTATGAGCTGTATTTGACACTCTATCCCACAGGCGAGGGTACAGGCTGGGTCAAACAGCGACTAGATAATCTGTCCGGCCAGGCCAGTGGGGAAAAGGTCAAGATGGGCGATGTGGACAGCAAGAAACAGGCGGCACAGTACATTGCCTTCGGCGGGATCACCTCTCGTTATTACTGGGGTAGCAGCACGGTGGATACAAGTTATGTATTCAATAACGTGCTGACCAATACTTCGTATTCGGATACCGACCAGTCAGCATTGATCACCAACGTTGATGCCTCGGCGCGCTATCTCACAGACGAATACGATAACCGCATCGTGTTCCGTGATGTCGTGACCAAGGATTTTCTGTACCAGCCATCAAATTCGAACCGGGTGAACACCGCCTATGCGGAAATAAAGGATCGCACGCTCGATTACTCGATTCGTGTCGGCAGGCAATCCCCGAATCAGGTGGGAGTCATGGGGCGTTTCGACGGTATATCCGGAGGATACGGGATTCTGGATGGTGTGCGCATCAATGCTGCGGCTGGCACCCTGGCCGATAACACTACGGATAACCAGCCGAGTTTCGTTGCCACCAGTCTCGACATGGGACCATACACGGGCTATTTCGTGAGCCAGAAGCTGGAAGGCTACCCGGATCGGCGTGCGGTCGGGGCCGAGTACCGCTATTTTGAGCAGGGCAGGACGGCTTACGCACTGGTGGATTACGACATCTATTTTGCCGAACTGAATACAGCGATGCTAATGGGGACGCTGGATATCGGCAGCGGCACCACCCTGAATATTCTCGCAGACCATCGCAGATCACCGACCTTGAGCATTCGCAACGCGCTGAATGGCGCCGGGGTTTCGACTGTAGCCGCGCTAAGGCAGACGATGACTGCCCAGAGCCTGCGAGATTTGGCGTTGGCGCGCACAGCAACGGCAGACTTCACCCAGGTCGGGGCTACCCACAAGCTTAGCGAAAAGTGGCAGCTCGGTGTCGACCTCAAGCTCTCCAGTATCTCGGGTTTGTCTGCGAGCGGTACCACAGCGCAGGAGGGTATCCTCACCGCAACCGACGGAACCGGGACGGAAAGTACAGTAACGGTTCAGGCTATCGGTAATAACCTGTTCCGTAAGCATGACCTCCTGTCATCAAACGTCAGTGTCATGAGTGGCAAGTCGCGCGATGCCTATTCCCTCTATCTGTTCTATCAGATGCAGCTCACAGAGAAGTGGACGCTGGATTCGTCCTGGATGATGTATACGCAGGACGATCCGGTCAACGGGAAGCTGACCCGAAATTCGCCTATGGTGCGTACTTCCTATCGCATTACAGATCGATTCAGTGCTGATGCGGATCTGGGTGTGGATCTCACCGACACCAGCGGGCCGACATCAAGCAATACGGCAACCCGAACTTACTTCTCGACCGGCGTACGCTGGGAGTTTTAACTTTTTCTTCAGGCTTTCGCGGTCGGCAATTCTGAGAAGATAGGCAACTGGCGAACAATCCGTCGGGTGTTAAAGGCATTATTTCGGTAAGATTGCACCTGTGCGCCAATCGTGGCGCACGCTCTGTTCAGGCAATCGTTCATATGAAAATTCACGAATATCAGGGGAAAGAGATCCTGCGCGAGTTCGGTGTGCCGACTCCGCGGGGGCTTGCATGTTTCAGCGTTGATGAAGCGGTAACCGCGGCGCAGCAACTGGGCGGCAACGTCTGGGTGGTCAAGGCGCAGATACACGCTGGCGGTCGCGGCAAGGGCGGCGGCGTAAAGGTGGCTAGGTCGCCGGAGGAAGTGGGCGAGTTTGCACGGCAGATATTGGGCATGCAACTGGTCACGCACCAGACCGGACCGGAAGGACAGCAGGTGCGCCGGTTGCTGATCGAGGAAGGCGCGCAGATCGCGAAAGAATATTACGTCGGCATGGTGGTGGATCGTGTCGCTCAGCGTGTAGCGTTGCTGGCATCCAGCGAAGGCGGCATGGAGATCGAGGAGGTCGCCAAACATTCTCCGCAGAAGATTCATTCTTTGCGCATCGATCCGGTGACCGGCCTGGCCGATACCGACGCTGCGCAGGTGGCGCGCGCCATCGGCATTCCCGACGCTGCGAATGCGGAAGCAGTGAAAGTGTTGCAGGGCCTGTACCGGGCTTTTGTCCAGAAGGATGCGATGCTGGCGGAGATCAACCCACTGATCCTGACTTCCGGCGATCGCGTGGTCGCGCTCGATGCGAAATTCAATTTCGATTCCAATGCCTTGTACCGGCACCCCGAGATCGTTGCGATGCGCGATCTGGATGAGGAAGATCAGGCCGAGATCGAGGCATCCAAGTTCGACCTGTCTTACATTTCGCTCGACGGCGACATCGGCTGTCTGGTGAATGGCGCGGGGCTGGCGATGGCGACGATGGATATCATCAAGCTGTACGGCGGTAGCCCCGCGAACTTTCTTGATGTCGGCGGTGGTGCGACGGCACAGAAAGTCACCGAGGCATTCAAGCTGATGCTGAAGAATCCGCACCTCAAGGCGATCCTGGTGAATATCTTTGGCGGCATCATGAAGTGCGACGTGATTGCGGAAGGTGTGGTTGCGGCGGCACGCGAGGTCCACCTCACTGTGCCGCTGGTGGTGCGTCTGGAAGGCACCAACGTCGATCTCGGCAAGCGGATACTCGCCGAATCCGGATTGCCGATCATTGCAGCCAGCGATATGGCCGATGCGGCGCAGAAAGTGGTAGACGCTGCCAGGGAGGCAAAATGAGTATCCTCATCAACAAAGACAGCAGAGTCATCACGCAGGGCATGACTGGCAAGGTCGGGCAGTTCCACACCCAGCAATGCAAGGCCTACGCGAACGGTATCAACTGTTTTGTCGCGGGCGTGAACCCGAAAAAAGCGGGCGAGGTGTTCGAGGATATCCCGGTGTATGCCACTGTGAAGGACGCCAAGGCAGCGACCGGCGCGACTGTGTCGGTGATCTATGTGCCGCCCTCGGGAGCGTCGGCGGCGATAGACGAAGCGGTTGATGCCGGACTTGATCTGGTGATCTGCATCACCGAAGGCATACCGGTGCACGACATGATTCGGACGCGCTACAAGATGGCGGGCAAGCAGACCCTGCTGATCGGACCGAACTGTCCCGGCCTGATCACCCCGGACGAGATCAAGATCGGCATCATGCCCGGCCATATTCACAGGAAGGGGCGTATCGGCGTGGTGTCGCGTTCCGGCACGTTGACCTATGAGGCGGTGGGTCAGCTGAGCGCGCTGGGTTACGGCCAGTCATCCTGCGTCGGCATCGGCGGCGACCCGATCAATGGTCTCAAGCACATCGACGTGATGCGCCTGTTCAACGACGACCCGGAAACCGATGCGGTGGTGATGGTCGGCGAGATCGGCGGCAGCGACGAGGAAGAGTGCGCGCGCTGGATCAGGGACAATATGCAGAAACCGGTGGTCGGCTTCATCGCCGGCATCATAGCCCCGCCCGGCAAGCGCATGGGACATGCCGGTGCGATCATCTCCGGTGGACAGGGAGGCGCGGAAGACAAACTCGCGGTCATGGAGGAATGCGGTATCCACATCACGCGCAATCCGGCGGAGATGGGACGCACGATGCAGAAGATTTTGGGAAGTGGTAAGTAGATAGTGGGTAGTGGGTAGTGGGTAGTGGGTAGTGGGTAGTAGGTAGTGGGTAGTGGGTAGTGGGTAGGCGGCGATTCTCCCACTCTCCACTTCCAACTTTCTACTATCTAAACCTGAAAGGTTAACAATGCTGGAAATGCTGCAAACCTCCCAGTTCTGGGTGGACGTTTTCAAGATCATCATAATCGATCTGTTGCTCTCGGGCGATAACGCGGTGGTGATCGCGCTGGCTTGCCGCAATCTTCCCGAGGCACAGCGCAAGCAGGGCATCATGTACGGCGTGGGCGGCGCGATCGGTCTGCGTATCGTACTGACCTTTTTTGCGGTCAGCCTGCTGTCGCTGCCCTACCTCAAGCTGGTCGGTGCGCTGCTGCTGCTGTGGATAGGCATCAAGCTGATCTTGCCGGATGACGAACACGGTGAAGGCAACATCAAGGCCGAGGCGCATCTTTGGGGTGCGATCAAGACCATCATCATCGCCGATTTCGTGATGAGTCTGGACAACGTGATCGGCGTGGCCGCCGCCGCCAAGGGTAACGTCGGCCTGCTGGTGTTCGGTCTGCTGGTCAGTATCCCGCTGATCGCATGGAGCAGCCAACTGGTGCTCAAGTTGATCGACCGTTTTCCGTTCATCATCTATGCGGGCGGTGCACTGCTAGGTTATGTGGCGGGTGAGATGCTGGTCACCGAGGCGATGTTCAAGGAAACGGTCGAGGCGAGTTATTATCTGCACTGGCTGGTGCCGCTGGGATGCGCGGTATTCGTGCTGGCGATGGGTTGGTGGCTCGCACTCCGCCAGGCGGTGACTATCAAAGCGGTCGACCTGCTTGACGCGACATCGGAAAATAACACGCAAGGGAGATGACGATGAAGATACTGATACCCGTGGACGGCTCGGCCAACGCACAGCGCGCGGTGGAACACGTGATCGCGAGCATCCCGACATACAAGGAACGACCGAAATTGCTGTTGCTCAATGTGCAGTGGAACATCGCCACCGGCAACGTCAAACTGTTCATCAACCAGCAAACCATAGACGACTATTATCGTGAACAGGGTATGGCAGCGTTGAAGAATGCACGTGCCGCACTGGATGCCGCAGGGCTGCCCTACCAGTACCACATCAGTATCGGCACGCACGGGGAAGCCATCGCGCAATATGCCAGTGAGCAGTCGGTAGACCAGGTCGTTATGGGCCGGCAGGGGCAGGGCGGAGTGCAGGCGCTGTTGCTGGGCTCGGTGGTGAACAAGGTGTTGCATTTGGTTGAAGCACCGGTGTTGCTGGTAAAGTAAAGGCTGGTATCAACCCGGGCACTTCCGGTTTTGACAGCGTTCGGTAGGTGTCATCTACGCATCACATCACTCATTTACCCGCTTCAGTTCTGCCATCGCTTCCCGGGCAATTTCCCTTACTTCTTCGTGAGTATCCTCAAGGCGGGCCGCCACATGTATTTGCGCGGCTGCGCTACCGGTGAGGCCGAGCAGGTGGCAGGCATCGGCACGCGTACGGTGGTCGCTATCGCGGGTGAGCTCGGCCAGTTGCGGGATCAGGTTCTGCAGGGCAGGTGTGTCGGCGTAGGCTTCGATTAGCGCGCTGATGCCAAGGCGGATATCGATGCCAGCTTCCGGGTCGGCGAGGATAGCGAGCAGCGGTTTGAGACGTCGGGTGTCTGCGGCAATGAATGCCCTGGCTTGAGGGTAGCTGCCTTGCCTGAGCAAATGTTCGACATAGTGCGCGGCACCCGCCTCGCCGCTCGCCCATTCAGTCCACTGTCTAAGTTCGGTAGGGCTGCGTGCGCCGGTGAGGGTGAAAGGACCAAGTTGCAGCCAGGGCGCAGCGCGTACGTTGTGTTCCGTTGCCTGTTCGTGATGCTCGGCGACATCCAAAACGGTCAGCTTTCCGATCAACCCCTGCTTCTCCAGTTCGTCCAGTCCGCGCAATACAGTTGCGCAGTGCGGGCAGCCGGTTGTGGT
>JBGSMU010000145.1:0-5939 GCA_041739955.1 Gallionella sp. | reverse complement strand
TTCATGGTCATGTGATATTACGCTAGTAATGCGGCGGCCTTTCATTCGCCACCTTGCCATCGCTTGCGGTCGCCAGCGCTTCGATCTGTCCGGCGAGCGTTCTGCAATATTCCCCAAACTGTTCCAGTTTTTTTTGCTGCTGGTAGACCGTTTTGTTCAGTTCCTCGATCAGGTCTTCCTGATAGGCGAGTTTGGTTTCGATGCTTTCCAGGCGTTCTTCATTCATGGGGTGGCCCTGTGGTTCGGCGATTGGACGGAGGGCGTTCATTCTAGCGTGTGATCGGGTGAATGGGGCCGGGTCGCATATCTCCAAGGTTGCTGTGCCGGTACAGCCGATGCCGCGTGCTATCATTTCACGCATGAAACCACATCCCGATTCCCTGCAACGATTCCTGTTTGAACAGACCCATGTGCGCGGCGAGCTGGTGCATCTCGATGATGCCTGGCGTGCGGTGCTGGAGCATCACGACTATCCGCCGCCATTGCGGGCGGTGATGGGCGAGCTGATGGCTTCGGCTGTGTTGCTGGCGGCGATGCTGAAGCTGAAGGGATCGCTGATCTTGCAGATCCAGGGCAAGGGGCCGGTGACGTTGCTGGTGGTGGAATGTGACGGCGAGTTGAATGTTCGCGCCACGGCGAAATGGCAGGGCGAACTGGACGGCATCGGTTTTGCGCAGATGGTGGGCGACGGGCGTTTCGTCATCACACTGGATCCGCGCGAGGGCGGGCAGACGTATCAGGGTATCGTCGCGCTGGACGGCGACAGTGTGGCCGAGGTGTTGCAGAACTATATGCTGCGCTCGGACCAGTTGGAGACGCGCCTGTGGCTGGAGGCGGATGAGCAGCACGCGGCGGGGCTGCTGTTGCAGAAGATGCCGGGCGATGGCGGGCATGGCGTTGCCGATAGTGGCCATGATGATGAGGATGACGACATGTGGCAGCGTGTAACGATGCTGACTGATACGCTCAAGCGCGAGGAGCTGCTCGGCCTGCCTGCGGTGGAGTTGATCCACAGGCTGTATGGCGAGGAGGATGTGCGTTTGTTCGATACCCAGCAGGTGGCGTTCCGGTGTTCGTGTTCGCGCGAGAAGGTGGCGCGCATGCTCAAGATGCTGGGGCGGGACGAGGTGCAGTCGGTGCTGGAAGAACAGGGCATGGCTGAGGTGACCTGCGAGTTTTGCAATCACAAGTACCAGTTCGACAAGGTGGATGCCGAGCAGGTGTTCGCGACTGAGGTTGTGGTGGATGGCAGCGCCAGCGTGCATTGACCGGTAGCGTGACTATTTGCTGCGGCCCGATTGACGCCAGCGTCTATAATCCATTGCGGTCGTGCAGACTTGAATCGAGGGCGGGACCGATTTCTGTAACAAACTTTCATAGAGGTAGTGATGGCTGAATTTAACGAAAAGGACTATGAGCGTAGTCATCCCCGCGAGACTATCCGCACCAAGGCTGAGATCGTCGTGGATGGTCAAAAGCATAATTGCGTGATCACCAATATCTCCCCGGCAGGTACCCGTCTGTATACCAGGCTGGGTGTCGCCAGGGACAAAGAGGTAACGATCAGGATCGGTGAATTCGGCGAGTATGGGGAATTCACTGCCACGGTTGCCTGGTGTTATGCCGACGAGATCGGACTGAAGTTTGTCGATGACCTGACCGAGCTGTCGAGCGAGCTGTTTGCGCTGGTAAAGTTTTGAGGATATTTCAGGTTTCCAGCCCATGCAGATAGACCCATCCCGGAATTCTCCCGCCGATAACTACAAACTATTGACCAACCTGGTGGTGCCGCGCCCTATCGCCTGGGTGAGCAGCGTGGATGCTGCGGGGCTGGTGAATCTTGCGCCGTTCAGTTTTTTCAACGCGGTGGGTTCCAACCCGCTGTATGTGGCGTTCAGTATCGGCACGAATGACGCGGGCGAGTCCAAAGATACGGCGCGGAACATCCTCTCCGGCGGCGAGTTCGTCGTGAATCTGGTGACCGAGGAGCTGTTCGACGCGATGAATATCTCGGCGGCGGATTTCCCCGGGGGCGAGAGCGAGCTGGAAGCGGCGGGTCTGCATGCCGCGCCTTCGGTCATAATCAAGCCACCGCGCGTGGCGGAGTGCCGGGCGAGCATGGAGTGCAAGCTGCACAGCACCCAGATGCTGGGCGAGAATACGCTGGTGATCGGCGAGGTGGTGATGTTCCATGTGGACGACGAACTGATGGGGCCGCGCATGCATGTCAACGGCTTCGCGCCCATCGGACGGCTCGGGTCGCCTTCCTTTTATTGCCGCACGACGGATCGCTTCGATGCCCCGCGTATCTCCTACGCGCAATGGCAAAAGGGACACCTGAAATAAAAACCCCCGGCCACTCGGGCCGGGGGAAAGATGTTCCGTATATAGGGGGAGAGGTACGGAACATGTGCTCTAGGGAGGAGAAGCACGGGCAAGAATCACTTAATTGCCTGATTCGCATTCTCCATGAATCATCAGAAATGTATAGCGCTGTTGGACGGGTGGCGGGGAAGGGGCGATAGCCGTACCGTTTTCGGCGATATATGGTTCCTGCGCTTGCCTTAAACGGGATGCGTCTCGGCGGTGGATTTCGACGGGGGCCGTTTTGTGCTCTGCTTCCGACAGCTTTGAAATAGTTAACGCCGCATATCAGCGGCGTTATTTTCTGGTCGGCTTATGGGGTGCCGATAGTGTCAGTCAGACTGACATGGGTGTTATTCAATTGTGGTGGTTCATCACGGGGTCGATAGGCGTCTCCCTTACACGGTTAACATTCACTTACCCATTTGCTGCTGTTTCAACTATTTTATACACCTATATTCCGGCAGTTTCAATTCAAAAATGTCACTTTTGTAAACAGGTGAATCAAGCTGGTGCCAGCGTGGCGCGCTTTACTTTCGGCGCACCGGCCTTTCGAACCTGCCACAGATCATAGGCTGCTTGCTGGGCAATCCACATATCAGCGCGACCGCCGTTGTCTACGCCCAGCCACCCTTCCAGACGAAGTGCCATTTCCGGAGAGATTGCCGCACGGCCATTTATTACTCGCGACAAAGCGGCACGGGTGACACCAAGTTGTGCTGCGGCCTGGGTTACGTTCAAACCAAGGGCTGGTAATACATCCTCTCTCAAGGTATCGCCGGGGTGAGGCGGGTTGTGCATTCTGGTCATGTTAATTCCTTCTAGTGGTAATCCTGATAATCGACGAGTACGGCATCTCCATCATCAAAAACAAAGGTCATGCGCCAATTGCCGTTCACAGTAACCGAGTAATGTCCGGCAAGATCGCCTGTCAGTAGGTGTAATCCCCACCCCGGTACATTCATATCGGTTGCAGTCTGGGCAAGATCAAGCCGTGCCAGTTGACGTCCAAGTCTGGCCGCGTGACTTGGCTGGATGCCTGCTTTGCTGCCGGTCATGAAAAATGACTGCAGACCTTTGTGCCGGAAGGTTTTTATCATTGCGTCAAACTGTATAGCGTAGCGTTACATATGTCAAGTGTGGCGTGTGCAAACTCATGTGGTGCTACTGAGCGGATGCAGTGCTGAAGATCACCGGCTTATCCCCGGCTTTCCATACCGGGAATTTCCGCATCACCAGCGAGAACAGTTCGGATGAGGTGTATCGCTCCAGCCAGGTGCGCAATCCGGGGTAGGGTGCGGTGGCAAACCATTTGTCATCTACGGCTGCGAATTGGCGGACGAAGGGAAGCAGTGCTGCATCGGCGATGGAGAAGTCCGCGCCCAGCAAGTGGGGAGTTGAGATTAGGCGCTGTTCTAGCCGTTGCAGGAATGCTTCGCCCGCCTTGCGATATTCGCTTTGCGGTTGTCCGGGGTGGCGCTCGGGGTATTTATAGCGATCCAGTGCCTGCTTGAAGGTGGTGTCGTTTTCGGTCACCAGTTGCAGGGCGAGGGGTACGTGACACTCATCCTTGCCCAGCCAGTTTTGTGGGTCGTTTCGTCGCAGCGCCCACAACATGATGTCCCGGCTTTCGTCGATGACGCTGCCATCGGTCAGGACCAGTACCGGCACACTGCCCTTGGGCGAGAGGGCCAGCATCTCGGCGGGTTTGTCGCGCAACACGACTTCACGCAGCTCGACATCGGTGCCGCCGGCGATCAGCGCGGAACGCGCCCGCATGGCATAGGGGCAGCGGCGGAACGAGTAGAGTATGGGCAGGGTCATGGCCTATTTTATCGGGTATCCGGTATCCGGTTGGTATACTCACCCGGGTTGATCGACAGGAGGGCAGCATGAGGCTGTGGTCGTTGCACCTTGAATATCTCGATGCGAAGGGTCTGGTGGCGTTGTGGCGCGAAGGCCTGCTGGCGCAGAAGGTGATCGCCGGCGAGACACGCGGCTATCGCAATCATCCGCAATTGCTGCGGTTTACCAGCCAGCCTGATGCCTCCGGTGCCATCGGCGCTTATCTGCGCGAGGTGCAGCAAGAGGCGACGCGGCGCGGTTACCGGTTCGATGCAACCAAGATCGGGCGTTGTGCGGACAAGCTGCGCATGACGGTCACGCGTGGCCAGCTTGATTACGAGCTGGCGCATTTGCGTGCGAAACTGGCGTTGCGTGCACCGGATGTTCTGGCGCGCCTCGCCAGTCTGGAGCAAGCCGAGCCGCATCCCTTGTTCAAGGTGGTGGCGGGGGGAGTCGAGGCTTGGGAGATCGTGAAATGAAACCGGACAGGGAGGCGTCATGTTGACCAGGATGATCGTGATGATGTTGTTTGCAACGACGGCGCAGGCTGCCGGTGTGGGCGGGACTTTCGGCGAGGGCGGTAGCCAGTTCTCGATAGTGGCGGGGAATGCCTACGCGTTCGATCGCAGCTATATCGTGTTCGGCGGGAGTGCGAGTTACAACGTGGCGGACGGGCTGGGTGTCGGCCTGTCGCTGGAGAAATGGTCGGGAGACGGCCCCGGCATCATCAAGTACTCGCCTTTCGTGCAATACGTCTTTTATCAGGTGCCGAACTTCCAGCCTTATGTCGGGACGTTTTATCGCCGGACGATCATCTCGGGTCTGCCCAGTATCAATTCCACCGGTGCACGGGCGGGGGTGATGATGGCTTCGGGTTCAAATGCCT
This sequence comes from Gallionella sp., assembly GCA_041739955.1. Classification (GTDB taxonomy): domain Bacteria; phylum Pseudomonadota; class Gammaproteobacteria; order Burkholderiales; family Gallionellaceae; genus Gallionella. Next base: position 844 of record JBGSMU010000145.1, on the reverse strand, counting down.
ATCTGAGTATCGGTCTGGTGCATGAGACTTACCTCGATTGCCAGGAGGCGGTCTACCGTGTGTGCAGCGAGACCTTCCCGGATATCTCGATCGTCTTCGGATTCTAGGACCGGCCGGGATGATTTATCTGCCTCTCCCGGCGGCCTGATATTCACTTTGCCTGATTATTTACCCGCGACGATCGCCACCTTATTGACGAAGGTGATGCTGGGGAAGGTACGATCCAGAACCTTGCTGTTGAAGTTCTGCATGGTAGAGCCTTCGTCGAACTTGATGGTGTCGCCTTTTTGCACCTTGATCTCGGCGGCGGCGAGCCAGCGTGTCGCGCTGCCCTGCTTGACTTCGATATAGGTGAACTGCGGGATGCTGATGCTGCTGATGACGGTGGCGCGTTCGATCATGTCCACATTGGGTGCATCCGCGCGCGGTGTCTCCGGTTCGCTGTTGTTGATAGCGGGATGTCCGGGCGGCAATTCGCCGCTGGCGCCTGTGGCATCCGGCATCGGGATATCGTAGAGCGGGTTCAGCGATCTCTGGCCGGAATCAACGGGTTTTCCTGCCGGGACAAAGGGCTCGTCCGCCGGATTCTTGTTGCATGCGGAAAGAGACACGATGAACAGGGTTGCGAACAGTACTTTGAATTTCATTTTGTATCCTTGCAAGATTTGTAGGGCATTAGCCGGGATGCGTTCCGGTCAGCACGGTTAGGGAATCTCTGATTAAGTCCTGAACGATTTCGTTTCATGATGTCAGAAGCGAAGATCGAACAAACGGAGCCGAACGATGAAACAAATAACACTCTCTGCAAGCAGCTTTGACCGCTACAGCAAGACGACGCGACGCG
>JBGSMU010000236.1:0-6779 GCA_041739955.1 Gallionella sp. | reverse complement strand
CCATCTTTGACTCGCTTGATCGCCAACTCCCTGAACTCGGCGGTGTATTCCTGCTTCGGTATTCTCTTCATCTGCTTCCTCCAAAAGTAACGTTAATTTTACGTCGCCCTTGGAAGACTATTTATCGGGGGAAGCTCAATTATAATGATTTGCATTCGGCAATTGCCGCACTATTCAGCTCAACTACAAACATCACAATCATGCCCCAGAATTGGGGCCTTGATGCGACAAGGAAACATGAATAGAGTTCACAACCAACTTATTCCTTCTGACACACAAATATGAATATCGATGCCTATGTGATTTATCTGATCCCGCTGATCTTTATCGTGTTCTTCTACCTTCGCGGCAGACACAAGAAGGAAACCTCTGCTCTGGAACAGCTTACAGAAGCGGTCGAAGCGGGACTGACCGAACCCTCGTCACTGCATCCCGAGATCAATCCCAAACTGTGTCTTGGATCGGGAAGTTGCATCAAGGCTTGTCCGGAAGAAGCCATAGGCATGATCAAGGGCAAAGCGGTATTGATCAATCCGACCCTGTGCATCGGTCACGGCGCTTGCGTAGTATCCTGCCCGCACGATGCGATCACGCTGGTATTCGGCACCGAAAAGCGCGGAATGGATATCCCCCATGTCGAGCCGAATTTCGAGACCAATGTTCCCGGCATCTTTATCGCGGGGGAACTTGGCGGAATGGGCTTGACCCGCAAGGCTGCAACCCAGGGTATGCAGGCAATGGAATCCATCGCAAAACTCAAGGGGAGCGGCAATCCATATGATGTGGTGATCATAGGTGCGGGTCCTGCCGGACTTTCAGGCTCGCTCAGCGCGATAGAACACAAGTTGAAATACGTCACTCTCGAACAGGAAGACTCGCTTGGGGGCGCTGTATACCATTACCCGCGCAACAAGCTTGTGATGACAGCACCATTGAAGTTACCTATCGTGGGTGAGATGCGCTTCAAGGAAGTCAGCAAGGAAAAGTTGCTGGAATTCTGGCAAAACGTCATCAAGAAAACCAGTATGAATTTGAACTACAGCGAACGCATGGAGACTATCACCAAGACCGACAATGGGTTCATAGTCAAATCCACCAAAGGCTCATACCAGACACGCGCAATACTGCTCGCTATCGGTCGCCGTGGTACCCCCCGCAAACTGGGCGTCCCCGGTGAAGATTTGCCAAAAGTGGTTTACCGCCTGATAGATCCCGAACAATACCGGAAAATGCACGTACTGGTCGTGGGCGGCGGCGACAGCGCTCTGGAAGCTGCCATCGCCATCGCGGAACAACCGGGCAGTACCGTCACCCTCTCATATCGCAGCGAAGCTTTCGGGCGCGGCAAACCGAAGAACCGCGACCGCCTCAAGGAAATGTCGGATAGCGGCAAAATCGATGTTCGCCTCAAGTCCAACGTCAAGAAGATTGAAAAGGACAAACTCACGCTGGAACAGAACGGGAATCTTCTCGAGATACCCAACGATGCCATCATCGTCTGCGCGGGCGGCATACTGCCAACCCCGTTCCTTAAGGAGATCGGCGTGATGGTCGAAACGAAATTCGGAACTTCTTAAGAACTTGCATCAGGGTGCGCTTGTGCCATCGAGAATTTCAGTGCAGAGCCTCGGCACTGCCTGATTGGCCAATACCGCAGGCGGTACATCCAGGACTAAACAGTGCGGAAAAGAGGGGTTGCGAATGGGTTGCAAGTCGAAAGAACAATGGGAAATAATAAAGGCCTGTAGTGATACAGGCCTTTATTATTTATTGGTGCCGCTTGACGGACTCGAACTGTCGACCTACCGCTTACAAGGCGGTTGCTCTACCAACTGAGCTAAAGCGGCATTTGAAAACAAGACTTACATTGTTCCTTATTCGCGAATTGGTGGGTCGGCCGAGATTCGAACTCGGGACCAACGGATTAAAAGTCCGCTGCTCTACCGGCTGAGCTACCGACCCATCGCAAAGGAGCGCGAATTATACGGAATTAGCCCGAGGTGTCAACGCAAAATACTGATTTAGATTTCTAAAAACTCACAATCGCGCATTGCTGTATGCCGTGGGATCAGCTACTCCGGCGGTATCGAACCCTGCACGCCTCAAGCGACATGAATCACACAAGCCGCATGCACGCCCTTCATCATCCGCCTGATAACATGACACCGTGATCGCGTATTTCACGCCGAGAGAGCTCCCCTTTTGAATGATCTCCGCCTTGGAAAAACTCAATAAAGGCGCATGTATGCTGATACTGCTTCCTTCGACTGCCGCCTTGGTGGCAAGATTAGCCATACGTTCGAAGGCTTCGATGTAAGCGGGGCGGCAATCGGGATACCCGGAATAATCTACCGCGTTCACACCGATGAAAATATCCCGTGAATTGAGCACTTCCGCCCATGCCATCGCAAGAGACAGCATGATGGTGTTGCGTGCCGGCACATATGTAGATGGAATGCCCTCGGTAGGTTGTTGAGGAACAGCGATGTTGTCGTCGGTCAATGCGGAGCCACCGAAACCGGTCAGATCTATACTGATCACCCGATGTTCGTGCACACCTATCGTTTCGGCAACCCGCTTGGCGGCAGCCAGTTCTGCATGATGGCGTTGCCCGTAATCGACACTCAGCGCATAGCAATTGAAACCCTGCGCGCTGGCCATCGCCAGCACAGTTGCCGAATCCAGCCCACCGGATAAAAGCACAACGGCATTTTTCATCGTTCAGTGTCCGGGGGAATTATTCCAGAGAATTTTGTGCAGCTGAACTTGCATCCTGACCTCCAGGTTATCGCGCAATATCCATTCGGCCAATTGTGTGGCATTCAGCAATTCGTGCGCGGGCGAAAACACCACCGGGCATTTTTCGGGCAGATTGTATTGTTGCAGGATTTGCCTGGCCCACAAATAATCGCTTTCGTCGCACAGCACAAACTTGATCTCGTCATGCCGCGCCAGACAAGGAAGATTCTCCCATCGGTTTTTTTCGGATTCGCCGGAAGAAGGCGTCTTGATATCCATGACTATCATTACTCGCTTGTCTACCTCGCCGATATCCAGCGCACCACCTGTCTCCAGGGAAACCCCGTAACCGGCATCGCACAACGCACTGAGCAATTGCAGGCAATTCTTCTGTGCCAACGGCTCTCCACCGGTGACCGTCACATAGCGCGGCACCGACTCCGCGACCTGATTGAGGATTTCAGCCAGACTCATATTCCGTCCGCCCGTAAATGCATATGCAGTGTCACAGTAAGTGCATCTCAACGGGCAGCCCGTCAGTCGCACAAAGACGGTAGGCAAACCGATGCGGCTGGTCTCTCCCTGCAAAGAATGGAATATCTCGCTGATGCGCAGCTGTAGCGCTGATGTATTTACCTGCGACATGCTGCTATTTGCTACCGAGAAGTTTTTTGGCTTTGCTTGCAGCTTCGCTACCGGGATATTTGGTAACAATCTGCTGAAGTGTTTTTTTCGCTTCATCTTTCAAATTCAATTCCCGCTTGCATTCAGCAAGATTGAATAAAGCGTCCGCAGCCTTGTAAAAATCAGGGAAGTTCTTCAAGAGCACTTCGTAAGAGCCTTGCGCGCCCTTGAAATCCCTCAGAACGATCTTGGAGTTGCCCAGCCAGAAATATGCACTTTGCACATGAACTGATTTTGGATATTGGTTGATGAATTCGCGAAACGCTTTGACGGCGGCATCATGATTGCTGGCTTTGAACAAACCATATGCCTTCTCATAAGCACGGTTTTCCGGAGCCGGATCGTCCGGGTCAGCGGCCATCACGGTATCCGAAGCGGGGTTCACTTCCGAGGGTACAGATGCTTCAGCAGTCTCGAAATGCCGCAAGCGTGAATCCAGATCGACATAAAAATCTTTCTGGCGCTTCTCGGCATCCTGCAAACCGTGCGCAACCTCCTCGTTCTGGCCGCGAATGACACGCAACTCCCTTGTCAGCCCATCGATCTGACCTTGCAGCGTGATCATCGACTCGCGCAGAGCGTCGGTTTGTTGCTTGAGTACATCCTCAAGCGCCAGCACGCGCGCCTCAAGAACCTCGATCTTCTGCCTGGCATCATCGTCCGCGAACAACCCTGCATGCACTGGGGTGGCCATAAGCCACCCCAGCACTATCAAGGCACCAGGCCTGAGCAACATTATCCCTGCTTAATATTTGATATCGCCACGGCGATTTTGTCCCCAGCAAGCTTCGTTGTGCTCGGTGCAACGGGGTTTTTCTTCGCCATAACTGACAGTGTCAAGCTGGCTGGATTTTGCGCCGCCCAGCAACAACATTTTCTTTACACTTTCCGCACGTCGCTGGCCGAGTGCCAGGTTGTACTCGTTGCTACCGCGCTCGTCGGCATTACCTTCAACACGTACATGGCGGTCGACGTGCTCAGCCAGATACTTGGCATGTGCTTGCACCATAGGCTTGTCCGCGTCCTGGACGATAGAGACATCGAATGGGAAAAAGACGCTACGCTTCGCGAGGATGCTGGAAGCATCGTTCAAAGGATCGACCACAACAACAGGCGCGGGAGCTGGCTCGGCTTCGACCACTTGCTCAACCACCGGTGCTGGTGCGGGCGCAGGCGCTACGACCTCCTCTTTTGGTTTCTTGCTGGCACATGCCACCAACATACTCGCCATGACGAGGCTGATAATAAGCTTATTCATTACTCTCTCCTTTTGATTGTTAAATTTTGCAATTGATTGCAACAACTGTTTCCAAACTCCAACTTGATCCATAACCAGAACCAGTGCAACTGCTAAGATTGGAACCATGAAGTTGGTTCATTCAACCCGGGCATTTAAGGCCCCCATACCGGCTCGCGAGCATCGCCGCTCTGCGTAAACATGTGTCGCTGCACCCGACCATCACTCGAAACCGTTGCCAATATACCACGTTCGCGTGCCTCGCTGGCAAACAGGATCAGTTTCCCATTGGGCGCATAACTGGGTTTTTTCTCCCATCCGCCGCCAGTCAGGAACGAAATCTGTCCGGTCTGGAAGTCCTGGGTTGCGATATAGAACCTGCCCTCGACACGATGAGAAAACACAAAGCTATTACCGTCAGGGCTATATCGCGGTGAAAAACTTGTCCCTTCGCCAAATGTCAGCCGTTCCGCCGCCCCGCCTTCTACTGGCATACGGTATATCTGGGGAGTGCCGCCACGATCCGACAGAAACAGCAGCGACTTCCCGTCAGGCGAAAAACTGGGCTCGGTATCGATCGCGCCGCTGAACGTAAGTCGCCTGAGGTCACTTCCATCCGGACGGATCAGGTAAATCTGCGAACTGCCATCACGGGTCAAAACCAGCGCCATCTGCTTTCCGTCCGGCGACCAGGCCGGCGCGCTATTGCTACCGCTAAATTCAGCCACCACCCTGCGCTGGTTGCTATAAAGCGATTGCACATAAACCACGGCATGACCGGTCTCAAAACTTACGTATGCGAGCTGACTGCCGTCAGGAGACCATGCCGGTGACATGATAGGCGAATTCTGTACCAGCACTTTTTGCTCGTTATAGCCGTCGCTGTCGGCCACGATCAGGTTGTATTTGATCCCGAGTCGATTCACATAGGCGATACGGGTACTGAACACACCCTTGTCGCCGGTCAGTTTTTCATAGATCAAATCAGAGACACGATGCCCGATCGCACGCAGCTGGTCACTGCGCGCGGAAACAGCCTGCCCGATCAACTCTGTCTGCCTGACCACATCCATCAGACGAAAGCGCACTTCGACCATGCCGCTACCGTTATCGACAACTGTGCCTATCGACAACGCGTCCGCGCCGCTTATCTGCCAGTCCGGATAGCTGATCTCGGCAGTCGAATGAGGTGTTTTACCGGCGTTATCGATCAGCCTGAACAAACCGCTGCGCTGCAGATCTCCCGCCACCACTTCCTGGATCGCGAGAGAAAGTTTTTCTTCCCCCCCGAACGGAACAATCGCAATCGGTATCTGATTTTCGCCCGCACCGATGATCTCGATACTCAACTCGGCATTTGCGATAGCCGACAATGCCAGCAAAAGAAATCCGAACATTCCCTGCAAAAAACGCAATGCCATAAACACTCCTATTGTTCTATCGGCCTGAAGACCAGCTTCAGTTCTCTGAATCTGTTGAACAGCGTCACATCCGGCGGTAAAGGCAAAGGATCGGACTTGAGGATCGCCCGTTCCACGGCGTTGTCATACATCACATTTCCGCTGGATTTGACCAACTTGGCCTGTAGCACCCCTCCACCCGGCAACAATGTCACGGCAAATTCTGCTCGGGCATCGTCTGCCACATTCACCGGCATCACGATATTGCGCTTGATCTTTGCCATGATCCTGGCTTTGTATTCGTCCACCACCTTGCCTGTCGCCGCTTCTTTTTCAGCACGTTCTCTTGCCGCCTGATCCCTTGCGGCCTGCTCTTTTTCCGCCTGCTCCCTGGCGATCCGGTCGCGTTCGGCCTGTGCTTTTTCAGCCTGTTCTTTAGCAATCTGTTCCTGCCTAGCCTTTGCTTCTGCGGCAGATTTGAGTGCCGCCTTTTTCTTTTCAGCCTCTTTGTCGACAGGCTTGGCCACAACTTTTTTCTTTTCCGGAATCACGATTTCAGGCGTAACCACTTTTTCCAACTGCTCCGGGACAACATCAGGCACCACTACTTTTTCAGGCAGCGGAGGCGGCTGAAGTATCGGGGGTTCAGGTATCGATTCCGCCTCGGGTATGCTTTGCCATAACTCCACACTCATGGTCGAGGGCGGCAAAGTCTGCCA
>JBGSMU010000233.1:0-23842 GCA_041739955.1 Gallionella sp. | reverse complement strand
GGGCAGAGATGACTGCGATGAGTTTCGAGTACATCGAGGTGATTTACAACCGGAAACGGCAACACTCGACACTGGGCTACAAGTCACCAATGAAGTTTCTGGAAGACTGGCTTATTGCTCAGCAGAAAGAAAAGCTGGTAGTATGAACGCCACTTCTTGGAAGACGAAAAACCGAGGGAAGCTCAAAACTTACGTCTATCTGCATGATCTGCTGTACCCATTGTATTTGCAGCTACCTAGTGGATTGCTCAAGGAAACGCGGCACCAGTTTGTTGTGTTTGCACCAGACAAGGATTTAACGCTTCTAGTGAAATGGGCGAAGAAGCTACAAGACCTGGTAGGGCTTCCAAAGTCGGCTATGTCCGTATTCATTGTCAATGCAAAGAGCGAGCAATCAAGAATGATGCTTGAGAATGCAGGACAGGTTGTTGGGAGTGATTGGAGGAGCATCAATAGCCAGCAGTGCTTGAGACTGACTGTTGAGCGACCAAGCCCTGTCGATGTTGCCTCCCATATGTTCCATCTGTGCTTGGCAAACTTGTTTTTGTCGCACTCGGATAGCTTAGTAGGCTACAAGTACATGACCGGCATTCTCAACGAAGACCCGACAGAGGACATTTGGCAACATCCCAAGTGGAATCCGGAGACCAAGCGAGCCGATTACTATCGGATACTACCCAAGCGGTTGGCCGAACCCCGTTCGCGCATCCTTGATGTTCTGAACTCGCTTGGACAGACGGTACAGGAACCCCGCTAACAATTTAATGTGTCAGCATCACATAAGTTATCTCATTTCAGCTTCCACGATTTAACGCCCATACGAATGTAATGGTATGAAGACAAAATCCCACCACATCACAAAATATCAAGCCTCTTCAATGCGCCTCATCCCAGTTCTTACCCTCCCCCAGCTCCACCATTAATGGCACTTTCAGTTCCGCAACCTCGCACATCAGTTTCGGTAGCATTTTTTTAACCAGCTCCAGTTCTGCATCCGGCACTTCCAGCACCAGTTCGTCGTGCACCTGCATGATAAGCAAGGTCTTGAGTTTTTCTTTTTCCAGCCAATCCTGTACTGCGATCATCGAGAGCTTGATCAGGTCGGCAGCAGTGCCCTGCATGGGTGCATTGATGGCGGCCCGCTCAGCGGCTTGCCGCCTCATGCCGTTACTGCCGTTTATCTCGGGCAACCACAACCGCCTGCCGAACACTGTCTCGACATAGCCCTGCTCCTTCGCCTGCACTCTGGTGTCGTCCATATATTGCTTCACACCCGGATAGCGCGCGAAGTAAAGATCGATATATTGCTTGGCGGCACTGTTCTCGATGTTGAGTTGCGAGGCCAGCCCATATGCCGACATGCCGTAGATCAGACCGAAGTTGATCACCTTTGCATATCTTCGCTGCTCGCTGCTCACCGCATCGAGCGCCACGCCGAACACTTCAGCCGCTGTGGCACGATGGATATCCTCGCCGTTGGCAAACGCCTTGAGCAGACCTTCATCGCCTGACAGATGCGCCATGATGCGCAGCTCGATCTGGGAATAATCGGCGGAGACGATGCGCGATCCCTGCGGTGCAATGAAGGCCTCGCGGATGCGGCGACCCTCGGCAGTGCGGATCGGGATGTTCTGCAGGTTGGGGTCGCTGGAGGCCAGTCGCCCCGTCACGGCCACCGCCTGCGAATAGCTGGTGTGCACACGCCCGGTGCGGCGGTTCACCATCTGCGGCAGTTTGTCGGTGTAGGTGGACTTCAGCTTTGCCATGCCGCGATGTTCCAGCAGTATCTTGGGCAAGGGGTAATCGAGCGCCAGCTCCTGCAACACCTCTTCGTCGGTCGATGGCGTACCACTCGGCGTTTTTTTCTTCACCGGCAGTTGCAGCTTGTTGAACAGGATCCCCTGTATCTGTTTTGGCGAGTTGAGGTTGAACGGTTGCTCGGCGGCTTCGAACGCCTGATTTTCGATCGCCAGCAGTTTTTCGCCCAGTTCCCGGCTTTGAATATTCAGCAGATTAGAGTCGAGCAACACGCCATTGCGTTCCATCTTGAACAGCACCTCGCGCACCGGCATCTCGATGTCGCGATAGACCTCTGCCAGCCCGCCCTGCAGTTGGGGCGCAAAGTGGTTGTGCAGTCGCAGCGTGATGTCCGCATCTTCCGCGGCATAACGGGTGGCGTTCTCCAGATCGACCTGATCGAAGCCGATCTGCTTGGCGCCTTTTCCCACCAGTTCGGCGTAAGGGATGGTTTTCAGTCCGAGATGGCGCAGCACGAGATTCTCAAGGTCATGCGGTTTGTGGCTTTCGATCACATAGGATTGCAGCAAAGTGTCTTCGCTGATGCCGCGCAAGGCGATGCCATGATTGGCAAAGATGTGCTGGTCATACTTGAGGTTCTGCCCGAGCTTTTTGTGCGACTCGCTTTCCAGCCACAGCTTCAGCCTTTGCAATGCATTTTCGCGATCGAGCTGATCCGGCGCGCCGGGATAGATATGGGCCAGCGGCAGATAGGCTGCCTCGTGCGGCACGATAGCCAGGGAGATCCCGACCAGTTGCGCTGCCATCGGGTCGAGGCCGGTGGTCTCGGTATCGATACTGACGAGGTCGGCTTGCATCAGCTTATTCAACCAGGTGTCGAGCTGCGAGTCAGTCACGATAGATTCATAATGCGAGGTGTCGTTGGTAACCGCTACCTGAGCGGGCTGCTCGAAAGTCCGCGGCTCGGCCTTGCTGCTTTCTTTTTTGGCCGGCGCCTCCCCGTTCAGTTCACGCAACCAGCTCCTGAATCCCAGGCGTTCGAACAATTCGCGCTGCTTGGCCTTGTCCGGCTCCGGCGCGACCAGCGTATCGTAGCGCCTGTCCATTTCGACATCGCATTTCACCGTGACCAGTCTGCGACCCTGGGGCAACCAGTCGAGGGCGGCACGGAGATTGTCGCCGACCACGCCCTTGATCTCACCCGCGTGCGCTACCAGGTTATCCAGCGTGCCGTATTGTTCCAGCCATTTCACGGCAGTCTTGGGGCCGCACTTGGCCACACCCGGGACGTTGTCCACGGTGTCCCCGACCAGTGTCAGGTAATCCACGATACGTTCCGGCGGTACACCGAATTTGGCCCGCACACCCGCTTCGTCCAGCACTTCGTTGCTCATGGTGTTGACCAGCGTGACATGCGCATCGACCAATTGGGCAAGATCCTTGTCGCCGGTGGCAACGATGCTGCGCACGCCGTCGCGTGCCGCCTGCTGCACCAGTGTTCCGATCACATCGTCCGCCTCGACGCCGTCCTGCGCGAGGATGTTCCAGCCGGAAGCAAGGATGGCCTGGTTCAGCGGCTCGACCTGTAACCTCAGGTCGTCGGGCATGGATGGTCGGGTCGCCTTGTATTCCGGATACCAATCGTCGCGAAATGTTTTGCCTTTTGCGTCAAATACGCACAGGCTATAATCCGACGGGTAATCCTGACGCAGCTTGCGCAGCATATTGAGCACGCCGTAGATCGCGCCGGTAGGTTCGCCCTGCGGGCTGCGCAGATCGGATTGCGCCATGGCGTGAAAGGCGCGATACAGGAAAGAAGAGCCGTCTACCAGAAGTAAGGTTATATCGGATGCCGTTTTGTTCGTAGTCATTCTCAGCCTAAAGGAAATTTCATGAGCACATCGTCCAAACTGCCCACTTCAGTGTTACCGGAATCGTGGAATTCCAAAGAAGCGTGGCGCGTATTCGGCATTATGTCAGAGTTCGTCTCAGCCACCGAACGGCTGAACCAGATCCATCCGGCTGTCAGCATCTTCGGCAGCGCACGCACATTGCCCGGCCATCCCTATTACAAGCTCACCGAAGAGATCGCTAGGCTGCTGTCGGATGCAGGCTTCGCGGTCATCTCCGGCGGCGGGCCCGGCATCATGGAAGCCGCCAACAAAGGTGCGTTCTACGGCAAGTCTCCCAGCGTCGGTCTGAATATCCAGTTGCCCCATGAACAGCACAGCAACACTTACCAGAACATCAGCCAGACGTTCCAGCACTTCTTTGCCCGCAAGGTGATGTTCGTCAAGTTCGCCAGCGCCTACGTGGTGATGCCCGGCGGTTTTGGCACGCTGGATGAATTGATGGAGGCATTGACACTCGTACAGACCGGGAAGACCCGCAAGATGCCCATTATTCTGGTGGGAAGCAAATTCTGGGGCGGCCTGCTCGAATGGTTTCAAAACGCCCTGCTGGATGAAAAAGTCATCAGCCCCGAAGACATGAACCTGATACATGTCATCGATGACCCCAGTGAGGTGGTAAGCGCCATCTTCAAATACTACGAGACGCGCGGATTCGAACCTTCCGAAGCGGAACGCGAGAAGCAGCTGTATCTGTAACAATCGTCATTTCAATTTAATTCTCTGGCCTGAATCCCGCAACGCCGTATTCGAGCTGTTTCCCTACGGTTATGTGAAGCAGGCCTGCAGGATCGCGGGAATGAAACGCCCCCGCAGCCGGGGCACCGGCTGAATATTCGTTGAACCCCTGAATAAGCACCACGTGGCCGGGCAGAGTCTATTCGCATCGGCTAAAATACGCGTCATTACATTTTGGGGCGGTCTGTCAAATGCGAGCCTTGTTTTTTATATCCCTGATCAGTCTTACCTTCGCCGCCTCCGCCGAAACACAACAACCGGCTAACCTCGAACCGTTACCGCCCCCGGTGTTCGATGCCGGGCCCGATTCCAGTGTCGATGAACCGGAAGTGACCATTACCCGCCAATCTGATCAGACCGTAGAGGAATATCGTGTTGGCGGAAAGCTGTACATGATCAAAATAACCCCGAAAGTGGGTCCCCCTTATTATTTGGTCGACGACAGGGGCGACGGCAAATTCTCCCGCCAGGAGAGCCTGGATTCCGGGCTTCGTCCGCCGCGCTGGATCATCAAAAGCTTCTGAGACATGGCTGTTTTTACCACCGTATCCGAAACCGAACTGACCGTCTGGCTGGCCGATTACTCTCTGGGCCAATTGCTGGAGATGCAGGGCATCTCTTCCGGGATAGAGAACACCAATTACTTTGTCACGACCAGCAACGGCCGTTTTGTCCTTACCCTGTTCGAGATACTGGGTGCCGATGAATTGCCGTTCTACCTGAACCTGATGGCGCATCTGGCGCGGCATGGCATCCCCTGCCCCAGCCCGGTGGCTAACCGCCACAATCAGTTTCTCGGGACACTGAACGGCAAGCCGGCCTGCATCGTCAGCCGCCTGAACGGCAGATCGACCACCGCACCCGGCATTGAACAATGCGCCGCCATTGGCGCGATGCTCGGCCAGATGCATGTCGCCGGTCAAAGTTTTTCGCAGGTCATGCCCAATCCGCGCGGTACAGCATGGCGCGGAACGACTTCGCCCAAAGTACGACGGTTCCTGGATCCCGATCAGGCTGCGCTGCTGAATAGCGAGGTTGCACTGCACGCTCAAAACGATTTTTCGAAACTGCCACAAGGCGTGATCCATGCAGACATGTTTCGCGACAATGTGTTGCTCGAGGAAGATCGCGTCGGCGGCCTTATAGACTTCTACTTCGCCTGCAGCGATGCCCTACTTTATGATGTGGCGATCACGGTCAACGACTGGTGCATGGATACGGGTTGCGTCCTCGATGCATCGCGCACCCAAGCCTTTTTGCGTGCTTATCATGGCGTGCGCCCGTTGCTGGACAATGAGCAGCAGGCCTGGCCAAAAATGCTGCGACTTGCCGCATTGCGTTTCTGGCTATCGCGCCTTTACGACAAATATTTGCCGCGTAACGGCGAATTGGTCAATACACATGATCCGCAACATTTCGAGCGGATCCTGGGCAATCACATCGCCACAGCCAAGGCTGTCTGGCTGTAACGGGGAGAACACGATGGAACCACAACGTTTAAAAAGCATACGGGGATGGGAATGGATCAAACAGGGTTATGCGCTGTTCCTGAAAGCACCCCTGTTATGGGTCGTTCTGCTGATGATCTGTCTGGTTGCAGCAATCGGTTTTTCCAGCGTGCCGGTAGTGGGCGAGCCGCTTGTGAGTCTGTTGATGCCGGTGATCCTTGCGGGCTTGATGTTCGGATGCAAATCTCTGGATCAGGGAGAAGAACTTGAGCTGGCACACTTGTTTAGCGGTTTTCATCGTCACACCACACATCTTGTCAGTCTGGGCGGCATCTCACTGGTCAGCCAGTTCCTGATATTCGGCCTGATGATGATGCTGGGCGGGGCCGCACTGGTCACCATCCTGATGAGCGGACAACCGGACCCGGACCCGGCTCTGGTCATAGAGGCGCTTGCCGGTGCGGGATTGGCTGTACTGGTAGGCGCGATACTGTTCAGCGCGTTGATGATGGCGATGCAATTTGCGCCGATGCTGGTGTTCTTCAATGATGCCACCCCGATACAGGCGATGAAGCTCAGCTTTCGCGCCTTTGGCCGGAACGTCGGCCCGATGCTGGTCTATTTCACCACTTTCATATTTCTGGCGATATTGGCCAGCCTACCGATGATGCTGGGCTGGCTGGTGCTGTTACCGCTCGTGTTCACGTCCTTGTATGCCAGCTACCGGGATATATTCCCGACGGTTGAAGAGGTCATCAGCATCCCCCCGGAGAGCGGAGAATCCCGTCCAGACGAAAACGTATTCTGATCTTCCCGAACATTTCCGCGAGGGGCACTACGTCTGCGCAACAAACACCGCTGCCTGCCCGTGCAGGTTACCTACCTCGTCCCACAGGTTCCATACTGTCGCGTCGCAGATCATGAAGCGCCTGCCGCTACTCGCGATGCGCATACCCGAATAACCTTCCACGTAGCCCTGCTGCGACACTCGCTCCATCAACCTGTCACGCGATTCCCGTGCAATTGATTCTGCTGACAGGCGCGACGGTAGCCGTGTGAATGAGATGAAATCCATCTCAAACAACTCCAAGGCCATGCAGTTGCCATAAAAGAAGATAGGGTCGGTTTCTATGCCATGTGCAACGATGGCACGGGGTGCCTCCCACAGCGCCAGCCGCAAGTAATCAACATCCTCAGGTGTCTTGCCGGCGATCAGCGCCTTGCCGGTCAGCCGGAAATAGCTTTCCACAAGGAGTTGCAACCGTGCATCAAGTCCGGTTTCAGACGGCGGTAAGCTTGGCATATTCCAGCGCCAGCCATTTGCTGCCGGCATGTTTGAAATTAACCTGCACGCTCGCATCCGCACCGCTGCCTTTTGCGCCGGTTATCGTGCCCTCGCCGAACTTCTGGTGGAACACGCGCTGGCCTATCTGCCACAGCGCGCCGGGGGAAGGCGGCGCCTTCTCCATCTGCGGGGAAGCGAAGGCGTTCACATAACCTTGCTTATCGAAACCGGCTGATTCGCGCGTCCTGCGCGCGACGAATCGCGGCGTGATCCAGTGCAACAATTCTTCCGGTAGCTCGCGCAGAAAACTGGATGCCATGCCGTAACTCACTTGCCCGTGCAACATCCGGCTTTGCGCAAAACTCAGGTACAACCTGCGCCGTGCGCGGGTAATTGCCACGTACATCAGGCGGCGTTCTTCATCCAGCCCTCCTTCGGTATTAATACTGTTCTGGTGAGGGAACAGGCCCTCCTCCAGTCCGGTGATGAATACCGTGTGGAACTCTAGGCCCTTGGCAGCATGTACAGTCATCAGGTGCAGCGCATCCTCGCTGTCTCCCGCCTGGTGTTCTCCCGCCTCCAGCGAGGCGTGGGTCAGGAAAGACGTCAAACTGTCATCCTCGTTCTCATGCACGAACAGCGTCGCCGCGTTGATAAGTTCGTTGAGGTTTTCCAGCCGTTCCTCGGCCTCGCGTTTTTTCGCAATGGAATTCTTTTCACCTTCGTAATGCGTGACAAGCCCGCTGTGCCGGAGTACATGTTCCATGATTTCCGGAAGGGGCAATTCGCGTGTGTCACTGCGCAACGCCTCGATAAGCGCGACAAAAGCCGTAACCTTGCCGCCTGCGCGCGCCGCCGCATCCCACAAGGTCGTGTTATTGATCCTGGCCGATTCCTGCAACTGCTCGATAGAGCGCGCGCCGATACCGCGCGTGGGAAAGTTGATGATACGCAGCAGCGCGTTGTCGTCATCGGTGTTTTGCATCAGACGCAAATAGCCCAGCGCGTGCTTGATCTCCTGGCGCTCAAAAAAGCGCAACCCGCCGTACACGCGGTATGACAATCCAGCCGATACCAGCGCATGCTCCAGCACCCGTGACTGCGCGTTGGAACGGTACAACAGTGCCATCTCGGTCAACCTCACACCGTCACGCTTGAGCTGCTGTATCTCCTCGACAATAAATGCCGCCTCGTCCACATCAGTGGCCGCCTCGTAGACACGCAACTTCTCCCCGCCGCTTTCGGCAGTCCAGAGGTTCTTACCGAGACGATTGTTGTTGTTCTGGATCAGCGCGTTTGCCGCATCGAGGATATTGCCGTGGGAGCGATAGTTCTGCTCCAGCTTGATGACACTTTCGATATGGAAATCGCGCAGCAGCTCCTGCATGTTGCCGACATTTGCGCCCCGGAAGGCGTAGATCGACTGGTCGTCATCACCGACAGCGAAAAGCGCATTGCTTTTTCCCGCCAGCAATTTCAGCCAGCGGTATTGCAACGGGTTGGTATCCTGGAATTCGTCCACCAGTATGTGCCTGAAGCGCTCCTGATAGTGCTCGCGCAATTGCGGGTTGCGCGACAGGAGCTCGTAACAGCGCAGTAGCAACTCGGAAAAATCAACCACGCCTTCACGCTGGCACTGGGCGTCATACTCGGCAAATATCTCAACCTTGCGGCGCGTGTAGGGATCGTAAGCCTCGACTTCAGATGCCCGCAGTCCCTGCTCCTTGCTGCCGCTGATGAACCACTGCATCTCGCGCGGCGGGTATTTTTCGTCATCGACGTTCATCGCCTTCATCAATCGCTTGATCGCCGAGAGCTGATCGCCGCTGTCGAGAATCTGGAAAGTCTGCGGCAGATTCGCCTCGCGAAAATGCGCCCGCAACATGCGGTTGCACAAGCCGTGGAAAGTGCCGATCCACATGCCGCGCGTGTTGATTGGCAACATCGCTGACAGGCGCGTCACCATCTCCTTGGCCGCCTTGTTGGTAAATGTCACCGCCAGCATCGAAAGGGGATTCACGGCACCCGTACTGATCAGGTAAGCGATACGCGTGGTCAATACCCGCGTCTTGCCGCTACCCGCTCCGGCGAGGATCAGTGCGGATTGTGCCGGAAGTTCAACGGCAGCGCGTTGTTCCGGATTGAGGCCTTGCAACAGATTCATCTGATTCCCAAATAAAACGGGGAATCAGGCAGCACCCGATTCCCCGTCATGAACTGAACAACCTTTTAGTTCTTCTTGTTCTCGATCATGTCATGCATGATCGGCGCAAGGATGATCTCCATCGCATGACTCATCTTGCCGCCGGGCACCACCATGGTATTGGCACGTGACATGAAAGAATTCGGGATCATGTTCAGGAAATAAGGGAAATCCACGCCTTTCGGATTGCGGAAGCGGATGACTACGAAGCTTTCATCGGGTGTCGGTATGTCACGGGCGATGAACGGGTTGGAGGTATCCACCGTAGCGACGCGCTGGAAATTGATGTCAGTGTAAGTGAACTGCGGTGTGATGTACTTGATATAGTCCGGCATGCGACGCATGATGGTATCGACTGTTGCTTCTGCCGAATAGCCGCGCTCCGCACCGTCGCGGTGAATCTTCTGGATCCATTCCAGATTGACTACCGGCACCACGCCTATTGCCAGATCAACAAATTTACGCGCATCCACGCCCTGTTTGTCGTCCTTCGCCAGACCATGTAAACCCTCATAGAACAGCAGATCGGAATCTTTCTCGATGTCTTCCCAGGGAGTGAACACGCCGGGAGTCAAGTCGGTCAAACCGAAATGTTTGTTGTGTGCTACGGCTTCAGCATCGCTGTGAACGTAATAACGGCGCTTGCACATACCAGCTTCGCCATAGGTCTTGAACATCTCTTCGATCTTGTCAAAGTGATTGGCTTCCGGGCCGAAATGACTGAAAGTATTGTTCCCGGCCTTGGCGGCTTCGGCTGCTGCTGCACGGAACGCCATGCGGTCCAGGCTGTGCAGGCTGTCGCCTTCGATCACGGCGGGCTTGATGACCTGACGCCGGAAGATGTTCTCGAACGCACGCTTGACGGTTGTGGTGCCTGCTCCGGAAGAGCCGGTAACTGCGATGACGGGATGTTTGCGGGACATAGTTTGAATCTCCAGGGCAAATTAATAAAATTTTGAAGGGGGATTCTATATCAAAGACCCTGCCGCAACCACTATGCCGGTCAGGTTGTACAAATAAATATTTCGCCCAATTCTGCCCATCCCCGGCAAATACCGTGTTTTAGGGCTATTTAGAATATTATGGTTGTTTAAGTACGCTATCTGTATCCTTTCCCAAAACCCGCCAAACGCTTACGCCCGTCGCGTCAGGGCCGCTATAATGCGGCATTCGAAAATTAATGTCGCGCCATCCTAATAATATGCAACCCAACTATCATCCCCAATCCATCGAGAAGCAGGCCCAACAAGACTGGGAAGATTGTCAGACTTTCAAAGCCAGCGAAAGCAGCAGCAAACCCAAGTATTACTGCCTGTCGATGTTCCCGTACCCGTCCGGCAAGCTACACATGGGGCATGTACGCAACTATACGATAGGCGACGTGCTGAGCCGGTATCATCACATGAAGGGCTACAACGTGATGCAGCCTATGGGCTGGGATGCATTCGGACTGCCCGCCGAAAATGCCGCGTTGGCCAACAGCGTACCACCCGCAGCATGGACTTATTCGAATATCGAATACATGAAACAACAGCTCAAGTCGCTTGGACTGGGCGTGGACTGGTCGCGCGAGATCGCAACCTGCAAGCCGGACTATTACCGCTGGGAACAATGGCTGTTCACCAAACTGTTCAAGAAGGGTGTGATTTACAAGAAACTGGCGACAGTTAACTGGGACCCGGTCGATCACACCGTGCTGGCAAACGAACAGGTCATAGACGGACGGGGCTGGCGCTCGGGTGCATTGGTGGAAAAGCGCGAGATCCCGATGTATTTCTTCCGCATCACCCAGTATGCCGAACAGCTACTGGCCGATCTGGACCAGCTCGATGGCTGGCCGGAACAGGTCAAGACCATGCAGCGCAACTGGATCGGCAAGAGCTATGGGGTACGTTTCGCGTTCCCCTATGTGCTCGACAGCAAGGACGAGTTGCTGTGGGTCTATACCACCCGTGCCGACACCATCATGGGAGTCACCTTTGTTGCGGTGGCCGCCGAACACCCGCTGGCAACCCGGGCCGCCCAGGACAATCATGCGCTGGCTGCATTCATCGATGAATGCAAGCAGGGCGGAGTGGCCGAGGCTGACATCGCGACAATGGAAAAGAAAGGTATGGACACCGGCCTCAAGGTCACCCACCCGCTTACCGGGATTCAAGTTCCGGTGTGGGTTGGCAATTACGTACTGATGGGCTACGGCGAAGGCGCCGTGATGGCGGTGCCGGCGCATGACGAGCGCGATTTCGGTTTTGCGAAGAAATACGATTTGCCTATCATGCAATCCGTTCAGGTTGGTGATGAAGCATTCTCCGACGATGCCTGGGCTGAGTGGTATGCCGACAAGGAAAAAGGTGTCTGTGTCAATTCCGGAAAATACGACGGCATGAACTACGACCAGGCTGTGGACGCTATCGCTGCCGACCTCGCCGCGAAAGTATTGGGTGATAAACAGGTGCAGTTCCGCCTGCGCGACTGGGGCATTTCGCGCCAACGCTATTGGGGCTGCCCGATACCGATCATCCATTGTCAGAACTGCGGAGACGTGCCGGTACCGGACGAGCAGCTTCCGGTAAAGCTTCCTGAAGACGTTGTACCGGACGGCGCGGGCTCGCCCTTGGGCAAGATGCCCGAATTCTATGAGACCGCCTGCCCCACCTGTGGCGGCAAGGCCCGACGTGAGACAGACACGATGGATACCTTTGTCGAATCGTCCTGGTATTACGCGCGTTACGCAAGTCCGCAAAGTGAAGCCGGCATGGTGGACAAGCAAGCCGCACAGAAATGGTTGCCGGTCGACCAGTACATCGGCGGCATCGAGCACGCTATCCTGCACCTTTTATATGCGCGTTTCTTCCACAAGCTGATGCGCGACGAGGGTCTGGTGCAGGGTGACGAGCCGTTCAAGAATCTGCTCACCCAGGGCATGGTGGTCGCACCGACTTTCTACCGCGATGGCGCGGGTGGCAAGAAGCTGTGGATCAATCCGGCCGATGTGGACGTCGAGACCGATGCCAAAGGGCGTCCCGTTGGCGCGAAGCTGAAAACAGACGGCCAGCCTGTGGTCATCGGCGGTACCGAGAAGATGTCAAAGTCTAAGAACAACGGCGTCGATCCTCAGGCCATCATCGACGCTTACGGTGCCGACACCGCACGATTGTTCACGATGTTCGCCTCCCCACCTGACCAGCAGCTTGAATGGAATGACTCCGGGGTAGAGGGCGCATCAAGATTCCTGCGTAGACTTTGGAATTTCGGAGTCAGATTAAATGAAGGCGGCGGTCCTGTAACCGAGACCCATTTGCAGCAAGCCACCCGGTTTGAGATCCACTCCGTGCTCAAGCAGGCGAACTATGACATGTCCAAGCACCAGTTCAACACTGTCGCATCGGCTGGAATGAAAATACTGAATGCTCTGGAGCGACTTTCCGGCATGAATGACCCAGTCGCCAAAGAAGGCCTTTCGATTCTATTGCGCCTGCTTGCGCCAATCACGCCACATATCTCGCAAACGCTTTGGAAAGAACTTGGCTACGGCGACGACATCCTCTCCGCCTCATGGCCTGAGGTTGATGAAGCAGCTTTGGTGCAGGACGAGATCGAGCTGGTGATACAGGTCAACGGGAAATTGCGCGGCAATATTCGCGTGGCAAAGGATGCGGACAAGGCAACCATCGAGCAACTGGCGCTGGCGCACGAGGCAGTTCAAAAACAGTTGGCGGGCGCGGCACCCAAAAAGATCGTGGTCGTACCGGGACGGCTGGTCAACGTGGTTGCTTAACCGGGTGGTCTCTTAACCGGGAGATACGTTCTCAGGTAGTCTCTTTGACGATATGTTGCTGGCGGCGGCTGATCGCCAGCAATTCGTCCAGGCCTTTCAGCTTGACCATCCAGCCGCTACCACCCTCATCTCCGCCCTTCTCGAAACCTTCGATCTCTTCTTTCGCCACGAGGCAGTTGCGGTGGATGCGCACGAAACGCAGGGAAAATTCTTTTTCCAGCGCCGTCAGCGATTCTTCGATCAGGTATTCACGTTCGCGGGTTCTTACCGTCACATATTTCAATTCGGCACGCAGGTAGAGCACTTGCTCGATCGGGATCAAATGGATCTTGTCGCGCTCGTGTATGGAAAGATTCTTGCGCGGCTCCGGCAACAGCTCGCGCAATACTTCAGTCTGTATCGGTACGGCTTCGCGTGCACGGGTCAGCGCTTCGAACAACCGCTTGAGACGTATCGGTTTGAGCAGATAGTCTATCGCATGCAATTCAAACGCCTTGATCGCATAAACATCGAAAGCAGTGGTAAAAATGATCACCGGCGGTTTGGGCAGCTTGTTCAGGTGCTGTGCAAGCTCTATGCCGTCCATCTGCGGCATCCGGATATCGAGCAACACAACATCGGCCATCGCTTCTGACAGCTTATCCAGTGCCTCTTGCCCGCTCGACGCTTCTCCCACGATATCCAGCGCAAGTTGCTCGTTGCAATCATTCAGGAGATCACGCAGGCGACTGCGAGCGGGAGGCTCGTCGTCCACAATAAAAACCCTTAACGCCAGTTCTACGGTTGTTGTCATGATGGTCGCTCCTTCAAATAAGGCATAACTATCTCCACCCGGTAATAATCATCGCCGGTATCAACTTTATAGTGCGCTTCGGCATCGTACAGCAACGCCAGTCGCTCGCGGATATTCCTCAGAGCCATTTTATTACCTTCGTGGGTTTTCTTCCCGGAATCTTGTTCCTGCATTTTCTGCATTTCCCAAGTGCCGGTGCTGTCGGCCATTCTTTGTCTGTCGATCGGCAAGGGGCAGGGATTCTCGACCTTGATGTGCAGATTTTCACCGCGACCGCACAATTCAATATCAATGATTCCTCCGCGCTGCAACGGCTCTATGCCGTGATATACAGCATTTTCAAGTAGCGGTTGCAACAACAGTGGCGGTATAAGCGCATCTTCAGGCAGATCGCTCACCCGCCATTTTACCTCGAGACGATTACCCATCCTTAATTGCTCTATTTCCGCGTATTGCCTGCATAGCTCGATTTCCCGTTGTATCGGCACAAGGTCCTTCATATCCGTCATCGCCACGCGAAACAGGTCGGCCATGTTCTCCAACGCGGTTTCCGCTTCCTTGGGCTTGTTCCTGAGTATGGAGAGGACTGTATTGATGGTATTGAACAAAAAGTGCGGACGGATACGCGCCCTCAAAGCCTGCAGACGCGCATCGTGCAAAGCGCGGGACAAAACCTGTGATCGGAGCCAAAAATACAGCAGCAGAATGGCACACACTATCACGCTGAATAGCCCGATACGTGCCGCCCCGAAATAATTGTCGTGAATATCCTGCTCATTAAATACATTGCCTATCTGATATACGAGCAAGGCGATGATCAATGTAACGGAAATTACCGCCAAGCCACCCTGTTTGTAAGAAAGCCGATTCAGCCACGGCTGAACAGACCAAAGCACCAACAAGCTGGACAGCAGGATAGGCGTCAGCATCGTTGCGACCAGCATCATATTTTGCGGGACATCGCCCCATGTATTGGACTGGGTAATGGCAAGCAACAGGGCCAAGCCGTTGCTGATCAGCAGGATACGGAGTGTGATGCCGAGATTGCGGAAGTTCGGCAATGCGTCGTGACGGCTGTTTTGTTTTATACTGCGCGCCTTATTCATGCGGACCTTATCATGCCTTGCGGCATCTGGTTTTGACGCATTATTCTGGGACAAGTGGGGGTAGCAATGCAAGATAAAGATACCTGGTCAGGGCGTTTCGCCGAACCGGTGGCAGAATTGGTGAAGCATTACACCGCCTCGGTAGGCTTCGACCACAAGCTGGCGATGTTTGATATACAGGGTTCTCTGGCGCACGCGCAAATGCTGGCCGCTTGCGACATCATCAGCATACAGGATCTGAACGAGATCAAACGCGGATTGGCTCAGATCGAAAACGAGATCATCAGCGGTGAATTCAGCTGGTCGGTTGAACTTGAAGACGTCCATTTGAATATCGAGAAGCGCCTCACCGCCTTGGTCGGAGATGCCGGTAAACGCTTGCATACCGGACGTTCACGCAACGATCAAGTGGCAACGGATATCAGGCTTTATCTCCGTCACGCCATTGATGAACTTGTCGAACTCATTGGCATTTTGCAAACCGCATTGCTCGATCTCGCCGAACAGCATACCCACACCATCATGCCCGGCTTCACCCATTTGCAAGTCGCACAACCCATCAGTTTTGCCCATCACCTGATGGCCTATTTCGAGATGCTCAAGCGTGACGCCGAGCGTATGAAGGACTGCCGCAAGCGTGTGAACCGCCTGCCGCTCGGTTCTGCCGCCCTGGCGGGCACCAGTTATCCGATCAAGCGTGAGTACGTCGCCGATCTGCTGGGATTTGAAGGGGTATGCCAGAACTCGCTCGACGCCGTTTCTGACCGCGACTTTGCGATCGAATTCACTGCCGCTGCCGCCTTGGTGATGACACACTTGTCACGTTTTTCGGAAGAACTAATCCTCTGGATGAACCCGCGCTTTGGCTTCATCGATATCGCCGACAGATTCTGCACCGGTTCGTCGATCATGCCGCAGAAGAAAAATCCGGATGTTCCGGAATTGGTTCGCGGCAAGACCGGGCGTGTTAACGGACATCTGGTTGCATTGTTGACGCTGATGAAAGGGCAACCTCTGGCGTATAACAAGGACAATCAGGAAGACAAGGAGCCGTTGTTCGACACGGTCGAGACGTTGACGCAAACTTTGCGCATCTACGCCGACATGATTGCCGGCATCAAGGTAAAGCCTGACGCCATGCGCAATGCAGCATTACAGGGTTTTGCCACTGCTACCGATCTGGCAGATTATCTTGTGAAAAAGGGCATGCCCTTCCGTGATGCGCATGAAGTCGTCGCCCTTGCGGTACGTTATTCCGAAGAACGCGGCATTGATTTAAGCGGAGTCAGCCTGAGTGATCTGCAGAAATTCTCACCAAATATCGGCGAGGATGTTTACCAGATACTGTCACTGGAGGGCTCACTTGCCAGCAGAAATCATGTCGGAGGCACTGCCCCCGCGCAAGTTGCAGCAGCAATCACAAGCGCTCGCGCCAGCTTGGCAATATAACCGCGGTCTCGTCATCAGTGGCTTCGGGTTCGGCTTAGGCCAGCTGCCCATCGTTCATGAAGACCGCGTCAAATATCGGGATATTTATTCCGACCCGATGTCACAGATAATGGGAGCAATAAAATGTGGTTTTGGGCTTATATCTTTCTGCATGTTTTGGTCTATTCAGTATTACGGGTGGGATTCCTTATCTGGAATTGGCAGAACCTGCAATTCCAATCCGCTTCTGAAATCCTGAATGCTTTCTGGTATGGGTTGCGCTTTGACCTTTCTTCTATCGCGGCAACCAGCGTGCTTTTCCTGATAGGGTTGTATTTCCTAGCTCGTTTCAGGATTCCGAAGATTGTATGGTTCAGTGTGTTCTGGTTACTGAATATCACACTGTTCGCCCTGAATGTCGCCGATATGGAACTGGTCAATTTTACCGCCAGACGTTTTACCAAGGCATCCCTGTTCCTCCTTGGTGAAGGCCAGACCTCGAATGTGATCAGCGCCTATCTTGACATCACGCTGTTTGGACTTGTTACCCTCGCTCTATATTCCTATGCGACCGTACTCATATACAGAAAAGTCAGGGTGCCCGCACCCGCTTACCAAAAGTTTGTGCTGGCTTTTGTAACGCTGTTGATCTCCGTAATTTTCTTCCGAGGTGGATTACAATCCAAGCCGATCATGCCAGTGGACGGGAGGATATTTTCCAATCCGATGGCCAATAATATGGTACTGAACTCAACGTTCACGCTGATGAAAAGTCTGGATAAGCCTAGCGTTGAACGCACTCATTATTTCGAAACCGGCAAGATGTTGGGGTATCTGAATCGGCCCGACAGTTTTCGGTCCATCACTCCTCCGTTACCCAAAGCTAATATCGTGATCGTCGCAATGGAGAGCTTTTCAAAAGAATACACTGAACTTCGCAATCCTGAATTCACCCCATTTTTAAACCAGCTATCACGGCAAGGTGCATACTTTCCACATTTCTACGCAAACTCAAAATCATCAATTTCAGGCATCCCCGCCATTCTGGCCGGTGTGCCAGCATTAATGGACGACCCATTTATCGATTCTGAATTCTCCCTGAACGACTACACGGGTATTGCTTCGGTTTTGGCAAAAAATGGATATCACACCAGTTTTTTTCATGGCGCCAACAGGAATAGCATGCACTTCGATGCATTTTCAAAAGGCGCCGGCTTTCAGTATCATTTCTCAAGGGAGGATTATCCGAACAAAGCCGATGATGATGGGGTTTGGGGTATCTACGATGCACCTTTTCTGGGATGGATCTGCGAAAAATATTCGACCTTTCCCGAGCCATTCATGTCTTCCGTCTTTACGCTTTCTTCGCATCAACCCTACAGCGTTCCTCCTGCCGAACGCGACCAGCATCCTGACGGCAATATCCCGATACTAAAGTCTATTCACTATACTGATGCTTCATTGGCGCGCTTCATGAAATGCGCTTCCGGTAAAAAGTGGTTCAATAACACGATATTCATTTTCACTGCCGACCACACAGGACCGCGCCTGCATCCGGATGCGAATTTTTCCGAGCAATTTGAAATACCAATGATCATTTACACCCAGAACGCCAATCTGTTGAAGGGTATGGACACCAGCCAGCTTGCACAGCAAATTGATTTGCTGCCGACATTACTCGAAACTGTCGGGATCAGGCAGGACAAGCTGAACCATCTCGCCCGGTCGCTTTGGCATCCCGGACGGAAGATCATTCCCTTGTATCTGGATGGCACTTTCCAGGTGTTAGGCCTGCCTGACGAAGCAAGTGCACAGGACAGAACAAACACAGAAAATGCGGTTTGGCAATACTTCAATGAAGGTATGCTGGACAATCATCTGTATATCCAGTCCAACTGAAAGTTTTCCAGCCAGATTGTCTTGTGAGGCCGGAGAATTCCGGCACCCACATCAAGTTTCTAGTGGCAACCGCCAGTACAATCGGTTTTAACCCAGTTTCCACTTGTAGCGAACTGTGTCACCCTGAGATAGGCACCCTGATAATACGGCCCGTTGCTGTAGGGAACAGAAGCAGCTTGAGTGCCTTTGGCCACTGCATCGCCAGCAACCAGCGGACCTGGAAGCTCCCCTCCAGCAGCGCCTCCAGTAGCATTCAACTCTAGTCCAAGATCGTCGAGATTGACCAGGAAGGCTTTGTTTTTCCAGCCATGAGCTGTACCGGTATGGCAAAGGGTGCAGCGATAGTTTTCCAGGGCTGGCCAATTTGTTACCCCTACTGGCCCCGTAGCGTAATAAGCATGGCGCTGGTGCAGGTTAGTCAACGGAGTCGTCCCATCCAGCGGGTCAAGGTTGGTGGCATGACCGAAACCGCTATTCAAGGTTGGGGGTGCTCCGCTTGGATCAGCATACTGGGTAGCATCATGGCAACGGAAGCATAATGTATCCGATGCCGCTCCGATCGCAGCTGCAGTATCCCAAGGCCCCTTCAGGAGGAATGCATTGTCGCTACCGTGCGGGCCCCACGATTTTCCATCCTCGCCGCCTTGCGGATCTGAACCTTGGCCATCGGCAGTAAATGTAATGTGATTATCCGAACCATGGCAGTCGCTGCAATACATGGTCTGCGCGCCGACTGCAGCGACAATGGGGCTACCTGCGTCAGTGTCCGATCCGTTCCAGGGAGCACGCCACATATTTGCACTGGCATAAATGCGCCCGGTCGGCTCCATCACCGGATGCCAGGAACGGTGGTTATTTGTTGTGAATGCCAGGTCTGCTCCAGAATCATTTGTAGTGACCTCGCCTTGGTGTGAAGGTGACGTTGGGGCTTGAAATTCCATCGCAATATCATTGTAGTAAGTCATGCCGTTAGTACCGGATGTCGTACTCCCCCCATAGGTACCCATAGATAACGGAGTATTAACAACCGATGCAGATGGGCCTGCCGCAGCTTCATATGCATAATTGGAATGGCACTTGAAGCAGATTTGATATTCTCTGGTCAGATGTGTGCTTGCAACAGAAGTGGATGCGGCAATCCCGCCATCTCCGCGCTTTACGTTAAATCCAGTTGGGTTGGCTCCAAATTCATTGGAAGAATAAATGGGCTCAACACCGAACATACCCCGCAAAGAACCGGATGCGATGTTGCTATGTGGCACCGTATCACCGGATACGATCGCATGTTTGTGTGTGCCTGCCGCTGCAGGTGATATCGGAGGTGTCGCATCGTCATTGAACAATCTGGTTTTGGTCACACGATGTGGATTATGACAATCCGCACATTCTGCGTGTCTTTGGGTCAAGTCGACACCGCCCGTCAACCTGCCAAGCACAGCTTGTGATTCGACAAAATCCTTGCCGCATCTGTCATTAGGGCTGTTGCAATGTAGATCAGAATTGACCGGCGCTCCGCTACTGGTCGGATTAAAACTGTCATCAAAGTTACCACCGATGTCATGCACCTCGGAGGTTACATTTTGGTCTGCGTCAGTGATCGGCATGCGTACGAGCATGGCAAAATCGCTCTTGATATCAGGAACCTGGGTAAGTGGCGTGATGATACTTTCACCCAGGGTGCTGTGACACTGAAAGCAGGCCTCTTCCATAGCCGAATTCCCACCGGCTTTGGGAGTCGAAGTATTATCAGTCGCTTCCCGTAACAAGTGCCGCGAACCCTGTACAGCATGTGTGTCATGGCAATTGAGACAAGATGCCTGCCAAACTTCGGTAGACCCTTTGATACTATCCGGAAATTCACGCAAATTAGCTGCCGCATCCAGATACGCCTGGTTGGCAACCAATGAATTGGCATGTGCTGAATTTGACCATGTTGTTCCAGCTTTATCATGGCACGCAAGGCACATGATATCGTCAGCCTGAACATACGTGCCACCTGCTGGACTTACCTGCTGCAATCGGTTACCCCGCAGAAATTTGAGTGGAGGATTGATGACAACATTCGTATCACTCAGATGCGGGTCATGGCAAGTCGTGCATTGCATCTGGTTACCCGACAAGGGGTAGACAGGTTTCACAGTAGCGCTTCGATTGCCTACAATCGTCCTTGGGCCTTCCATGACCGGAGGATCACGAAGCTCACCGTCAGTACCGGTAGGACCGCCCAAGGTATTATCATAATTGAAAGAAATGGGATGGTCGTTGCTTAAATCGATTCCAAGATCACGCGTAAACCCAGTAGTCGCACCAGAACCGCCCGGCATCTCTCCACCTGTCTGGGCACCTGTCATATTGATGGCCACGTTACTTACCCCGTTAAGCACGCTGACCATTCCTATCGCCAATGTACCATCGTGACAGGACAGGCACATTTTTGAACCTGCCCCGGGCTGATCCGGAAGTGGGCTGGCATCTATGGAGCTGGAAAGGTATGCGGTATAGGTGTTTGAAGAAAGGGTGCGATTCCACAATGGGGCAACCAATCCCGTTGTCGCCGAATGTGGTGTATGACAGAACACGCAAATCTGGGTTTGACCTATTGCCTTAACGGTGCGCACCGGTACAGCACCGGTTGGTGTAGCTGATCCGTCAGGTGCTGAGGAGAAATTGTGTTTGCTGGCACGTATGTCCGATACGATTGCCGCCATAACAATGTTGCTGACAGCCATCAACATAATGCCGAGAACTACGACCCGAGCCGATAGTGGTATCTTCATTCCGTGCTTCCTATTAACTGCAAGACAGTGATTCTGCCGTTGAACATGTCTGCAACGTAAATCTGGTCATGACTACCGATCCAGACACCGGCGGGAAGATAAAATTCACCGACATTTGAACCGTTGCCGCCGATCGCCATTAAGGTCTGGCCTTCGCCGTTAAAAATCAGCAGGCGATCATGCATTGATTCTACCACGTAAATATTTCCGGCACTGTCTACTGCCACGCCCTTTGGGCGCACCATGTCGCCCACAAATAAACCACGCTGACCAAAGGTTGTGAGCATATTTCCATCGGAATCGAATATCAACACTCGGGAATTCATCGTGTCGGTAACAAATAACTTGTCTTCAACATAAGTCAGGTGAGTGGGGAAATTGAATTGCGCATCACCTTCGCCTCTTTGCCCTATGACTTTTATCAGTTTACCGTCATCCCCGAACACTTTGATGTCGTGCGCATAGGTATCCGCCACATAAACCATGCCTCGTTTCGCGTCTCGCGCCAGCCCGGTAGGGCGTTTCAGATCGGCCCTGCCAAATTCTCCTGCAGGAACGCCCTCGCGATCAAGCCGGAACACGCCGTGCAACTCAGCGTCAGCTACTAATGTCTCTCCTTGAGCGCTTTGTGCGATACCAATTGGCGCCAAAAATCTCTCTTCTGCCGTAGCGTTTTCCCAAACCTCGAGTCGGCCACCTACATTATCGAATACGTACACACCACCGCGGCCGATGTCCGTGACATATATTCGCCCTTCGGCATCAACCATCCCGCTTTGCGGGCGTTGCAATACCACGGGCTTTGAACTATGCCCAGTCAGCCCGACCAGCCAGTCGAACACTTTGGTTGCCGTACTCCGATTGGCCCAATTCTCGGGATGGAAGTTATTTTCACCCGTCAGTTCACCTATATAGCGATAACGGGGCATTTCTGGAGGGTCTGGCCAGACTTTAGAAATCGGCTCCTGCATTGTGTCGGACATGCTCATTACTAAATGCGTTTCAGCACATCCTGAAATATTCAGGGCCAGTGTTATAAGAATGATAGATGTTCGCAGCAATTTCATTATCGACCTACGACCTTTGCGTTACTGTTGATCAACAAAGTCTGAATCCGTGAATTCAAACTGTCTGCTATGAACAATGTTTCATCCTCTACAGCAAGGCTACCGATACCGTTGTAACTCTCTGAAACTTGGCCCCCTATTCCGCCAACCCCCCCCACCATTGAGCTTTTTCCAAACCCTTTCAAGCTGTATACCTTGACAGAATTGTCATAGTTATCGCTCATAAACAATAAGTTATTACCATCCACGGCTATGCTGCCTGGCTCGCTGGGAAATTTAACTCCAAGTGAATAACGGAAGTACCCATCCAAGTCCAACATGACCACTTGTTTCGATATGTCATCTATTACATATATACCGCCCGAGCCAATTGCTATCGCGGAAATTGATCGAACTTTTTCGGGGGTAATGATGGATACCAGACTCCCTAAGCCTGTAAACGTGACTATATGGTTATACAGCCCATCAACTACGTACACGTTTCCGCTATGCTCATCTACTGCAACAGAGATAGGGCGTGCAAGATTTCCTGGCGATTCCAAAGTTGGCAGCAAAATACCTTCACGAGTCAAATGCGCCACCTTTCCCAATGAGGGTACAGTGATATATACCGTTTGATCTGGCGCTGCAAGAATTGCGGTTTCGGATTCGACGGGAACGCTAGTAGCGAAAGGAGTCAAAGTTTGTTGGAAGCGGTCATATCGAAAAATGCGGCGCAGGCCGGCATCTACAAGATAAAGATCATTACCGCGAACACTGATAGCGGTTGGTCTGCGAAATACTATGTAGTCCGATTTCAACGCACCCGAGGGCAGGCTTACTTGGCCACCGCTCAACTCCACCCACGGTTGCAATAGTTCCTCATTAGAAAATCCATCAAATAATCCATTAGTTGCGCAACCAGACAACATAAGAATAGACAGTATCCACAGAATTAGCCTTGAACTTTGTGTATAAAAGACTCGCCCGACATCCGTTGATCGGGCTACCACTTGCCAGGTCCCCCGGTACTATCGCCACCACGAATCCCGGTCACAAGCCCAGGCAATCCCGAATGGCATAAATGACAATTTTGCGGACCCCAAGCTATTTTATTATTGTGGCACTTTCCGCATAGTTTACCGTCAATAATATCCGCCATAAGAATATCGTTGGAACCAGCTCTCATCTCAAACCCCACTTCCGTGTGGCAGACTTTGCACCTAAAACGGATGCGGTGAAACCAATGGGGGAAAATAACCGGTCGCATACCCGATTTCTCCGCGCGATTGTTAAGAACCACATCACCGTATTCGGCTTGTGCCGTTGACGGCGCAAGGGTAGTTAACAAAACCAGCAGGGTTATGCCAAACAGAAACTTACCGTCAAAGGCATGAAATATATTTATCATAAGCCTTGTCAATTTTCCTCAGCGGGAGCTGAAACCGACTTCCGTGGAACACTGTGGCAACGGTTGCATTGAGTCAATGGAAAAGCAATCGCCCCGTGACATCGACCGCAAAATTCACCTTTCAGAATGTCGAACATACTGAACTTGGTCGCACCCGCTTTCGACTTGAACAACCATTCATGGCAATTGGTGCAATCAAGCCACTCTGTATGCTGTCTGTGAGGGAAACGCACCATGTTCATTTCGCCCGTATTTCGCCTCA
>JBGSMU010000221.1:0-11850 GCA_041739955.1 Gallionella sp. | reverse complement strand
TGCGTCCCGCCCCCCCCACTCACATTGAAAGAGGGTGCCCCCTTGCCGCGTCTGGTGAACAACTGGATCACGCCGCCGATCGCCTCGGATCCATACAGACTACTTACATTGCCGCGCACCACTTCGATACGGTCAATCTGGTCAAGCATCAACTGGTCAATTTGTGTCGTGCCGGCTGTCGCGGAATTGATGCGTACCCCGTCCAGCAATATCAGCACATGACTAGAGTTTGTTCCACGCATGAACAGGCTGCCCTGCTTGCCTATCCCGCCTGATTGATAATACTCTACACCGGCGAGATCCCTCAGCACACTCGCCACATCTACTGCCTGCGATTCTTCAATCTGCTGACGGGTAATGACTGTAGTATGGGAGAGAGATTGCTTGAGCGGCTGCTCGATCCGTGTTCCCGTGACGACGAGGATTTCAAGCTGGGGATTATCGCTGGCCCCGTAAGCGCAAGGTGTTGCCGCGCATAATAAGGCGGCGAGAAGTTTGTGTGGTTTCATTGAGATATTTTCCGGAAAAATTCCAAGGTTCCCCGTTGGAATGTATAAATACAGAAAATACCGAGGCAACAGGAGGGAAGTGTCCGCCAACTTGGAAATATTGACGTCACTACCGTCCATGCGCCACCCGCAGCATTTCCAGACTGTACCCAAGGCCGGTATCCGGGCTCACAAGTTTTGATCCGCCGCCTTCCCATGAATATTCACAGTGGCATACTGGCAGATCCGCACTCGCTTACCGTTGCGGGGGCAGCACAGGGATTGAAATTTGTCATTCCGCACCTGTTTCCCGTTTAACTCGTCTGCAGGCAGACAAGCACCTTAAAGCGATGTGAACTTTATCATATGTACGGCCAATATGAAATCAAAAGCCAGTAAGCACCCTACAAACTGCTTGCACAAGCCACCCTTACCATTTGACTTATCAGCACTTTTCCATCTATAGTCAACATATGGAAAACGAATTGTCCGCACTGGAAAACAAACTTGCCCAGCTGATAAAGATGAGCGGCAAGTTGCGTGCGGAAAATCATCAGCTGCGTCAGGAGTTGGCGCACGCACTCAGCAACAGCCGCCTATGCAGCGACAAAATTGATGTTGCCAAGGCGCGTCTTGAAAAACTTCTGTCCTCCCTTCCCGAGGACCCAACATGAACAACACTACAAAAACGCTGGATATCAAGATACTTGACAAGGAGTTACGCATCGCTTGTCCTGAAGAGGAACGCGGCGAACTCCTCGATGCGGTGGCTTACCTGGATAAAAGGATGCGCGAGATTCGCGATGCCGGGAAAATCGTCAGTGTCGAACGCATAGCCCTGATGGCAGCACTGAATATCACTCATGAATTGCTCACTACAAAAGTAGGCAGAGGAATTGACCTCGCCGACTTAAAGCGTAGAATGGAATCCATGCAGGTAGCAATTGATGAGGCTCTGGCTGAACAAGACAATCTGTTCTGATATTAATTTGGTTTGTCCCCTGCAGTGTACGTCAGGCTCATATATTCTTTGAACCAATAAGCTCTGCTTAAGGCTGCAACCTGTAATGTTACTGTTGTGCGCGTCCCAACGTGGATGTACCTGATGTAACTTGGAAACGGCCCTCTTGAACCCAGGTTCAAGATATTGGGTCAACGGCACAGGCGGGGGACTTTTATTTCAGTGCGGCCCTGATCAATCCGGGCCGCATTTTTTACTCCCGGGAGTTTCGCCATGCGTTACTGGCTTATGAAATCCGAACCCTCCGATTGCAGTATCGACGACCTTGCTGCCTTACCCGAAAAAACCGTCGCATGGTATGGAGTGCGTAATTACCAGGCACGCAATTTCATGCGTGACCAGATGAAAGTGGGGGATGGCATTCTTTTCTACCACTCCAATTGCAAAGAACCCGGGATCGTTGGCATCGCCAAAGTTAGCAGCACCGCCTATCCAGACGCAACTCAGTTCAAGTTCAAGAGTAAATACTTCGACCCCAAATCCACCCAGGAACAGCCACGCTGGTTCAATGTCGATGTTCAGTTGGTAAAAAAAATTGCCCTGATCAGTATCGATGAACTGCGCAAGCACCCTGAGTTGGAGCGGATGCGCACCCTGCAACGGGGCAACCGCCTGTCCATCACCCCGCTCGATCCGGATGAATGGAAGTTCATCACAAAAAAGCTGGCCCATAGCTGATGGAATGGTATGCGGCCTATCTGATGCTCGGTACAGCCACAGGATTGCTTGCAGGATTGTTCGGGGTGGGTGGCGGGTTGATACTGGTTCCGGTTCTGCTACTACTGTTCGACGCGCAACATTTCCCCTCAAGTTATCTGCTACACCTCGCACTCGGCACCTCGATGGCGTCCATCCTTTTCACCTCACTCTCCAGTATGCGAAAACACCACCAACATGGAGCTGTGAACTGGCGCGTGGTACGAAACATTACTCCCGGCATTCTGCTGGGTGCGGGAATTGGTGCGCTATCTGCCACCAGTATTTCGCAGCGCTCTCTGGGAATATTCTTCGCACTATTCGTATATTTCGCCGCGGCCCAGATGCTACTTGATGTCCGCCCCCACCCCTCCCGCCAACTTCCCGGCATCGGGGGGATGACGTTGACCGGCACACTCACGGGCTGGCTGAGCACCATGGTATCGATAGGGGGAGGTACGATTGTTGTTCCCTTTCTGGTCTGGTGCAACCTGCCTGTCAGAAATGCGATCGGCACCTCGGCTGCAGTCGGCTTCCCGATAGCGGTTGGTGGCACGATAGGCTACATTTTCGCCGGCACAGATATTTCCGGACTGCCTGCGCACACACTTGGATTTGTATATCTTCCCGCATTATTAGGGGTCGCTTTCGCCAGTATCATCACCGCACCGCTGGGTGCGAAAGCCACACATCGCATGAGAATCGACCTATTGCGCAAACTTTTCGCGATTCTATTGACCTCCTTGGCGACCAGGTTATTGTGGAAAGTATTGAATTGACCCGAATGCGGGAGGATTCATATACCGCGCTCGCAACTAATTGCATTTCGACTACCCTGTGGCTATGCTTGCCGTGCGGTTTTCAACTTCTCTGAACGGCCTTCATCAACTTTGAACGCGAATCATGTCGACAATGAGCAATTCCGGAAAACCAAATGCCGACGATCTGCCTGCAGATACTATCGTGGCTGGAAAATACAAAATCACCCGTCTTCTGGGAAGTGGCGCGACCAGTAACGTCTATCTGGGCGTGGATCAATCCACACTGAAACTTGTCGCTATCAAGAAGATAAAACCTGATTGCACAATAGGCGTACAACACAAGATGTTCGCCGTCGAAGCCTCGCTGTGCGGCAAGTTGAAACACCCAAACATCGTCGGGTTAATCGAGGCCAACAGCGGTGACTCGGACAACTCATACATCATCATGGAATATGTGGAGGGTGAATCACTGGAAGGCTATGACACCCCGGACAAACTTCTGCCTGTCGAGACAGTGCTCGATATCGTCAGGCAGGCTGCCGAAGCATTGAATTATGCCTTCCAGAGAGGTGTGATCCATCGTGACGTTAAACCGGCCAATATCCTGATGATGCCAGATGGGCAGGCCAAACTAACCGACTTCGGATGTGCACTGCTGTTCGATTCAGAAGTGACACAGATCACCGGTGCGGGAAGTCTGAGCTATATGTCGCCGGAACAGATCTCGGGTATCGCGCTAAATCACCAGTCTGACATTTACTCCCTCGGCGCAGTACTTTACCGACTGCTTACGGGACACAAGACGTTCAATGCGACAGACAAATACTCCGCAATGAACCAGATCACCCACAAACCTCACATTCCGATCGAATCCAAACGCGCAAATCTCCCCAAGGAGCTTTGCAAGATCGTCGATCGCTCATTGCAAAAGAGTATCGCTGACCGCTATCAGGACTGGAGGGAATTCCTCAGCGACCTGTACGCGGCATCGGGAATCATTCGGGAAGTCGAACCTGACGAGGAACAGGCCCAATTTGAAAAGGTGAGCCGCTGCAAGTTCTTCAAGGATTTCCTTACTGTTGAGATATGGGAAGTAATGCACGCATCCCAGTGGCGCACATTCAAGCATGGCGAGATTATCATCAAGGATGGAGAGCACGGCTTCTCGTTTTTCATCCTGCTGGAGGGCAGTGTCGTGGTCTCCAAGAAACAGCGCATGATCAATATGATCCACGATGGCGACTGCGTCGGTGAGAATGCCTGCCTGTATAACGGCAGTCCGATCAGGGGAGCGACCGTGACAGCCCAGAGTAATGTCGCCGCACTGGAGATATCCAAGGACAAGCTGGAAAATTTCTCGACCGGCCTTGTCATCCGGATGGAGCGGGCCTTCCTGCGCTCACTGAACGATAAGCTCGCCGTATCGAATGCACGCGTAATACAACTAATGGGGCTCTAGCTTCCCCATTCAATCAATTCCACATGGTTTCGACCCAGCAAAAATCTCCCGCTTCATCGAAAGACACGCTCCACTGGCTTGCCGGGCTGGCGCGCATTTTTTCACCCCCGGAGATGGCTGCAATAAGCAATGCCTGCAAACTTGCCGAGACACTCTACTCGGGTAAAACCGAACTGACAGGAACCCCGCTGTTGCAGCATGCGCTGGGAGCAGCGGGCATCCTGACTGACATGAGTCTGGATCACGAGACCATCGTTGCCACCATACTGCATGCGGCACCGGAGTACCTCGAGGGCTGGCAGGAAAAAATTGAACAAGAGTACGGCACCGGTGTGAAGATACTGGTCAAGGGTATTTCCCGCATGGAGCATGTCCGGCAGTTCAGCGAGTTACCCGTCATGCCCGGCAAAGATGAAGCCGCCCAACAGGTCGAAAACCTGCGCAAGATGCTGCTTGCGATGGTAGACGACATCCGGGTGGTATTGATCAAGCTCGCAGAGCGCACCCAGACGCTGCGCAGCCTTTCCGGTGCGAGCCCGGAACTGCAGACAATGATCGCGCAGGAGACACACAGTATCTTTGCCCCTTTGGCCAATCGGCTGGGTGTATGGCAACTCAAATGGGAACTTGAAGACCTTTCGATACGCTACCTGGAACCTGGACTCTATCGAAAGGTGGCAAAACTGCTCGACGC
This sequence comes from Gallionella sp., assembly GCA_041739955.1. Classification (GTDB taxonomy): domain Bacteria; phylum Pseudomonadota; class Gammaproteobacteria; order Burkholderiales; family Gallionellaceae; genus Gallionella. The sequence continues at coordinate 6,731 of JBGSMU010000221.1, read as the reverse complement.
GCGCCGAGTGGACCGGGAACATTACATCGCGGATGTGATCACCCAACTTGAACAGTCGTTGAGCCATGAGAATATCAGGGGGCAAGTTAGCGGGCGACCCAAACACATCTATAGCATCATCAACAAGATGAAGCGCAAGCAGGTCGAATTCGGCGAACTCTACGATGTGCGCGCGGTTCGCATCCTCGTTGAAAATATAGAGGATTGTTATGCTGCGCTCTCAGTGGTACACGAACTGTGGCCGCCTATCGCCAGCGAGTTCGACGATTACATAGCCAATCCGAAGGGTAACGGTTACCGCTCACTGCACACTGCCGTGACCGGCCCGCACAATCTTGCCCTAGAGGTGCAGATACGTACCCAGGATATGCACCAAGACTCGGAGCTCGGCGTGGCGGCCCACTGGCGTTACAAGGAAAACAAAAAGTCCGATTTCGGCTTTGATGAAAAAATCGCCTGGTTACGCCAGATTCTTGCATGGAAAACAGAACTTGCCGACAGCGGCAGCATGCAGGAGCAATTCAAGAACGATCTGCTGCGGGATCGTGTATATGTGTTCACACCGCAGGGCAAGGTCATCGATCTGCCCAGTGGAGCCACCCCGGTGGATTTCGCCTACACCCTGCACACCGACCTCGGCCACCGCACGCGCGGAGCCAAAGTTGACGGCAACATAGCACCCCTCAATTACAAGCTGCAAAACGGCCAGCGTGTGGAGATACTCACTGCAAAACAGGGCGGGCCAAGCCGGGACTGGGTCAATCCAGCGCTTGGATTCCTGCAAAATCCGCGAGCACGCGCCAAAGTGCGCGCATGGTTCAAGAGCCAGAACATCGATGAGAGCATCGCACAGGGCAGGACACAACTGGATCGCGAACTGCACCGCATTGGCGTTAACTCCATCAATCAGGAGAAACTCGCCCAACGGATGCACTACAACAAACTGGAAGATTTCCTTGCCGCCATTGGGCGCAATGAGGTCACCCAGCGGCGCATTGCAGTAGCGATCCAGGCAGAACTACCCACCAGAACGATAGAGGGTGCAAAACAAATCTCTACCAAACCTGCTGCACAGCGAACCCGGAAAGCAGATATCACCGTTGGTGGCGTGAACAATCTGATGACCCGGTTCGCCAAATGCTGCAATCCCGCTCAAACCGATGCCATAGTTGGCTATGTCACTCGTGATCGGGGAATCACAATACACCGAGAAGACTGCGCATTCATGTTACGCATGGTTGAAACCCGACCTGACCGGAAATTGGCCGCAAAATGGGACAATTAAGCGACTATGTAAAATTCGCCCGCTCACAAAAACCTGATGTCTATGTCCAATAATGTCAAACATTGTAGTTTGCACAAGCAAATCGGAGCATAATTCCCTACGTATTGGCAGCCTTCGCATTTCAGGAATGTTCCATAAAACAATGGCCTAATTTTTTGTAGAGGCCAAGCCAGGGGAACCTTGATGAATCATTGGCAAAAAATCATGCTGTTTATCGCCGCAATCAATCTGGGATTGATTTTGCTTTTCCCACCTTTCGATTCATATACGATCACCGATTCCACCATTCCGATTTTTTCCGGATTTCATTACACATTCAGCAGAATAGCGAACGAGAATATCAATTCAAGTATGCTTTACCTTGAAGTGGCGGTGGTGTTGATCAACACGGGTATTGCGTGGCTACTTTTGCAAAGCAGAAAGGCGAAAACTCAGCGCAAGATGCACTACCAAAATTCAACGCTGGTGGTGGTGGCAGTCAATCTGGTGGTAATCCTGCTGTTCCCACCCCTGGAAGACCATAGTTCCATGACTTACGCCATCATGCCAAGTTTTCAGGGATTCTATTTTATTTTCGCAGCACCCAAAGAACACGTTATCGTTGCGGCAATGCTTTATATCGAGGTCATCTTCGTATTGGTGAACGGAGCCTTGCTCTGGCTTCTTTTCAAGGAGAGAAAACCGATTGATCTTACTACCGAGCAGACTATCCAGCTTCTGCAAGAATTGAAAAAAAAACGCTAGGACACCCTTAAACTCGACCGTTATTTATCGGGAAAATCTGCTACTGCCCATGCGGTATACAATAACGAGCAAACCAGAATACGTTTTACAAGTTATTGTTGAGTACTCGCGAAAGACGCTTTCAGGCTCAACGTATGATACCGGCTTCACGATCCAGCTCACCGCTGGCCAGCTTGGCCCTGTATTCACCCAGCGCGACTTTGACCTTTCCACTCAGCAAATACAGGCCGATCAAGTTGGGAAAAGCCATCGCCAGCACCAGCAAGTCCGTGAAATCAACAAGACTGGATGCACTCGCTATCGACGCAATAATCACAAAACCTATAAAAACAACTTTATAAAGGATCGAATAGCGCTCACCAAAAACATATACCCAGCAACGCTCGCCGTAGTATGACCACGAGATTGCCGTACTGTATGCGAACAGGACGACCGAGAGCGAAAGTATCATCGGAAACCAGTCCGAGACCGTAGCAAATGCGGCAGATGTCAGTGTTGCTCCCTGACTTGCGGCTCGTATCGCCTCGTATTCAGGCGCGTTGTAAACACCGGTAATTACTATGACCAGCGCGGTCATCGTGCAAATCACCACAGTGTCGATGAAAGGCTCGTACAGCGCGACCAATCCCTGGCGCACCGGATACTTCACCGATGCGGCGGAGTGTGCAATCGCAGCGGAACCCAGCCCTGCCTCGCTGGAAAATGCCGCACGCTTGAATCCCTGAACCAGCGCCCCGACCATGCCACCCGCAACTGCTATAGGCGAAAACGCCTCCGTGAATATCTTGCCCAGTGCTACGGGTACCATCGCTGCTTCACCGACTATGATCCACAGGCAGGCTCCAAGATAGATGATAACCATCGTGGGTACCACCGCTTCTGCAACATGGGCTATACGGCGCAATCCACCGATAATTACCAAGCCAATTGCGACTGCCATCAACAGTCCGTATGCAATGGGTACCTGCTGAAAAAAGGGAATCTGGGCTTGCACTGCCCCCATCGACTGACTGACCTGAAATGCGCTGCCCGCACCGAAGGAACCGAGAATGGTGAAGATTGCAAACATAATAGCGAGAGCTTTGCCGAGGCGTGGCGCACCGTGCTCTGCCAGCCCCCTGGAAAGGTATTCCATCGCGCCGCCCATCAGCCTGCCGTCGGGGCGCACTTCGCGATACATCTGCGCCAGGCTGGCCTCGGTAAACTTGGTGGTCATACCGAGGAAGCCTGCCACGATCATCCAGAAAGTCGCACCCGGGCCGCCAATGGAAATGGCAATCGCGACACCAGCGATATTGCCCAGCCCGACTGTCGCGGATAACGCCGTGGAAAGGGCCTGAAAGGAAGTGACCTCGCCCTGGTCGTCTGCAGTGCGATATTTTCCGAGTATAACGCGGTAAGCGTGACGCATCATGCGCATGTTGACAAAGTTGAAACGTACTGTAAGAAATACCGCCGCAACAATCAGCCATGCCACGATGAATGGCATGACCGGCTCGCCAGGAAATACATCGAAGAAAATAACCTGTGCCAGAAAACCGTTAATGGTGTTGAAGAAAGAATCAATGGCAGCATCTGCCGCAAACGCTTGCTGAGGCAGCAGTAAAAACGACCACTTTGCCAAACCGAGATTTCTCATAACCTTATCCTGAATTGTTTTTCATGTTCAGACAGATTAAACCTCGAACTGGTGACAGACTCAAGTATTCAAGCAATGTCCCGTACGGTCAGGCAACAAAAAACCGGCTTGCGCCGGCTTTTTGAGGATTTCTCCACACTCCCGGGACAAGCCCGGAAATATTACAGACCCAGAATGAATGTAACCAGTTCTTTGATCTCAGCTTGCTTTGTACCTGCTGCATCGTTAGCAGGCATAGGCATGGAACCCCAGTTACCGGAACCGCCTTTGGATACTTTGACCATCAACTTGTCAGCTGCGTCGCCTTGGCCTTTGTATTTGGCAGCAACATCTGCCCATGCTGGTCCAACCACTTTCTTGTCAATAGCGTGACAAGCTGTGCAATTCATTTTCTTTGCCAAAGCTGGCATTTCAGCTGCCATTGCGCCACCAGCAACCATCAAACCTGCTACAGCCATACCTGCGATAATTGATTTCATTCTTCTCTCCGATTTATGATTAATACACCCTAAATTGATGCGAAGGTTTTGCCTTCGCCCGCGATTCTAAACAACTCCGCCAAGTTTGCCAACCAACTTATCGGGTCAACATCTCAATTAACAAGCCCGGCGGCGAATCATTAACGCCTATATAGTCCGGAAAGTTGACAGTTTTCAAAAGACATTAAAAATTCAGCTAGCTGATAATCCACGGCGAAATCAGAATTTCATGCTGATTTTCCAAATTTCGCCTGATCAACTGGAAATAAAGGCCAATCCTATATTGGCTCTGCGCGATATTCCACTATCAATGTATGTCTGCTGCCCGCTGAAACCTTCACCACATTCTCGATCGCATTCACCGATTCCACACATACCATTTCACGCCAACCGTCCGGCTGCCCCATGTCGCCCATCTTCGCGGCCTTTTCTGTCCAAGGTGTCCATACCACAGTTGAAAGACTGCCCGACTTGGCGACATGTATGCGACGTTTCAGTTTGTCGTCATGGATCACGCATTCTGCCGCCGTGTTGATATACACTCGGTCAGTCTCGCCGGAGAAGGTGATTCCACCACTCTGTTTCCGCAATTCGGAACCTCCGACCTTGTCCCAGTATTCACAGCCTTCCAGGCCAGTGACGCGAGCAGTGCCGATGTCGCCAATCTGCAAATAAGTATGAAGCGCCTCACCGATCACGAAATCTTCGTCACCTGTATTAGTGGTGCTCATTTCCATGCGTAATGTATCGCCGACAATCACGGTCAGGTCGAGATCGCACTGATGCGGCCATTGCACTCTGGTCTTGTCGCTCGCGATCAGCCGCAGGGTCAGACGTGTCGCTCCATCCGGCTCGCTGCCGGATTCGATCACCTGCCAGGGAACGGTCCTTGCAAACCCGTGTCCCGGGAAACCACTCTCGGAAGCATGCGCGCCAAACCACGGCCAACATACCGGTGCACCGCCTCTTATCGACTTGCCCAATGCAAGTTTGGCGTCGCGTGACAGCCATATCACAGGCGTCTTTTGGCTTCTTGGTTGCCAAGTCATCAGGTGGGCCCCCTGCAAACACAAAGATGCGGTCGCCTGTGCATTGCTAATCTCGGCCACGATCAACCCACTGGGGTCGTCACGAAAGCTCAATTTCCCTGCGATGCCGAATTGTGTATTCACTTGTTGTACAGTGGTCATATCCTATTCTCCCCTTTTAGTTTTCTGTGTATTTCAAACGACCCATGTTTAATTATTCGATTTGCGCAACATCGCGAACCGCGCCCTTGTCAGCACTGGTAACCATTGCCGCATAGGCGCGCAACGCGGCCGTCACTTTGCGCTGCCGCTCTGCGGCCGGCTTCCACGCTTGCTTACCTTTAGCCTCCATCGCTGCGCGGCGTTTACTCAATTCGGCGTCGGAGATCATCAAATCGATTCGTCGGTTTGGAATATCAATTTCGATGTTGTCACCTTCCTGCACCAGCGCAATCGCACCGCCGCTGGCTGCTTCCGGAGAAACGTGTCCTATACTCAAACCCGAGGTGCCGCCTGAAAAGCGTCCGTCAGTCAGCAATGCACACGCTTTGCCCATTCCTTTCGATTTCAAATACGAGGTCGGGTATAACATTTCCTGCATTCCCGGGCCGCCTTTCGGCCCTTCATAACGGATCACCACCACATCACCAGCCACTATCTGATCGGCGAGTATGCCGGTAACCGCCGCATCCTGGCTTTCGAACACGCGTGCGCATCCGGTAAATTTAAGGATGCTTTCATCCACACCCGCAGTCTTGACGATGCAGCCGTCCAGCGCGATGTTACCGTGCAATACCGCCAGTCCACCGTCCTGAGAATACGCATGGGCCTTGTCACGAATACAGCCATTGGCGCGATCAGCGTCCAACTCGGGATATTGCACCGACTGCGAGAACGCGATGGTGGTGCTGATACCGCCCGGCGCGGACCTGAAGAATTCCCCCACCGCGGTGTCATTGGTTTGCGTGATGTCCCACTGCTTGAGTCCGTCACGCAAAGTCTTGCTGTGCACCGTGCCGACTTCGCCGTGCAACAGTCCGGCACGATCCAGTTCACCCAGAATTGCCGCAATCCCGCCCGCACGATGCACGTCCTCCAGATGGTATTCCGACGACGGCGCGACTTTGCACAGCGTCGGCACATGACGAGAAAGGCGATCCATATCCTTCATCGTAAAATCCACTTCAGCCTCGTGCGCAATTGCAAGCAGGTGCAATACCGTGTTGGTCGATCCGCCCATCGCGATATCCAGCGTCATGGCGTTCTCAAAGGCTTTGAAGCTGGCGATGCTGCGCGGCAATACGGAAGCATCATCCTGCTCGTAGTAGCGCTTGCACAGATCTACGATCAAGCGCCCGGCACCGAGGAACAACTCCTTGCGCGCGGCATGGGTCGCCACCAGCGAACCGTTACCCGGCAGGCTGAGGCCCAGCGCTTCGGTCAGGCAGTTCATCGAGTTCGCGGTGAACATCCCGGAGCAGGAACCGCAGGTCGGGCAGGCGGAGCGCTCTATGGCATCGACTTCCTCGTCGCTGTAATGACTGTCTGCGGCGGCA
>JBGSMU010000144.1:0-10564 GCA_041739955.1 Gallionella sp. | reverse complement strand
ATGTATCAAGTTCGCTGCGCTCTTGCTCGGTAAGTGTTACCCGGTATCTCGGTGACATGGTGACCTCCTTTGATTAAGGGTTTCACCAGTATGCCACAGGGCTCTACGATGCGAAATAAATAATGTTACATGGCACTAGCCATGCATCGCGTTCAACTGCTTCGCGATAATGTCGTGATTCAACCAAAGCACGGGGGCAGCAGGGTTCGAAGTCTCACGGAACATCAGCGGACCTGTCCCTTCCAGCACCAGTGCACTCAGGATATCCGTGACCAGCGCTTTCCTGTCCTTGTGCATCTGCGTGATCCCGTCCGATGTGCCTATCATGAGATCGGCCAACTCCACGCTGTTATCCATCGGCCAGGCAGCGAAGTCGCGGTATCGCAACGACACACTGCTCAAATTGTAATCCTCGATCTGCTGCAGCAGGCTCGCAACCGTATGTCCTTCCTGCAGAAGATCGTCGCAAATACGCCATTGATCCTCCGCCCACGCTCCGCCGCCTTCTTTCTTTAGCGCCTTGAGCAGGGGGAAGAGTGAAAGCTCGACACCGACAAAAATATCGGAGGAGTTGGTGCGTATCTCAGGGCAGTTGTAGACAGTCGCCTTGATACCTTTTTCCCAGGACGCCTCCGCGATGTTTTCAAGCCGCATCTTGGCTTTGCCCTGGGTGTAGTTGGAATAGGTCTGCCATGTGTATCGGTCTCCTATCAGTATCTCCGTACCATGGTAACCGTAGGCTGTATAACGTACTTGCCCTCCGCTCTTCTCCAGACGGGTGCGAATCGCGGCACTGCCCTCGATTAGATACTGGAAAGTATTCGCGGTAACTTCGTCGAAGTTCATCAGGATCAGCTTGCCCAGATCGCTGTCCAGCAAAGCCCTTGAAGACATGAAGCGTTCACCGCGCCCTTTGTAGATACGGTTCGCGATCGCGAGGAAAACTTTGACCTTGGGTATACCGCCCGCCATCGTGTGCGCAAAAAAAGCATTGCTGCCATCGGGAATCATGCCATCCAGCTCGGCCATCACCCTGGCGACGGAATCCTTGAAGCGTTTGACACCGACTTCACGGCACTTCTCGATATGTGCAAAATCCAGTTTGTCGTCCTGCCAGCCTTTAAGCGTCATATTGGCCAGCAGATCTGTTGGTGTAGGCTCTCCTGCCGGCGCGTCCAGATCGAACCCGGCCATCAGCGGCACATTGATGATGCGCCCGCCCAGATTCGATTCAGCCAAAGCATGCTCTTCGGGAGTAAGTGCGCGCAGTGCGTTGTCCTCATCGCGGCATCCGACCGTAACTCCGACGATGGTCATGCCTGCCTTGCGCGCCTCATTGATCAGGCCATTGGCATAACCCCTGCCGAAGAGTTCGCCAAAGAGAACGAAAACGTCACCCTTGCGAAAGATATTCGTATGAGGGATTGTTCTTAGCGGAACAGGTTGCTTCATGAAGCGGACTCCAATTTGAATGACAGTTCAATTTATTCCCGAATAACCAGCGAAACGGACAGCCTTCCCGCCACGATATTCCCGAATCAAATGCGATCCATATTCTGGAACGCAGATGGTGTTCATTATACCCGTAGCAAGCTCATTGAGTATTTATGCTTGCCATCATCAAATCCCGCTTCACAGGAACAGGCACGATTGTTCAACGCAATTCCCAATCGGCAAATCCTCGCTGGGACTGCGGACCGCCTTATGCCTGCTTAAATTATCAGAATCGTCGCCAACCCGAGCAGCATCCCCATGCTCACCACGTCAGTAGCGGTAGTCAGGAATATGCTTGAAGCGGTTGCCGGATCAGTACCAAAACGCTTGAGCGTGAGCGGGACAATCGCCCCGGAAATCCCGCTGATAGTGCAGGCGCCAACCATTGCCATAAACACCACAAAAGACAGCAAGAAAGAATAGGGGGAGTGCTGGTTGCTTGCGATGAAATACATCGCGATCCCGGAAATCAAACCAACCGGCGCGCCGTTCATCGCTCCCAGCATCCCCTCCTTGGCGATAAGCCTGCGCGCATCCCCGTTGGTGATCTCGCCCAGAGTAATGCCTCTAAGGGTCACCGCCAACGCCTGGCAGCCGGTATTGCCCGATTGCCCGGCAAGCACCGGCAGGAATACAGCGAGTATGACCAACTGGTCTATCGTACCCTGGAACATCGCCACCACACCGCCCGCCAGGAATGCGGTCAGCATATTAAGTTGCAGCCAGGGGTGGCGGAACATGAAACTGCGCATCATCGGGGTCGAGATGCGCTCCTCCTTGTCAACACCGACCATGCTTCCCGCTTGCGCGGTGATTTCAAACGCCTGCATCTCGAAGAGTGCCTGCCCCCTGACCAAACCGAGCAATTTTTCATACTTGTCACAAACGGGATAAACAGGGTAATGCCTGCTGAGCGAAAGTTTCATCGCCTCGTTCAGCGCCATGTCAGGCCGCAACACGAACACATTCCTCAACATGATCTCGCCGATCTTCACATTGCGATCAGCCAACAACAGGTCGCGCATCGTAACCAGGCCCAGCAATCTGGCATCCTGATCGGTGACATACCCGTACGTAATGAGCGCCACTTTGGCCAGTGCGCGCAACTTGCCGATCGCCTCTTCAACCGTGATCTCGGTTGAAAATATGGCGTATGTCGGCTCCATGAAATAACCAATTGATCCCGCCTCGAACAAATGATTTCGTTCCCATTGGCGAGCTAGTTCGGGCTGCGCGCTATTGATAACCGCTTTGCGATGGGCTTCCGGCATCGACTGCAGAATATCCTGGGTGAATGCGGGATTAAGTTCCGCCAGTACTTCCGCGGCCATCGATGCCTCTGCATTGGTCAATACAGCAGCAGCCTCAAGCGCGGGACATGCTTTGACCCTGCGGACCAATTGCTGCCGTGTATCCGGGTCAATCAAGCCCGATACTGACGAACTCCGATTATGCATGTCCAACCTCCATTTCAGTGCACTAGCAGTCTATCCTTATGACAGCCCGCGATGAATCAGTTTTTCTTGTGTTCCCTGCAAGTCTGTGCGGCTTCAATGTGGCCTGTTGCTTCACTCCCGCAACACGACCCCGGTTAGAGCCGTTTTCTTGTCGATCTCGAGCAATAACTCGCAATATTCGTTAATTTCGCTGACCGGCGTGGGATCATCTGCACAACTGCAACCGCCGATAAGGCTTTGGAAAAATATCCCGACCCTGACTTGGATCACACCCTGCTTGTCGATAACGTTGATGATAGTCGCGGTAATCGGCGCATCGGCAACATAGTTTCCGGTCGAAAGCCCCTGTTGCAATGGCAAATGAGCAGCATTCAGCACAAGCTCCTGTTTGAGTATGTGCTCGAATCCACGGTCTCCCCAAGCGCTCAAAGTATTGTCGAGTCGCATCATCACACCACCCTGCACAGAATATTCATTTCCGGCAATCCCGACATCCCCTGTTCCTCGCAGGCTCAACTGCACCACCCGTCCTTGCCCACTTTCATATATTTGCGTAGCCAATCCTACACCCGCTCCCTCGCATGACGCGTGGCGATCTTTTCCTCGGGACTTTGGTCATTGCGAAAATCGGAAGTACTCGCAATAAGCAATATCGATACGCCCAGACAATATCTTGAAAACATATCCGCCCCTTTAATCCTGTAACCATGCAATATCATGGCGACCGCAAATCCAGTATCTCATCAATTCGCGCATATGTTGAACAAACGGCTCATCAAGTAAAAACCTCAATAGTCACCGATGAAATAATGATAATCTGGCAAAAATATTAAAGGAGTATAAACATGATCAGACGTAAGCACATCCTGTTCACCATACTCGCCACGGCGTTGTTCACCAGCGGCTGCGTTTCAACCGGCGAGTTTGAAAAAATGCAATCCGCAAAAAGTGCCGAGATCACCACCCTGCAGCAACAAAAGTCCGGTCTGGAAGAACAAACCGCCGCACTGACCCGCGACAATGTCTCGTTGCAACAAAGACTCACCGTACAGGAACTGGACAACAAGGCTTTGCAAAAGCAGCTTGCATTCCATGAACAGGACAATACCGAGTTAATGCAGCAAGTTGACGCTCTGGAACAGCAGAAAGCCGCCTTGCTCGCCGCCAGCCAGCAACGCCAGCAACAGTACGATGCGCTCGTTCAGAACCTTTCGGCTGAAGTTGAGAAGGGCCAACTCAAAGTTCGGCAATACCAGAACATGCTCGCTGTAGACCTGGCGGAACAGATATTCTTCGACTCCGGCAAAGCGACTCTCAAAACGGGCGGCAAGGACGTATTAAGCAAGGTCGCTGAAGCACTGAAAAGTTACGAGGATAAAGTCATCCGCGTCGTCGGCCACACTGACAATATCCCGATGACAAGCACTCTCAAAGCGGTGTTCCCAAGCAACTGGGAACTGTCAGTCGCACGCGCCACCAACGTGGTGCATTTTCTGCAAGAAGCCGGTATCCCGCCGGAACGCCTGGTACCTTCGGGCCGGGGCGAGTACGATCCCGTGGCATCCAACGACACGCCAGAAGGTCGCCAGAAAAATCGCCGGATCGAGATCATGTTGATAGACAAAAACCTGATGGGAGAAAAACCCCAACCGGGAGTCGTCAACACTGTTCCTGAAAATAAAGTTACGGAACAGGCACCGTAACGCCGCGGGCTAGCTGCAAAGTCTGCCTGCGGGCTGGCGCACCTGTTCCCGCAATTTTGACGCCGGCTAGGTCCTTGCCAGCGCCTGCAATACTGCCTTCAGCAAAATCCAGCAACGCTCTACCGACGCGACTTCGACCTTTTCCCCGGGCGCATGCGCACCGCGGATATCGGGGCCGAACGAGATCATCTCCAGATGCGGATGGCTGGCAGCCAGCAGGCCGCATTCCAGACCTGCATGGATCACCTGCAGGCTGGCCGGGTGTCCGAATTGTTCTGTGTAAACCTGCTGGCATAGCGCCAGCAGCGCGGAAGCCGGATTCGGTGTCCAGCCCGGATAGGCACCGCTCTTTGAAGCAGAAATCCCATGCGATTGCGCAAGGGAGACCAGCTTGTCTGCAAGCGCATCCGTACGATCATCACGCAAGGAACGCACCTTGAATGTCGCCCTGAACTCGCCCTGATCCAGCTGGACCACACCAAGATTACTTGAAGTATCGGTCACACCGGGGAAGTCAGCACTGACAAGCGAGACGCCGTTCATGACCCTGTCCAGAAAGCCAAGCAAACGTTGCTGCACATCCTGACGGATAGCTTTGCCTTCGGCCGCACCGCCCAGCTTGCACACAAAGGTAACACCGGCATCCACCCCGACAAGCCGTTTCTGCCAGACTGATAACCTGTGACGCACCCACTCATCCAGGTGTTCGGCATCCGCCTCACCCGGTATCGCAACAACCGCATAAGCTTCCCGGGGGATCGCATTGCGCGCCGTACCGCCTTTCATCGCAACCAGACGCAGATCCGAGTGCTCGGAAAAATCGCGCAACGACTCCGCCAGAAGTTTGATCGCATTGCCGCGCCCGAGATGGATATCGATGCCTGAATGTCCGCCGCGCAAACCGGACACTTCAAATTCCAGCGTCACATAACCCGGAGGAATATCATCCGAAACACATTCGTGCCGCAACTCGACATCCACCCCGCCCGCACATCCCAGATAGAAATGGCCCCACTCCTCCGTATCAAGGTTGATCAGTGTTTTGCCCCGCAGGCTGCCCGGCTCCAGATCGCGGGCGCCATCCATGCCGGATTCCTCGTTGATCGTCAGCAATACTTCCAGCGGCGGATGGATCAAGCCCGGCTCTTCCAGTGCTGCCAGGGCGAGCGCCACACCTATGCCGTTGTCCGCACCCAGGGTGGTATCCTCGGCTATCACCCCCCCTTCCCTCACGACAGTGCGGATAGAGTCACGCTCAAAATCATGCGCCGTACCCGAGTTGGCCTGGCACACCATATCGAGATGGCCCTGCAGGATCACACCCGCGCTCGTTTCACATCCAGGACTGGCAGGTTTTTTAAGGATCAGATTGCCCGCCTTATCCACGACCGACTCGATGCCGTGCACATTTGCCCACCCGACCAGATGCTCGCGCAGTTCCGCTTCCCTGAGCGATGCGCGCGGAATCGCGCACAAGGTGGCAAAGTGCGACCAGACAGAGCGGGGTTGGAGATTTTTCATGGCATCGACTCGCTAAGTTGCATCAGACCGCATACCTTCATCAGTGTGAAAGTCCGGGAAACATTTCCAGCATCCCCTCGGCCATCAGTTGCACTGCCATCGCAGCCAGGATCAGGCCCATCACCCGTGTCGCGATGCTGAGCCCGCTCGTGCCCATGCGTTCGCCAATCGGCTCGGCCAACCTGAAGATCAGCCAGACCAGCATTGCGATACCGATGATCCCGAGCGTGAAAAAGAATTTTCCCGGCATATTCCCGGCATGGTGCGCATCGACTATGGTCAGGCTGATCGCGCCCGGGCCGGCCAGCAATGGGATGGCAAGTGGTACCACCGAAATATCGTTCTTTGCCTCGGCTTCCTCATGCTCCGCATCGGTATGACGGGCAGCGCTGGTCTTGGCAGAAAACATAGCGATCGCGATGAGCAACAACAGCAGACCTCCCGCGATGCGAAAAGACGGCAACCCGATCCCGAAGAACGACAGCAACGATTCGCCCAGCCAGATCGAAAGTGTCAGGATCACTGCAACCGCCGTGGCGGTCTTGAGCGCCGTACGTTGCATCTCTTCCGCGCGGCGATCCGTCATCAAGCTGAGGTAGATGGGAATCGTCCCGAGCGGGTTGAGAATCGCAAAGATACCGATCAGGTATTTGATCTGATCCGACCAGACTGGCAATAACGACATACAGACTCCAACAGGTTGTGGGTGTCGGGCAATGATACACAATACCCGCGGGTTTTCGGCGGGGCGTTACTTGAACAGATCGTCGAGCGGGTTGCTGCCGGCAGGCGCGCTGCCCGAAACGCGTTTGGCACTGAACTCTTCCTCGATATTGTCGCGATAGTAGCTCCAGGCCGCAGCCGAACTGCTGAACCGGCGCCAGGCTTCCTCGCTGACACCTTTGTACTGAAGCGTGTCGCCGTTGTCGAGCTGCACCTGAAGCAAACGGGCACGGGCATCATAGCCAACGGCGCGCAACTTGCCTGAATTCAATTTCTTCATTTCCATAGCGTCCACCTGTAACCCATGTTTGATTCCATACGCGACACCCGCTAGGTCAGTTCACCTTGTTGATGAATAGCGTTTGCGTAGGATAGGCGAACTCGATGCCCTCGCGCTTGAATGCCTCGAAAATCCCCAGATTGACGCTCTGCTGGATATCCATATATTTATTGTAGTCCGCACCATTCACGTAATAAACGAATTCGAAGTTCAGGCTGGAGTCGCCATAGGAAGCGAAATGCCCCCTGTCGAAGTCGGCTTCTGCCTGCGCGACTATGATCTCGCTGACTATCACCGGAATGCGCTTCAACTGCTCAAGACCCGTCTGGTAGAGCACACCCAGCTTGAACACCACCCTGCGCTTTTCCATCTTCTTGAAATTATGCACGCGCGAATTGGTCAAATCCGTGTTTGAAAAAACCAGTTGCTCACCGCTAAGCGAGCGGATTCGGGTTGTCTTGATCCCGATATATTCCACCACACCCATCTTTTCATCGATGACGATGAAGTCGCCAACCTCGAACGGCTTATCGAAGAAAATGACGAAATAACTGAAAAGGTCTCCAAGCACAGCCTGGGCAGCCAGAGCCACCGCAATACCGCCTATACCCAAGCCTGCCACGACAGCCGATATTTTCACACCCAGGTTATCCAGCAGGAAAACCAGCGCGACCGCCCAGATGACGAATTGGATCAGGCCGCGTATCCCCTTTAGCTGCTTGTCCCCGCCCGCGGAATCCGTCAAATAGGATCGCAGACCGTAATTCACCGCCGAGACCAGGGCCCGGACAACCAGGATAGTAAGCAGCACGATAGCCGCAATATTCAGCGCCTTCTCAAAACGGGGTGAGATCACCAGCGACTGCAGCGCCGCATAAAGTACACCGAAGTATAAAACCGGCAGTACTGACTTCTCGATCACGCCGACCAGCAAATCATCTATCGAGGCTTTGGTTCTTTCCGCCCAGCGCTTCAACCGGATCAGAACGTATCTTCTGAAGACATACACAAACACGATACCGCCAAGGAACACTCCCAGCGAAATCAAATAGTCGAGCATCGTGTTGCCAAAAATGGAGTAGTCCAATAATGTCTGCATCGTTTCCCTTGCCTGCGGCATATATTTGCTAACGAGGATCGAAATGGCCTGTTACATCCGGGCCACAGTTACAATAGCATAGCGAATCAGACCGACATGCCGGATGCCAACAAGCCGTAACCCCCGAACCAGATGAATATCCTTTCTTCCTCGCCACGCCTGAGGGCTTTGCTAGTCTCGTTTGCCATTGCCGCGGCCCTGATGTTCTATGCCGCCACTTCTGCCGAGACCGTGTTGCGCGTCTCGTTGATCCCGGACGAGGCACCGTTCGTGATGCGACGCAAATTCAAACCCTTGTCCGAGTACCTGGAAAAGAAGATCGGGATGAAAGTCGAATTCAGGCCTTCTGCCGACGCCAATGCATTGATCGACGATCTGGTGGCAAACAAGCTGGACATGGTCTGGTACAGCGGTTTTGATTTTGTCCGTGCCAAGTATCGCAGTAACGACCGGGTCATACCCATCGCGCAGCGCGCAGAAGATGCACAGACCCGGTCGGTATTCATCACCGCGAACGATGACATCACCGGGCTGGAAGATCTCGCGGGAAGGACATTCGCATTCGGCGCAAAATCCTCGGCCTCAGGCCACCTTATGCCGCGGTCATTCCTGCGGGCTGCCTATGTGGATCCCGATATCGAAATGAAGCACGTGATCTACTCGGATTCACACAGCGCGATCGTTGCCGCAGTAACGGGCGGCAATGCCGATGCGGGAGTATTGAATGAAACCATATGGAAAAAAATGCTGGCCGATGGCACTGCCAATCCGAAAGTGCTGCGCGTGTTTTACACCACTCCCGAATATCACGATTACAACTGGGCCGTGCGGGCGGACATGGACACCAACCTGCGCCAGAAGCTGACCGACGCATTCCTTTCCATGGACCGGCACACCGGGCTGGACAAGGAGATCCTGGATCTGCAACACGCCAGCAGATTCATCCCTGCCTATGCCGAAAATTATACGGCGATCGAAACCGTTGCACGTAGCGCCGGATTGCTTAAGTAGCAGGCCATTTCATCAGCAAATCGATCGGGAATACCGGCAGACTCTACTCTGAAGCACGTGTAAAACTCAGCCCTCCCAAGTGGAAAGTGCTAGGATAACCATATCCGGCGTGAGGGTGTGCGCATTGAACGCTTCTTGAACAAACTATTTTGGGAGAACGCATCATGAGCCAGCATAAATTCATATACGCCTTTGCCGAAGGCGATGGAAAGAACAAAAAACTTCTTGGCGGAAAAGGTGCCAATCTGTGCGAGATGACACAGATCGGATTGAACGTTCCGCCCGGCTTCACCATCACCACCGAGACCTGCCTGAGTTACCTGGATGCCGGACACAAGCTGCCGGATGGCGTGATGGACGAGGTACGCCAGCACATGACACAGCTCGAAAAGGCGACCGGCAAGGGGTTCGGCGATGCCGTCAATCCGCTGCTGGTATCGGTGCGTTCCGGCTCGGCCATGTCCATGCCCGGCATGATGGATACCATACTCAATCTCGGCCTCAACAACGAAACTCTTCAGGGGCTGATCAAGCAGACCGGCGATGAGCGTTTTGCCTACGATGCCTACCGTCGGTTCGTGCAACTTTTCGGCAAGGTCGCGCTGGGTATGCCGGATGAGCTGTTCGACGATCCATTCGAGGCGATCAAGCAGCGCGAGGGCGCCAAGGAAGACATCGCCCTGAACGCCGAAAACCTGCGCGAGATCAGCAACCTGTTCCTTGATGCGGTACACAGCCATACCGGAAAACCTTTTCCGCAGGACCCATACGTACAGATCGAAATCGCCATCCAGGCGGTTTTCAACTCATGGTCGGGCAAGCGCGCGGTGGATTACCGGCGCGAATTCAAGATCACGCCCGAGATGGCCAACGGTACGGCGGTGAACGTCTGCACCATGGTGTTCGGCAACCGCGGCTTTGATTCCGCCACCGGCGTGGGCTTTACCCGCAACCCGGCAACCGGCGAGAACCTGATGTTCGGCGAATATCTGGTGAACGCGCAGGGCGAGGATGTCGTGGCGGGCATCCGCACGCCCAAGCCGATCGCGCAAATGGCGAACGAAATGCCCGACCTGCACCGGCAATTGGTCGAACTGCGCGACAAGCTGGAGGAGCACTACCACGAGGTGCAGGATTTCGAATTCACCATCGAGCGCGGTACGCTCTACTGCCTGCAGACACGCAACGGCAAGATGAACGCGCAAGCGATGGTGCGCACCTCGGTAGAGATGACCGAGAGCGGACTGATCAGCAAGGAGCAGGCGTTGTTGCGTAT
>JBGSMU010000146.1:0-17371 GCA_041739955.1 Gallionella sp. | reverse complement strand
GTGCGTCTGATGAACGGGAAATCGACCGGTATGGCCGACGAAATGGCCCTTGCCAGGGCCGTTTATGGTTATTTCGAATATCCAAAGCAAAATGTGTGGGTGTCGTTCTCATTTTCTGCTACTTATTCAGACCTTCCTTAGATAAACGAAATGTCTTTTTTACAAAATTGATGGGATTAAATGTACTGGAGTTGAATTGTTTTGCCTATCGCATGATTACGGGGTGGGCAACTTGTTGCCCACCTTTTTTTGATTTTTGCTTTTCCTCCCCTGTGCACCGCCTCAATCAGCCGCAAGCGAGCGGAGGTTTAGGCGAGCACTGTTCGAGTCCCGCAGTGGGGTGCGGTGTGTGCGCCCCGCCAGGTCGAGTTGCGCAGCCCCGCTTGCTTGCGGCTGGTCGAGGGTACCCCGCAGGGGGCGGTAAACCGGGGTGGCTTTTTCTTGGGTTACTTTCTTTTGGCCACTCAAAAGAAAGTGACTAGCAGCCGGGCTACCCCCGGCGAAGTTGACTTAGGTTCAAGTCATCCCCATTCGACACGCTAAGGGCGAACGCTAAGAATAAAACTTCCCTGACTTGCGCGAGCCGGGTTTCTTCTTCTGGGTGACCAGACCGCGGATCGCTTCCAGTCCGGAGATGGGTGCATCGGGATAGGCGGGATTAAGCGCGTGCAATCGCCAGCCGCCGTCAGTGTCGCGCTTGAGTTGCCGGAAGATGTATTCCTCGTTGAGCCAGCCGATCACGTACGAGCCGTCTTTTACCGGGGAATCCGGCTCGATGACGAGGATCTCACCTTCGATGAATTCCGGTTCCATGCTGTCGCCCAGTACCATCAGCGCGACCGGGTCTTTGCCGGAGCAGCTGCTGCCGGAAATCAAATCTTCCAGTCCGGAGCCGTCTTGCGGATCGCCTTTTTGTGTGTTGCCATTTTGGGGATTGAATGAAACAACGGGAATGTTGATCGGCTTGCGCGTTTGCATGGGCGCTGCTCCTGTGTTGAACAGGGTGGATGATAGCGTTAAAACACAGTGCATGAATATGGATGCGCTACCGGCGTTGCACGGATGTATGAGCGGGTGTAGATTCCGATAACCATTATCAGGGAGCTATGACATGGCCGATCGTTACTTCACCAGGCAAACCTTTGCCTTTCTTTCCGCGCTTGCCGAGAACAACACGCGAGAGTGGTTCGAGGAACACAAGCAGGATTACGAGGCGCTGGTACGGGAACCGGCGCTTGATTTCATCTCCGACATGGGCAACGAGCTGCCGGCGATCTCGCCGCACTTCCGCGCGGTACCGAAGAAGATGGGCGGTTCGCTGATGCGGGTGTTCCGCGACACGCGTTTCAGCAAGGACAAGACGCCGTACAAGACCAACATCGGCATCCAGTTCCGCCACGAGGTGGGCAAGGATGTGCACGCGCCGGGCTATTACGTGCACATCGCGCCGGATGAGAGCTTCGTCGGGGTGGGGCTGTGGCATCCCGAGGCGGATGTGCTGTTCAAGATACGTCAGGGCCTCCTCGAAAAACCGGAGGCATGGGTGAAGGCGCGCGATGACAAGACGTTCAGCCAGCATTTCGATCTGGTCGGCGATGCGCTCGCTAATGCACCGCGCGGTTTCGCCAAGGACCATCCGCTGGTCGAAGACCTGAAGCGCAAGGATTTCATCGCGCTCGCCGCGATGAGCAAGGCGACGGTGACGGCAAAGGATTTCCGCGAGCAGGTGGCGGAGCGCTTCAAGCAGGCGACACCGTTGATGCGTTTCCTGTGCTCTGCACTGGATCTGCGCTTCTGAAAGCTGGCAGGGTTGACGCAAGGACTTGACATTGTTGAGTGTGGTAGTCAACATTACCCTGCGAATCACGAATGATAGTCGCGGCAGTTGGACATCCTGTTCGATTTTTTCCGCGCTTCGGTTTGCTTGATGTGTTTGTCTTCAGGAGGAAAATAAAATGGCTACTTATGAATGTTCGATATGCGGTATGGCGGTCAATGCGACTTGCGCAAAATGCGATGCGCCGCTGGTGAATGACATGCTGAAACTGGACGACGGCACCGAGGTGCAGGTTTCAAAATGTCCCAACGGTCACGGCAAGATCAAGTCGCCCTTGTGTTGCGGTCAGGATATGACTTGCAAGATATAGCGATCACTCTCCCCTCCCCATCTTAGGGGGAGGGTTAGGGAGGGGGCAGGCATGCAGTCGGAATTTCTACCCCCATCCCAACCTTCCCCCTGCAAAGGGGAAGGAGTTGACCTCCCGCCTTCAGGCGGCTCTGTACTTTCTGGTGTATTCAATTTCCATTTCTGATTACATGGCGATCCGAACAACTTCGTAATGTGCTGCCGCAAACTTTCGGTATAGTTGGCGCGTGACCCCGACCGGAATATTCCATGAGCCGTAACCTTGCACCCGATGTGAACCGCCGCGAAGCGTGGGCATGGGCGATGTACGACTTCGCCAATTCCGGCTACACCACCATCGTCATCACAGCCATATTCAATGCCTATTTCGTGTCCGTGGTGGCGGGCAATGCTCCCTGGGCAACGCTGGCCTGGACGCTGTCGCTGGCACTCTCCTATGCGCTGATCATGCTGAGCGCTCCGTTGCTGGGCGCCTATGCCGATGCCTATGCCGCGAAGAAACGGCTGCTGCTGTTCACGACTGCGGGCTGTGTACTGTTCACCGCCGCGCTGTTCTTTGCCGGGCCGGGCAGCCTGTGGCTGGCGATCGTGCTGATCGTGCTTTCCAATTTCTTCTACGGCAGCGGCGAGAACCTGATCGCTGCATTCCTGCCGGAACTGGCGCGCGAGGAATCCATCGGGCGCGTTTCGGGCTGGGGCTGGAGTCTGGGATATGTGGGCGGTTTGGTCAGCCTGGGCGTCTGTCTTGCCTACGTAAGTTGGGCGCAGGCGCGTGGTGACACCGCGGCCGATTTCGTGCCGGTCACGATGCTGATCACGGCGGTGCTGTTTGCCACCGCGAGCCTGCCGACATTCCTTTTGCTCAAGGAGCGCGCGCAGCCACAGCCGCATCTGGCGGGCAAGAACATGGTGCAGGAGACCTTCCTGCGCCTGGCCCGGACGATACGCCACGCGCGCGATTACCGCGATCTGAGGCGTTTCCTGATCTGTACGGTGTTCTATCAGGCGGGTATCCAGACGGTGATCACGCTCGCCGCGATCTATGCGCAACAGGTGATGCACTTCACGATGCAGCAGACACTGATGCTGATCTTCGTGGTGAACATCACGGCCGCGATCGGTGCTTTTTCATTTGGCTACCTGCAGGATCGCATCGGGCACATTCCCGCCATCGCGCTGACGCTGGTCGGCTGGATGATCATGGTGGTGATGGCCTGGGCGGCAGAAGGCGAGGGCTTGTTCTGGGCGGCGGCCAATCTGGCGGGCCTGTGCATGGGTGCCAGCCAGTCGGCCGGCCGTGCGCTGGTCGGACTGTTTTCTCCGGTCACGCGCCGTGCGGAATTTTTCGGTCTGTGGGGGCTGGCGGTGAAACTGTCCGCGATAGTTGGCCCGATGACTTACGGGCTGGTGAGCTGGGTCACGCAGGGTGATCACAGGCTGGCGATCCTGGTCACCGGTGTTTTCTTCGTGATCGGTTTGCTGATCCTGACAGGGGTGGATGCGAAGCGCGGTATCAGCGCTGCGCAAGCGGAGGGTATTTAAGGTGCTTATTTGCCAGCGGCGATGCCGGAGATTTTGCCCAGCACTTCGGATAACTCTTTTACTTTGGCTTCCAGCTCGGCCATTTTCCTGACTTTAGCTTCCAGTTCGGAAAGTTCCTTGATCCTTGCTTCCAGCGATGCGGCTTTCTTTTCCAGTTCGGCTGATCTTGCACGTTCCTGATTGAGTTTTTCGCCCAGCTTGTCGATCGTGCTATCGAGTTCCTGCGCGCGATTTGCAGCTTCGCTCAGCGAACTGACCTGTCTTGCGAGATCGGCAGACTTTGCTTTCTCGGCTGCGAGGCTATCCAGCAGCTTCTCGATCTTGGATGCATTTTCCGGGGATCTGTTCTTGTCGTCCGCCAGTTGGGAATTCTGCTTGACGCGCTCCAGCGCCGCATTCTGCTCATCCGTGAGGTTGTTGCGAGGAGCAATGCTGGTGTCCTTTTCAGGAACCGCGCGAATCTTGACTGTCTTGTCACCGTCTGACATGGTTGAACCTTTCGATACCGTTTTGAATGTAAAGCTCGCTTCTGGCAGAGGGGTGAAGCTGACTCCGTCGGCGTTGCGGGAAAAAGTATAACATTTTGTCCGCTAACTACCGTATGGTTAAACAACATGCACAGATTCAGGAAGATTTGCCGGCGACTATTGTGTAAAGTTTCGTCACCTGCCGAGGTTGTAGAGTTTATTCGCCACGGTATTTTCAATCCCGAATAGATCATCTTCGATGCCCCATCTTGTTGTTTCCATCTCCGGTCACGGTTTCGGTCATGTGGCCCAGACTGCACCGGTACTGAATCGGCTCAAGCAGCTAGTTCCCGACTTGCGGGTGACGGTGCGATCAACTGTGCCGCTGACTCATCTGTGCGACCGCATCCATATCCCTTTCGAGCACTTGCCCAGCGAGGGCGATATCGGCATGGCGATGACATCCGCGCTGGATGTGGATGTCGAGCGGAGTCGTGCAGCCTATCTCGACTTTCATGCCGGATGGGACATGCGTGTTGCAACTGAAGCACGGATATTGCGAGAGTTGGATGCGGATATGGTTTTTTCGAATGTGGGCTATTTGCCACTGGCAGGTGCGCAACACGCGGGGATAACGAATGTGGCTTTGTGTTCGCTGAACTGGGCGGATATCTATCGCCATTATTGCGGCGATGATGCCATCGCCGCGCAGATCCGCTCCTGTTATACCCGTGCCGATGCCTTCCTGCGGGTGACCCCGGGCATGGAGATGAGCGATCTGCTCAATCTTGTTCCGGTATTACCCGTTGCCGAGATCGGCGAGAACCGTCGCGATGAGCTGTGTAGTTTACTGAATATTTCCGGTGATGTGCGTCTGGTACTGGTGAGTCTGGGCGGTATCACAAGCCGTTTGCCGATCGAATGCTGGCCGCGCATCGACGGCGTGCGCTGGCTGGTACAGGAGAGTTGGCGGATCGACCATCCGGATGCCATCGTGATCGAATCGCTGCCGCTGGATTTTTCGGACTTGCTTGCGAGCAGCGATGCGTTGTTGTGCAAGCCGGGCTACGGCAGCTTCGTCGAGGCAGCATGTGCCGGTGTGCCGGTGTTGTATGCCAGTCGCGCCGATTGGCCCGAGTCGCCGGCCCTGGTCGAGTGGCTGAAAATGCACGGCAGGTGTAGCGAGCTTACGCGGCAGTTTCTGGAGCAGGGAAGAGTCGCTGCGGCGTTGAGTGATATCTGGCAGTTGGCCCGGCCGGATTTGGTTGTGCCGGAAGGCGCGGGACAGGTGGCTGAGTGGCTGGCCGAAAAGTTTGATTGATAATCAGGCGGTGTACTAGTAGTTGAAGGATTTTGTCTGAATTCCGCACCGTACAGGGTTTTGCACAAATAGAAAATATGCTAAATTTCACCCGGTAGCATGTGTGAACTTTAAACCCGTTGATTAATCTGGAGGTGACAAATGGATGCAAGCTTTTTGTATATGGTAATAGGTTTTGCTGTAGTAGTCGGTCTTGTCGCAGCGTTTTATGCCAGCAGCAAGAAATAAGTAACCCCTATGTCTGGTAATGCCCGGTAGGACTTGAGTGTTACTCAAGCAAATAAAAAGCCCGCTCACGCGGGTTTTTTATTTGCTCTCCTGGCCGGAATTGACATCAGCAAGACTGATATTTTTTGCGACTACGGTTTCCCGGCCGTTAGGTTCTGCCCGTTATTATCGTCCGGGGATATTGGCTGATCAGGATTTGCGGCTTGTTCATCCGTGGCAGCATTCTGGCTGGTGAACGGTTGGGGTATTTCGGTCTGTGGTTTGCCGGAAGGAATATCTGGTATGGCTGCGTTCTCTGTGGCGGGAACTATCTTTGGGGCGGCATTGACTTCGGTATCTGTCGGCTTGGGGGCTTGCTCGACAGCCATTTTTTCCAGAGGCATAGAAGGCGAGACGGTTACTGCCGGAACGGGTTGTTTTAAGACTGGTTTTGGTGCTGTTATCTGAGCGGCAGGCGGGTTGGCTACGCTGTTCGTCGCAATCGTCGCCGGTGGGCGGGTTGGGACCATGATCTCGGGTAGATCGATTGGGTGGACGATGGGTTGAATACTGTGTGGCTGAAGCAATGCGCTTTCTTCCAGCCAGGCTACATTTGCCACCAGGGTTAGTGCCAGTACCGTCAATGCCCACAATATGCTGTGTTTGTTCTTTGCGTAGGTGACCCGTATCCTGGTCTTGCCCAACATCGTTTTTACGACCCGTGCTACACCGATGTCGGTGCAGTGGGCGATACCTTCAGCCCCATACGCCATCAACGGCGGGGGGCGAGTGATTTCGTACTGGCTCGTCTCGCTAGACATTCATCAATATCCCTTGGGATTTTCGCGTATCCCTAAATATCCATACCGATAAAAACCTGAAGCCCGCTGGTGCGGGCTTCAGGTTTAATCGCCGGGGGCAATCAGTGTATATGACCGTCCTCGCCATGTACGTGGCCATGCTCGAGCTCTTCTGGAGAAGCTTTTCGCACGCCTGTGATGACACCCGAGAATTTCAGCGATTTTCCCGCCAGCGGATGATTTCCATCGACCGTAACTTCCGTGTCGTTCACTTCAACAACTGTGAATAGCATGTAGTCTTCGTCATCATCGTCCTCGGCGCCGCCTTCAAACTGCATACCCACTTCTATGTCCTTCGGGAAGAGATTGCGCGGTTCGACTCGAACGAGTTCATGTTCGTAATCACCGAAGGCGTTTTCAGGTTCCATGATCACGGAAAATACGTCGCCTACATCCATGCCATGAAGGGCTTCTTCAACAGCGGGGAAGATGCCGTCGTACCCGCCATGCAGGTAGCTGATCTGCTCATCGACTTTTTCCAGCAACTCACCGGAGGAATCGAATAATTCGTATTTCACGGATACGACCGTATCTTTGGCGACTTTCATTTGATTTCCTTTGTCAGATTTAATATTTCCTGCGCGTGCCCGTGCGCGTGAACGCCGTATATGGCATGGAGCAGTTTGCCCTGCTTGTCTATGATGAAAGTTGAACGTTTGATGGATAGTTTTTTATGACCGTCCACCTCTTTCTCGTACATCACCCCATAGCGTTTGCAGATCCTTGCATCGGGATCGGACAGCAGCAAAACGGACAAGCCGTATTTGTCGCGGAAAGATGCATGACTCAGGCAATCATCCCGGCTGATACCGATCACAACAGTGTCGAACTTATCGAACTCTTCCTCGAGATCGCTGAATTCGTTGGCTTCCATTGTGCAACCCGGCGTGTCGTCTTTAGGGTAAAAATACAGCACGACGTTTTTCCTGCCCTGTAGCGATGTCAGTGCAAACGTTTCCATGTCGGCATCCGGCAGCTCGAAGTGCGGTGCATCTACTCCTGCGGTGAGTGGTGCGGATTGTGGCATTTGCATTTCCCCTTGCGTTCCATTCTAAACACTTTTGACGGCTGGTGAAATTAATTTATGTTCGGGTCGAAGCGGTAGCACACGGCTATAATCACCAACATGGAAAAAAATCTCAACTTGCCCGCCGGTTTGACAGTGGATCGGTTCCTGCGCAACTACTGGCAGAAAAAGCCGCTGCTGATCCGTGACGCATTCCCGGGCTTCAAGGGTCTGCTCAGCCCGCAACAACTGATCGGTCTTGCCTGTACTGAAGATGCGCAGGCTAGAGTGGTCACTCAGTCGCGCGGAAAATTCGATCTGAGGCATTCTCCATTCGGGCGGGAAGACTTTTCCGGTTTCGGCAAGGCCAAATGGACGGTGCTGGTACAGGGAGTCAACTATCTATTGCCCGGGGCCGAGGAATTGCTCAAGCAATTTTCTTTCATCCCCCATGCCCGACTCGACGACTTGATGGTGAGCTACGCTCCCAAAGGGGGAGGGGTCGGGCCGCACTTCGATTCATACGATGTGTTCCTGCTGCAAGGAACGGGGCATCGGCGCTGGCAGATATCTACCCAGGCTGACCGGACACTGATAGAGGGCGCGCCATTGCGCATCCTGAAAGATTTCAGGGTGGAACAGGAGTGGGTGCTGGGGCCGGGCGATATGCTTTATCTACCGCCGCACTGCGCGCATAACGGTGTCGCGGAAGACGACTGTATGACCTATTCCATAGGTTTTCGAACTCCGGCCTACCAGGAATTGGCGGAACAGTTTCTGGTCTATCTGCAGGATCGTATCGAGGTGGACGGCATGTATGCCGACCCCGGCCTGAAACGGCAGGAGCATCCCTCGGAGATCAGTGAAGCGATGTTGCGGCAGGTGGAGCGCGCCATCAAAAAGGTCCGCTGGGACAAGGAAGACATCGCCAATTTCCTCGGCAGTTATCTGAGCGAGCCCAAGCCGCATATTTATTTCGACACGCCCGAACGCCCGGCCAGTGTGGCGAAGTTTCGCCAGATGTCCGGCAAGCGCGGCATACGGCTTGATTTGAAAAGCCTGATGTTATGCCACGACGGCTGGGTATTCATGAACGGTGATGCGACCCGTGTGGGCCGGGATAGCTACGAACTGTTACGCAAACTGGCGGACGAACGGGAATTGCAGACGTTGACGGATTCCAATGAAGAAGCATTTGAAATACTTTACCAGTGGTATCTGGACGGCTATATTTTATTGGGCTGATTATCGGGAGTACATCATGAGTGACGATACACTGCAGCACACCAAACTGGACGGCATCATTGACTACACTGCGGCGCTTGATACCTTATGCAAACGGGCACAGCGGAACTTGTATCTGTTCGAGAAGAATTTTGACGGGATGGGTTTCAACAACGAATCGCGCTATTTGACCCTGCGTGGTTTTCTGCTTGCCAATCCGAGCCACAGATTATTCATGCTGGCCCATGATACGCGCTATCTCTCCACGCAATGTCCGCGCATGCTGATGCTGTTGCGCCAGTTCGGTTCCAGCATGTTCATCCATCAGACCCCGCCGAACCTGCAGCATGTATCCGAGCCGTTTTCGGTTGCGGATGACTCACATTACGTGCGCCGTTTCCATTTCGACGACCCGCGTGGCATCCTGGCCCAGAATGACCCCGAAGGTGCGCGTGCGTTCAAGTCACGTTTCATGGAGATGTGGTCTTCATCCCATTCGGGCGTGTCGGCGACAAGAACCGGACTGTAGGGCGGGATTCGGAGGAAAAGCCTCCGGTGTCTTACGGTGCGACAGTTATGCTGAAGTTCCTGCTCTTGCTGGTTGACGGATCGAAAGTCTGCTCGGCCATTCCCAGTTGGGGGACACTGAAGCACAGGGGTTTTTTCTCCCAAAGCCAGGGCGGCAAATACACACCCACCAGCATATTGTCGACCGCGTAACCGATCTTGTAATCCCTTGCTATTTTATATATATGCCCCGAACTGCAATCCTGGTCGCGGATAACCATCCTTTTGATGACATCGCTGCCGAGTTCTTTGCCATGTGCATTCAGAAACCGCACATGGATCAGGTTGCTTTGTTCCATTCCTTCTGCGGTCATGTTCATGATCATGCGTTCACTGCCGGCATTACTGTTTGAAGCAAAACCGAACGTAACGACCAAAACCAGAATGAATTCCAACAAAGATTTTTTGCGCATGATTTTCCTTGAATCTGATTGTGAGTGGCAACCTCGGAAATGATCCGGAGGAGTTGCGATTATATAACCTCTCGCCACCCGAAACCCTCATCCTGAGTGGCGACACTCACCCAGTCCTGCGTGCAGCCTATGGCTTCGCATAGCGCTTGTGCCGCAAGCAGGGGAGTGTTGTTCTCCTGACTCAGGTGAGCGGCGATAAGATGTTGTAACTTGCCCACTTCAAGCCTGGACAATATGCCGGCAGCCTCGTGGTTCCCGAGATGGCCAAAGCGGCTGCTTACGCGCTGCTTAAGGCTGTTCGGGTACGCGCTGTCCATCAGCATGCCGATGTCGTGATTGCACTCCAGAACCAGGGCATGGCATCCGCTCAGCATTTCTTCTATATGCGGTGTTCCGCACCCGGTATCGGTGAGCACGCCCAGTTTGCTTGAGCCGTCGCTGAAGAC
Source organism: Gallionella sp. (assembly GCA_041739955.1). Lineage (GTDB taxonomy): Bacteria > Pseudomonadota > Gammaproteobacteria > Burkholderiales > Gallionellaceae > Gallionella. The sequence continues at coordinate 7,172 of JBGSMU010000146.1, read as the reverse complement.
GAATTGCACCGGTTCGGCCGCATCATGGGGGACTGGATACGGGGTGATCTCGATATCGCCTATCGAAAATATATGCTGGGGCGCGATCTCTCTTATCTGCGATATATCCGAAAAGGCTTTTTGCCGGCCGCGCAGTGTGCCATGGGTGAGCCAGACCGGAAGATCGAATTTGCACGCCAGTCGGGCCACGCCGCCGATGTGGTCGCCATGTTCGTGGGTGACCACGATGCCGTTCAGTTGTTCGGGTGTTACACCCAGCCGGGCCAGCCGGGTGATTGTATCCTTCAGCCCGAATCCGCAATCCATCAATATCTTTGTCGAACCGACAGCGACCAGCAAAGCATTTCCTTTGCTGCCGCTGCCCAAGGAAGAGAATTGCATGGGCTGCAGTTACTGCGGAGTGATGTTCTTGTAGAGCGCCTCCAGCATCTGCTTGCCAGCCTTGTTGCTTGCCCCGGCCTGATCGGTGATGGTCACTTCGCAGGTCGCGCCTCTATCTTTTACATTAACGCGATATTTCCTGTCGGTGTCCTGATCGCTCTTCCAGAATTTCAGGCTGTCAAACCAGCCCCGCTCGATCTTGATCGGTCGCAGGTAGTAGATGCCTTGTTCCCTGTCCTTGTCTTCTATCGCCAGTGCGGAGTTCTCGATAGCCAGGCCCACTTTGCGCCATGCCCTGTCAAACGGATCGTTCATCAGGATCATGACAGTGCCGCCGGATACTTCGCGCAGGCTGGCGGTACCGACAGGCTCGGACTGGCTGTCGGGTGTGCCGGCTGTCGGTACAACTGGAGTTTCACTGGCATTATCCAGCGCCAGTGCCGCCTGCAATTCGCCTGCGCCAAGCCGCATCATCAGCCGTTGCAACATGATCGCTGCAAGTTCGGGATCATCCGGACGTGCTTTCCATTTGAGGTTACTGCCGTTTAGCGATAAAACTTCCTTGATGCCGTTATGGGTGAGGTATACCGAGGTGCTTGCCACGTCCTGACCGCGTTCAAGACGTGCGATGTAGCGGTCGCGCGATTTGGCGGTACGCGCTTCGTCAAATGAATTGGAAGCAAGGTTTGTCTTGTCCGTCCTGGATGACAGAGCACGATTTTCAGCCCATTCTGTTTCCATTATGCCTGCCGCTGGATCTTCGCTCCGGACAGGTAATCCTGTTTCCTCGAAGAACGCCTTGACCACCGGCCATACGTTGTCGGGGGTGTCCCTGACAACCAGCCAGCGTCGCGCGCCATCACGCTCAAGGTGCACCCATTGCAACTCCGGCAATACCGTGGCCATCCTGCTGCGAGATCCATCCTTGCTGTAGTCGGAATAAGTCGCAATGGCCGAGCCGTCGCTTTGCGGGATCCTGAAACGATCATCGCTTCCCGGAACGGTCAGGTCTGGCGGCACTTCAAGGCTGGGGAGTTGCTTCGCTTCCGCGCCGTAATCGATACGTTTTCCATCCGAACCGAGTGTGCTGCATCCCGCCAGCGCTATCAGTGCTGTACAGAAAATTCCAACCTGTAAAACTTTCATTGTTACTCTCCGGCAATACTGCTTGGTTAACTGATGACGTCCGCTTGACGCATCGCTGTTTCGACGGTCGCATGCACTGCCGGCGACAGCGGCGTGAGTGGCAGGCGCAATGTGTTCTTCATCATGCCCATGCGTGCGACGGCCCACTTCACCGGGATCGGATTCGCCTCGACGAACAGATTGCGATGGAGGCCAAGCAGGCGGAAATTGATCTCGCGCGCTTTCATTATGTTTCCATCCAGCGCGGCGGCACACATCTCGTGCATCAATTTTGGCGCGATGTTGGCCGTCACCGAGATCGTGCCGTGGGCGCCCAGCAGCATCAGCGCCAGCGTGCTGGCATCGTCACCGCTGTAGATCGCGAAGTTTCCGTTTGGGCGATTCAATAATTTTGCGCGCTGCAACAGGTCACTGCCGCGCTCGATGTTGCCGGTCGCATCCTTGATGCCGATGATGTTGGGGATCTGTGCAAGCCGCAACGCGGTATCGTTGCCCAGGTCGGCCACCGTGCGTCCCGGTACGTTGTACAGGATATGCGGCATATCCACCGCCTCGGCGATGGACTTGAAGTGAAGGTACAGGCCTTCCTGTGTGGGCTTGTTGTAATAGGGTACGACGGTGAGCGATGCATCCGCACCGACCTTCTTCGAGAAAGCGGCCAGTTCGATCGCTTCTTTGGTGGAATTTGCGCCTGTTCCCGCAATGACGGGTATGCGGCCGGCGGAATGCTTCACCGCCTCGGCGATGAGCAGTTCGTGTTCTTCCACGTCGACGGTGGGGGATTCGCCGGTCGTGCCGACCACCACTATCCCGTCCGTACCCTGTTCTATGTGGAAGTCGATCAGCGACCTGAATGAGGCCAGGTCAAGGCTGCCGTCTTCATGCATCGGTGTGACTATCGCAACAATACTTCCTGTGATCATGATTCTGGGACGCTGAAAAAACAAGGCATGCATTCTACCGTAATTTGGGAGCCGCCCCCAAAGCCTTACGCGACAAAAGCAGCATGACTGTGAAATAATGCACGACCTTAGAAACTTATCAACGTCAATGTCCGCGAAAACACTTTCCGCCCTGCTTCCGGGCGATACTGCCACTATAGTTTCGATACACGCAGAAGAAGCGCTTCACTTGAGGCTGCTTGCGCTGGGCTTTCGCAATGGCAAACAGGTGGAGCTGATACGCAAGGCAAGCTTCTCCGGCCCGCTGCAGGTTCGTGTGGGTACGACGGATATCATGTTGCGCCGAGCCGAGGCATCCAAGATCGAGGTGTGTCGGGTATGAAGCGTATCGCGTTATTGGGCATGCCCAATACCGGCAAGTCCACACTGTTCAACCGCATGACAGGCGGCGCCGCGCGCGTCGGCAACTGGCCCGGTATCACCGTCGAGCTGCTCAGCGGCAAGATATTGCTCGGCAGCGACATGGTCGAGATCATCGATTTGCCGGGCATCTACGACCTGCATGGTTTCTCGGATGACGAGCAGGTGGTGCGCCACTTTCTGCACGACAACGTGCCCGACCTGACGCTGGTCATCGTCAACACCACCCAGATCGAACGCCAGATGAGTCTGTTATTGCAACTCAAACAGCTGAACATGAATCTTGTCGTGATGCTCAACATGTCCGACGAGGCAAAGAAATTCGGCATCACCGTCGATGTGCAAAAAATGTCCGAGCTGCTTGAAATGCCGATCTTCCTGCTCAGCGCAAAATACGGAAGCGGTTATGCCGAAGCATTGCATGCGATCGGCAACGCCCTGCGCTATCCGACTCCCGGCATGGCCGAACAGTTGCGCACCCAGCTGGAGCAGGACGAACACATCGAAACGGAAATGGCGCGTGTGCTGAAACATACCGTACAGGTTCCGGCGCGACTGTCGGACAGCCTTACCGAAAAACTCGACAACGTCTTGTTGCACCCGTGGATGGGACTGCCGATCTTTTTTGCGGTCATGTATATGGTATTCCAGGGTGTGTTCCTGTTTGGTCAACCTTTCCAGGAAGGCATCGCCGACCTGCTCGACTGGTTCAGGAGCACGGCGCTTGAGCCGATGTTGAGTGTGTTGCCGCAATATCTGCAAGGTTTGTTGCTGGACGGTGTGTATAACGGCGTGGCCACCGTCGCTGCTTTCGTGCCCATCATCGTGCTGTTCTTCCTGTTCATGGCCATCGTTGAGGATAGCGGCTACCTGTCGCGCGCGGCGTTCCTGATGGATGCGCTGATGTCCCGCCTTGGCCTGGACGGACGCGGTTTTGTGATGCTGCTGATGGGGTTCGGCTGCAACGTGCCGGCGCTGATGGGAACCCGCGTGATGCGTTCGCGTGCGATGCGCTTGCTGACCATGCTGGTGATACCGCTCTCGCTGTGTTCAGCGCGTTTGCAGGTATTCATCTTCTTTACTGCCGCGCTGTTCTCGGCAAAAGCGGCTCCGCTCGTCCTGTTCAGCCTGTACCTGTTCAGCTTCGCCACCGCGATCATCACGGCACTGATCTTCAAGGGACGCTTCAAGAATAACGAACCGTTCGTGCTGGAACTGCCCCCGTACCGGTTCCCTACTACACGCCAGATGGTGTTGCGCGGTTGGCTGGAAGTGCGCCACTTTTTGCGTCGTGCCACCAAGTTCATCGTCGCCGGCGTGGTGATGGTGTGGCTGCTGACCAATCTGCCGTCGTCCGCAGTACCCGCGAGTGCGGATACCTATGCCGGCATGATAGGCAGTGCGCTGCATCCTTTCTTCGCGCCGCTCGGTATCAACGAACAACTCACTATCGCCCTGATCTTCGGTTTCATCGCCAAGGAGATCGTCATCGGCGCGCTGGCGGTGATCTACAGCCTCTCCGGCGATGCACTCAGCGGCGCGATAGGTATGCAGCTCGACTGGGTACAGGCCTACAGCTTCATGTTGTTTACGCTGCTCTATACTCCGTGCCTGGCCACCATCGCCACGCTGCAAAGCGAATCCAAGCAGACCAAATTCACCATACTTTCACTGGCGTGGTCGCTGGGGTTGGCATGGGTGGTCAGTTTTGCGTTCTATCAGGGCGCACGGGCGCTGGGATATTAATCCCGTCCCGTTCTGATAACCGCGTTGGCGACCTGTACCGAGGTTGCCTGCACCAGATGAGTTTCCAACCGCTGTAATCACGTCAGGTATCCCATGCACCCCACCATCAGCTGGACCGAAGCAGGCAAAGAATCTTCCGCGCGCTGGCGCTCAGAGGGCGGTGCACCACCACCCAGGCGCGTGATCATCGCTGATGACACGATTAAGGCGGACGACGCCTATCGACTTGCCTGCGAAGGCACGGCACTGCTGTGGCGCGGCGACTTCCAGAACGCGAAACAATTGATGCAGGCGATGTCTCGCCGCATCGACAGCAGGAAGAAGCGCAAGCCTGCCGCGAACAAGATTGAATCAGAACCTGCGATACCGGGCGCAGCATTCCACCTGCACCGTCAGGCGCAGTCGCAGCGCGCACGCTCGCTGGCGATGATCCTGATCCCGCTGGATCGCGATTACACCATTCCCCTGCGTCGCGCGCCGGACATGAAGCAGGCCTGCAACGAAGTCTACGGCGCGGGGAAAGAAGCCTCGGTCGTCTCGCTGCGCGAACTGCTCGGCCTGGTCGGCGCGCACGAGTGGCGCAAAAAAGGTGTCGAAATTCCGGGCCTGGACGCACGCATCCATCCTTACTACGGTGTGTTCTCGCCGGTACGCGGTGAATACGTAGAGCTGGTGAATACCGCGCCGCTGGCATCAAATGAATTGGCATTCGACATCGGCACCGGCACCGGCGTGCTGGCCGCAGTGCTGGCACGGCGCGGCGTCAAACGCATCGTTGCCACCGATCAGGACCAGCGCGCGCTGGCCTGTGCCAAAGAGAACATCGCCCGTCTCGGTTTGGATGCGCAGGTGGAAGTGGTTCAATCAGATATGTTCCCGGCAGGCAAGGCACCGCTGATCGTGTGTAACCCGCCGTGGATACCCGCGCGCCCAAGTTCGCCGATTGAGCACGCGATCTTCGATCCCGATAGCCATATGCTGCGTGGCTTCCTCGCCGGGCTGGCAGAACATCTGGAACCGGGCGGCGAAGGCTGGCTGATCCTTTCCGACATCGCCGAGCATCTCGGGCTGCGTACACGCGAGGAACTCGTGCAATGGTTTGAGTCATCCGGCCTGCAAGTCATCGAACGGTTGGACGTTCGGCCGAATCACGCCAAGGTTGCCGATGCCGGTGACCCTTTGCACACGGCGCGCGCGCAAGAGGTGACTTCGTTGTGGCGGTTAGGGGTGAAGTAGTTGTTCCTTCACTCCGTTCGTGCTGAGCCTGTCGAAGCACGAATGACAAAAGTCAAAGTCGCGGGGTGCGGCCCCGCACGCCGATCACTTTCTTTGTGCGGCCAAAGAAAGTAATCCAAGAAACGCCGCCCCGGTTTGCCGCCGCTACGCGGTGCCCTGCGTTGCTCGGCAAGTCAGGCTTCCTCATAAACTCGCACGATCCGCTACGCGTCCACGTGCTCAAACATATTCGTCAGAATTCCCTGACCCGCCTGCGCTACTCGGCGGCGCACAGGGGATGAAAAGCGAAAATACAACACCTTAAAATCGTAGGGTGGGCACGTAGTGCCCACCTTCTATTGAATTGCCGCGTGGGCACAAAATCGTGCCCACCCTACTGGGTTGAAGTTAAGGCATCACCACTTCTATCGTGCCGGACACCTGTACTGTCAGGTTGCTGTCGCCGCCAGCGAGATCAGGTGCCACGGCATCCTCGCTCATGGCCATCATGGCGCGGCCCAGGAGTGGCCGGGTTTGATAGCCATTCTGGTTGAGGCTGATATGCAAGATCTTGTAGGCGCGGCCGCCTAACGACGCGCGTATCGTGTCGGCACGCTTCAGGAAAGCGCCTAACGCTTCCTCTATCAAAGCGGTTTCAACTTCACGCCGGGTAGCGGGAGCAACGGAAAAACTGATTCCGGTGAGTTGCAAGTCTTGCTGCAGTTTCCCGATCAGCTCGCCGGCAGCTTTGAAATCACCGCTTTCCAATTGAATCTGCGCATTGCCGCGCCACCCGCTTAAAGTGTTTTTCTTGTCGTAGACCGGATACGTGCTGTGATTGCCGCTGCTGACATTGACAGCGGGGAAACGGCTGGATGCCTTGAGCGCCGCATTGATGGCGGTATTGAGCGATTGTGCGATACGCGCGGGAGAGGGGTCGTTCACCTCTATGCTCATTTGCGCGCTGAGCAGGTCGTTGGTCACCTTGCGCGTTGCGTCGATATTGAAATCGACACGGTTGAAAGCCGTTTCTTCGGCATGGCTGATAGGAGCCAGGGCAAACATGAGAATCAATAGAATGGCACGTGGCATGTCGCTCTCCGTAATGAAGTAATGAGATTTGAACGTCTCCGGTGGCTGGCTGACGAATTGCGATTCGTCGGGCGATTCAGCGGAATAGTACAGTCAGGCTATATGCATATGCCCATGATATTAGACCAGTTCCCTGAAGAATTGCGTGATCGCCAGCACCCTTTGTTTCAAGTCCCCATACTTTAATTCGATGCGCAACTTGTCCTGTCCCGCCATCTTGATGTGACGCTTGCTCTGTATCATCGTGATGACCTTCATCGGGTCGATCGG
>JBGSMU010000134.1:0-9486 GCA_041739955.1 Gallionella sp. | reverse complement strand
ACAACCGGAAACGGCAACACTCGACACTGGGCTACAAGTCACCAATGAAGTTTATGGAAGACTGGCTTATTGCTCAGCAGAAAGAAAAGCTGGTAGCATGAACGCCACTTCTTGGAAGACGAAAAACCGAGGGAAGCTCACCCACGAAATTCGCGAATTGCTGAAGGGGATATTGCGCCCCATCCTCCTGAAACAGGAGCCGGTCTTGCTGATCGGACACAGCCTCGGTTCGGTGATCGCCTACGATGCGCTATGGGAACTGTCGCACGAAGAGGGTCTGGATGCCAAGCTGGATTTCCTGACACTGGCCTGCCCGCTGGGTATGCATTATGTGCAACGGAACCTGATGGGGATGAAAGATCAGGCTCTTAAAAGTTACCCGGGCATGATACGGCGCTGGATAAACATCTCGGCAGAGGGTGATGTCACCGCGCTGGAACGGAATCTGCACCACAGTTTCAAGGCAATGCTAGAACAGGGTCTGGTCGAGTCAATCGAGGATCACTGCACGGGCATCTACAATTTCTATCGCAACGAGGAAGGACTGAACTGCCATCGTTCCTATGGCTACCTAGTCAATCCCGCCGTGGGGAATGTCATCGCAAACTGGTGGAAGCAGCACTGAACAGCATTCAATCCCAGCGATCGTCCCTGACTTGCACGATACCTTTCTCGATGCGAACGGGGAATATGGCGGTAGGTTCGTAGGCTGGTGCAGTCAGCGCCTCTCCGGTCTTGATGGAGAAACGCGCGCCATGGCGCGGACAGACGATCTGGTCACCCTCGACACAACCACCGGTCAAGTGGCCACCGTCATGGGTGCAGACATCCTCGATCGCATGAAAACCATCCTCGAGCTTGAATACTGCAATGGAAGTACCGTCGAGTTCGATATGCGCGGGATGACCGGGAACGATCCCCTCGGCTTTGCCGACATCGACCCAACCGCTCATTTTAAAATCCCTGTTTGCACCACGAAGAACTCGAAGTTAGAGCAATCTCCGAAATACACTTCATGTCCTCTGTGTACTTCGTGGTGTATAGCTTTACCCATTCTCACACGACCTGAACCTCGATGTCCGGTTCTATGGTGCGGGCCAGATGGCCGATCGCATTCAGTGTCCCGGCAAGCGAGCTCGGGCAACTCCCGCAAGCGCCGAAGTAGCGTATCGAGAGCATGTTACCTTCCAACCCGACGATCTGCAGGTCACCGCCATCCGACATCAGCGCTGGGCGGATCTGCTGGTCGAGCAATTCGCGGATCGCGGCAAGCCGGGGCTCATCGTCAAAACTTTCGGTGGTCTCCAGATCGGGCTTTACCGCTGCCTCAGCCTCGCGGATAGGCATCGCAACTTCGCGCAACAGTGTCGGCCAGTCGGCGCCACCATCCTGCGTGACGGTGATCCACTTGTCGGTGTAATAGACGTTGGTGACATGCGGTATGGCGAACAATGCCGAAGCCAACGGATCCGTGGCTGCAGCGGCGGCGTTATCGAACGAGTGTGCCGTTCCCCAGGTCAGTCTTTCCTTGAGTACAAATTTGACCGCGTTCGGGTTCGGTGTGTCTTCAATGTCGGCGATTTTAGGCATAGTAATTCAGCTGGCTGGATTGATTGGTTATGCGACCATCCCGGAGTCTGGCACCGGGTCGGATTGTCCTTCGGTTGAGGCAGATGCTTCAGAATGCAACGCGGCGTGCAGCGTGTGCCAGGGCAGGATCGCGCACTTGACGCGCGAAGGCAGATCCTTGACACCGGCAAAGACTTTCAGGCGGCCAAGATGATTCTCCTGGGTCTCGGGGTCTAGCGTACCGGTGGTCATGCCACGGAATTCTTCGACCATCTTTTCCGCTTCTTCCACGGACTTGCCTTTGACCGCACCGGTCATCATCGACGATGAAGCCTTGCAGATCGCACAGCCGTGGCCTTCAAAGGCAATGGTCTCTATCTTGTCGCCAGCAACATTCATCGTCAGTTTGATATGGTCGCCGCACAGCGGGTTGTGGCCCTCGGCATGGCGATTCGCTCCCTCGATCGCGCCCCAATTCCTGGGCTTGCGGTTATGGTCGAGGATCACCTCCTGATAGAGCTGGCGCATATTTGTCGAAGTGGTATCGCTCATGAGAACATCTCCTGCACCTTGCAAATAGCGTCGACCAGTTTGTCGATCTCTGCCGGAGTATTGTAGAAAGCAAAGGAAGCGCGAGCGGTCGCAGGCACGCAGAAGCGCTCCATCACAGGCTGCGCACAATGGTGGCCGGTGCGGATCGCGATACCGTCATCGTTCAATATCGTGCCGACATCATGCGGATGCACACCTTCGATCTCGAAGGACAAGACCGCAGCCTTGTGTTTGGCCGTCCCGATGATCCTGACTCCGGGCAACGCCGAAACTTTGCCAGTCGCATATTCCAGCAACTCATGCTCGTATGACGCGATATTGTCCAACCCGATCCCTTGCAGGTAATCGATCGCCGCACCGAGAGCGATCGCAGCCATGATGGGTGGTGTGCCCGCCTCGAATTTCCCCGGGATGACGTTGTAAGTGGTCTTCTCGAAGGTCACCGAGAGGATCATGTCGCCTCCGCCCATGAAAGGCTGCATCTTCTCGAGCAACTGCGCCTTGCCGTACAGCACACCGATGCCGGTGGGGCCGCACATCTTGTGGGCTGAGAACGCGTAGAAATCGCAATCCAGGTCCTGCACATCGATCGCCTGATGTGGAGCAGCCTGTGCGCCGTCGAGCAAAACCGGCACGCCGCGACTGTGCGCATAGGCGACCATTTCCTTTACAGGATTCACCGTCCCCAATGCATTTGACACATGGGTCAAGGCGAGGAACTTGGTCTTCTCGTTGAACAGCGCTTCGTATTTATCGATGAGCAGTTCTCCCGCATCGTTCATCGGGATGATGCGCAGCACCGCGCCCTTCTCCTCGGCCAGCATCTGCCAGGGAACGATGTTCGCGTGGTGTTCCAGCCCGGACAGGATGATCTCGTCTCCCTTGCCGATAAAACTGCGCCCGTAGCCATGCATCACCAGGTTGATCGATTCGGTGGTGCCGCGCGTAAAGATCACCTCGCGCGATTCCTTGGCCTTGATGAACTGCTGCACCTTGACGCGCGCTTCCTCGTATTCGCGGGTAGCGAGTTCGCTCAGGTAATGCACCGCGCGATGGATGTTGGAGTGCTCCGCCTGTTGGTAGCGCACGATGCGGTCGATCACCTGCTGCGGCATCTGGCTGCTGGCGGCGTTGTCCAGATAGGCCAGCGGCTTGCCGGAGACCTGCAGTTTCAGGATCGGGAAATCCGCGCGTATCTTTTCTATATTGGTACTGTCGATCTTCATACGCCTGCTTTCATACGTTCATCCAGTATCGTCCGGCCCAATGATTCGACCAGAGACGGCACCGGGATCTTCTCGATGATCTCGGCTGCGAATGCGTGGGTCAGCAGGTTGCGCGCGCGCTCCTCGGTCAATCCCCGGCTCTTGAGGAAGAACAACGCATCGGCATCGATCTGCCCTATCGTGGCGCCGTGCTTGCAGCTTACGTCGTCGTTGAATATCTCCAGTTGCGGCTGGGTATCGATATGTGCCTTGCCGGACAGCAGCAGGTTGCGGCTGCTCTGTACCGAGTCGGTCCCCAGCGCACCCTCGTGCACCATGATCTTGCCGCTGAAGATCGCATGTGCTGAGCCGTCGGCGATACATTTGTGCAACTGATTGCTCTTGCAGCGCGGTACGGCATGGTCGATCCTGGTATGCGTGTCGGCGATCTGGCGGCCGGCGATCAGTGCAAGGCCATTCAGCGTGACTTCACTCCCCTCGCCTTTCAGTGCGACATGCAGTTCATGGCGCGAAACGCGCGCGCCGAATGCGAGTGCGGTCGAGGTATAGACACTGCCCTTACCCGCGTCGACAGCACAATAGCCAAAATGGAAGGCACTTTTCGCCTCGCGCTGTACCCGTACATGCTGCAACTGCGCATGCTCCTGCATCACAATCTCGGTAACCGCGTTGGAGAAACTAATGCCATCGCCCAACCCGACGTAATCCTCGATTACTGTCGCACGGCTGTTCGCATTCATCACGACAAGTGCACGCGGATAGATCGCGGATGGCGTTTCCCGTTGGGTCGAGATGTTTAATATATGAACAGGCGCTGCCAGCTCGCCGCTTACCTGCACCCAGGCACCGTCATCGAACTGGCTGGTATTGAGCGCTGCAAATGCATCTTCGCTGAAGACGGCGTGACGGGCGAAATGAACCTCGATCTGCTTGTCTCCCAGACGCTCTGTCAACGCGCCTGCATCCACGTTTCCATCCGCCTTAGTCAGGTCGGAAAGTCCGGCGTCGTAACTGCCGTCGACGAACACCAGCCGTATCGTGTCCGGAATCAGGAAACCGGATATGTCTTTCGGTGCCAGCTTTGCAAGCGTACCCACCGGCTGGAACGAATGCTGTAGCAGCGCCGAAAGATCGGTCAGACGCCAGTCGTCATGACGTTCCGACGGGAAGTTAAGTGCCTTCGCGCTGGTCTGCGCGTCGCTACGCAGCCGAGCCAGCCAGCCTTCGGATGTGGGTGGCTTGCCAAGCAGCAAGTGCTCGAAACATTGTTCCCTGGTGACCATTACGCAGCCACCTTGAGCCAATCGTAACCGCGTGCCTCCAGTTCCAGGGCGAGTTCCTTGCCGCCGGTCTTGACGATACGACCGGCACTCATCACATGAACATAGTCCGGCACGATGTAATTGAGCAGGCGCTGGTAGTGCGTCACCATCACCACGGCATTATCCGGAGTGAGCAGCTTGTTCACGCCGCTCGCGACGATGCGCAGCGCGTCGATATCAAGGCCGGAGTCGGTCTCGTCGAGGATAGCCAGCTTCGGTTCGAGCACGGCCATCTGCAATATCTCGTTGCGTTTTTTCTCACCACCTGAGAACCCTTCGTTGACGCTGCGGCTAAGGAAACCGGGATCCATTTCCACGATCTTGATCTTTTCCTGCAACAGGTCGTCGAACTCGAGCGGGTCGAGTTCTTCCAGACCGCGTTCGGTCTGCAGGGTGTTGTAAGCAAGGCGCAACAGGGCGCTGTTGGATACACCGGGGATCTCGACCGGGTATTGGAATGCAAGGAACACGCCCGCCCGTGCGCGTTCTTCCGGCTCCAGCGAGAATAGATCCTTACCTTCGAACATCGCACTACCCTTGGTCACGGTGTAGTCCGGATGACCGGCCAGCACTTTTGAAAAAGTACTCTTGCCCGAGCCGTTGACACCCATGATGGCATGCACTTCTCCGGCACGAACCGTGAGATCGACCCCCTTCAGTATCTCCACACCCTCTACAGACGCATGAAGACCCTTTACTTCCAGCAACACCCTGCTTCCGTTGTTAATCACCCTACACTCCCTTCAAGTTTCAGGCCGAGCAACTTGGTTGCCTCGACCGCAAATTCCATCGGCAGATGCACGAACACATCCTTGCAAAAGCCGTTGATGATCATCGAGATCGCTTCTTCAGAGTCAATACCGCGCTGGGCGAAGAAGAACATCTGATCCTCGCCTATCTTGGAGGTGGATGCCTCGTGCTCGACCAGTGCGCTGGTGTTCTGCACGTCTATGGTCGGGAACGTGCTCGCCTCGCAACGGTCGCCGATCAGCATCGAATCACACTGTGAATAATTCCGCGCACCGGCCGCACGGCTACCTATCTTGACCTGACCGCGGTAACAATTACTCGAACGTCCTGCGGAAATACCTTTCGAGATGATCTTGCTGCGGGTGTTCTTGCCCACATGGATCATCTTCGTGCCGGTATCGGCCTGTTGCATATGATTGGTCAGCGCCACCGAATAGAATTCGCCGATCGAGTTGTCGCCCAGCAACACGCAGCTCGGATACTTCCAGGTGATCGCCGATCCCGTCTCGACCTGGGTCCAGGAGATCTTCGAGTTGACGCCCTTGCACAGGCCGCGCTTGGTGACGAAGTTGTAGATGCCGCCCTTGCCGTTCTCGTCACCGGCATACCAGTTCTGCACCGTTGAATACTTGATGTCCGCGTTATCCAGCGCGACCAGCTCGACCACCGCGGCATGCAGCTGGTTGGTATCAAACTGGGGTGCAGTACAGCCTTCCAGATAACAAACAGATGCACCTTCTTCGGCAACGATCAGCGTACGCTCGAATTGGCCCGAGCCTTCCGTATTGATGCGGAAATAGGTGGACAGGTCCATCGGGCACTTGACCCCTTTCGGGATGAAGCAGAACGAACCATCGGTGAACACAGCAGAATTCAGTGCCGCATAGAAATTGTCGCTTGTCGGCACGACGCTGCCCAAGTACTGCTTGATCAACTCGGGATGTTCGCGCACCGCTTCGGAAAAGGAGCAGAAGATGATGCCGATCTCGGCGAGCTTGGCCTTGTAGGTAGTCGTCACCGAAACGCTGTCGAAGATCACGTCGACCGCGACGCCGGTCATCAGTTTTTGTTCATGCAGAGGCACACCCAGTTTGTCGAAGGTACGCTTTAATTCCGGGTCGACCTCGTCCAGGCTGTTAAGCTGCTTCTTGGGCTTGGGCTGTGAGAAATAGATGATGTCCTGGAAATCGATCTTCGGATAACTTACATTCGCCCATGACGGCTCTTCCATCGTCAGCCAGTGACGATAGGCGGACAGACGGAATTCGAGTAGCCACTCAGGCTCAAGCTTTTTGGCCGAAATCATCCGAATCACGTCCTCGCTCAATCCTTTGGGAACGGACTCGGACTCGATGTCGGTCACGAAGCCATGCTTGTATGGCTGATTGACCAGATTATGCAGTGCTGTACTCATAAATTTATTTTGCGGGCAAATCGCGGTGTCGCGTGCTCGCTCTTTCCTCGTCTATCAATACGATATGCCCCGTCATTCGCTGCGCGGCTCCTGGCGATGCATCCCGCAATAGTAAATTTCCAAAGGCACACATAATTAATCCTTAAACGGCAAAACTCTCGCCGCAACCGCACTGGTTTTTGACATTGGGATTGTTGAACTTGAACGCGTGGCCCAGACCCTGTTGCGCGTAATCGATCTCGGTGCCATCGAGAAAAGACAGGCTATCGCCATCAACCAGCACCTTTGCGCCGTGGCTCTCAAACACCTTGTCCGATTCCTGCAATTCCTGGGCGATGTCCAGTACATAGGCAAAACCGCTACAACCGGATTTTTTCACGCCCAGCCGCAAGCCTATGCCTTTGCCGCTTTTCTCGATTTGGCTATTGATATGCTTTGCTGCCGATTCAGTTAATGTGATCGTCATGTCTATCTCCTATATTAAACAGATGCCCTGCGCGTACGAATCGCGCTTGTGTCTATAACCTGGTGTTTGGGTTTGATCATTTCCACCAAACTCACTTTGTCCAGCGCATCCTGAATGATGAGATTGATTCCCTGCCATTTACCCCGTGTTGAACACTGTGACTCACGCGCACAGGATGTTTCACTGCTGCATTCGGTGATCGAGATCGGGCCATCCATCGCACCGACAATATCTGCGATTGAGATCTCTGCGGGCATGCGTGCCAGCGTATAACCACCTTTCGCTCCCAGCACCGACACGACAAGTTTGTTACGGACCAGCATTTTCAGAATCTTGCTGACAGTCGGTACGGCCATATCCAGAGCCGAGGCCACCTCGGTAGCACTGTGTATGGCTTTGTCACTGGCCATATATGCCATGACCTGACAGCCGTAATCAGCCAATTTGCTCAATCTCAACATAAGAAACTCCTCATATAGAACCATTCTAGTACTATATTTTGAATGATGCAACCTTTGAAAAGTTCCAGCCAATCAACAGCCAAATATATTAAGGATTAAATCTCGTTAGATCGGGGGAGCAAACTCGGGAGGAGCCTCTTCAATCACTTCAAGTGGTGCATAATCGACTTCATCAACCACATCTTCAATAACGACAGGTTTATCGAAATAATAGTTAAGTCCGAACAGGACTGCCTTATTCTTAACAGTGGTCGAATTGCCGGTGAAATCACTGGCCTTATATTCGACAACTGCGCTCCATTGATTGGAATATTTATATTCGGCACCAATGCCGTAAGTAAGTCCCACTCCGCTGACAGAGCGCAAATCACTGGTTGCCGAGCCGTAACCGTATCCCAATCTGGCATATGGCAGCCAATGCTCGACCGGCGTGGCAACCTTGACATTCAAACCATAGACAAGGCTGCCGTATGCAAGCTTGTTTTTATGCAGCTCATATGCGTTCATATCCGCGTAGCCGCCCACACCGAGAACATACTTGCTGAATTTATAGTTGTACCCGCCCTGAATATATCCCCCCTGTATCAGGTAGGCGATAGTCCTCTCGCTCTGGGATTTTAATGTTCCCGTTGATCGCGCGTTGTTCATCCCCATACTCAACCCAAGATAGCCCCCGAGGAATTCATCAACATATTCAACTGCATTCACATCAGTCGAACATATCAATGTGATGGCCAACACTATCCACAAAGCAACCTTCCTCAGCGAAAACCCCCTGCAAAAAAAAACGCTTTCAGTCAAGATATCTTGAAGCTGAAACTGTGATTTATCGCGGTTGGGGAAAGTGCAATTCATGCAAGGTATTAAGGTATAAATTATCCAAACCTTGAATGGAACAATACTCCGGCAGAAAGTTCCACTTGGTTTCAAAGAATATTCCAATTTCACTGTGGATCGGCTGCATATGCAAACTTGCTGATGCAACCTTCCACCTCCCGCATTTCGACTTCAATATGCGGCAAGGAGGTTAAATCAATACCTTGCAGGTAGCGACGCAAAGACACTATTTCGTAACCCTGATCTTTCCAGCCCTGCAACAATTGCTCGAATAAAGGCAACCACTTGCCTCCTTCGCGCTCTGCCCGCAAGGTGAAGACATGTGCTTTGGCGGAAGAATCACCGGTCAATCCCAAAACGTGCCCGGCAATATTCTCCATTGTGATGCCGTTCATATTTATCAGCTCATCCAATGTCGGCAACGTAGTCGGCACCTGCGGGCAATTGATGATCTCTGCACGCCATGTGGGAATGAAAGGATGAACACCGCGCGTGTCCGAACAGTATTCAAAGTTCATGCGTTGCGTCAAACGCAGCGCATGACGGTTGGTCTGCCAACTGGCAGCGGAAAATGTGTGGGGAGCCTCGCCAAATATCTCGGTGTAACAGTCGACCGCAAGCTGCATCTCATTCCGTGTCCACACTTCATCCTTTTCAACCGCATATTCCTGCCAGCGGTAATGATTGTAGCTTTGGATACCGACTTCAAAGCCGGCATCACGCACGCCAAGCATGACATCCGAACATCTTTTCCCAATATCAGGTGCGGGGAGCAGTGTGCCGTATAACAACGACTTGATCCCGTAACTTCCTATCACCGAGGTTCGCATGAACCTGCCCAGACAGCCGGGCCGAAAAATTCTCTTGATGGCGCGTCCCGTTTGGTCCG
>JBGSMU010000132.1:0-2681 GCA_041739955.1 Gallionella sp. | reverse complement strand
ACAACCGGAAACGGCAACACTCGACACTGGGCTACAAGTCACCAATGAAGTTTCTGGAAGACTGGCTTATTGCTCAGCAGAAAGAAAAGCTGGTAGCATGAACGCCACTTCTTGGAAGACGAAAAACCGAGGGAAGCTCACCCCGTCAAACTAATCGCCGGAACAGATGGAACCGAAACCCGACAGCCCAGATGATCCAGTGATGTGTCATTGCAGTGGCACGAAGCGCGAGTACATCCAAAGATTGTTCGAGCAGGGGATGGATATTCAGGCGATATCAAGATGGACGGGTGCGCTTTCCGGCTGTGGCGGGTGCGAATGGGATATCGGGGATTACCTGAAGGAGCTTGCCGCGCAACGGGCAAGCGGTACGAGCATCAGCAAGTAGTTGTGCCGACACCATGATGCTGCGGTGTTACCATCTGCATCGTGTCATGTTTTATGGGGTACGCGCTGGGAGATCGGCGAGCCGTGTTATTCCGGACTATGTGCAAGTCAACCAGTCGGGGGGTGAACATGAAGAAGATATTTGTGACATGGATGGCAGTGCTGGGTTTGTTCGCGATCCCGTCATTGATGGGCACGATGGGATTGACGGGCATGACGGCTTTAGCGGCAGAGAAGGCCGAATTCCGCGGTGCAGGCGTATACAGTATTCCCGATTGGTTCAAACAAGGCTTCCTGGACATGCCCGAAGATGTCGCAGAGGCATCTCGCAACGGCAAACGGCTGTTACTCTATTTTGGGCAGGATGGCTGCCCGTACTGTGCCGAACTGTTCAATACCAATTTCAGCCAGCCACACATCGTGGATTACACCCGCAAGCACTTCGATGCGGTCGACCTGAATATCTGGGGGGACCGGGAGGTGACCGATCTTTCCGGCAGCAAGCTGACGGAGAAACAACTCGCTGCGAAACTCCAGGTCTGGTTCACCCCCAGCATATTGCTGATCGATGAAAAGGGCGAAACCGTTTTGCGCCTCAACGGTTATTACCCGCCTCACCAGTTTCTTGCGGCACTGAAATACGCGGGGGAAAAACAGGAAGTGTCACTGACCTTCCCGGAATACTACGCCAAGCTTGCCCCGCCACCCTCGAAGGGGGTGCTTCAATCGGAACCTTTTTTTTCCAAACCTCCCTACAACCTGAACAAGCTCGCCCCCGAAAAATCGCTGGACAAACCAATGGGCAAACCGCTGGCCGTATTCTTTGAGCAGAAGGATTGTGCGGGTTGCGACCTGATGCACAGCAAGATCCTGCAAGACCCGGAGACGCTGAAGCTGATCGGACAATACAACGTGATCCAGCTGGATCGGTGGGATAGAACGCCGGTGACCACACCGGATGGCAGAAAAACCACGGCACGGGATTGGGCGAACGAACTCAAGATCGGCTACGTGCCAACGGTGGTGATATTTGATGCCGGCAAGGAAGTGATCCGGATCGAAGCTTTTATGAAAAGCTTTCATTTCCAGTCGGTGCTGGAATATGTCACCTCGGGCGCTTACAAGAAGCAAACCAATCTGCAGCGTTACATCCGCGAGCGGGCTGACGCCATCCGCGAACGCGGTGTGGTCGTGGATATCTGGAAATGATCGGTACAGAGCAAACCTTAGAGGAACAAAAAGAAGCGGAGTTGAATCGTTTTTACTTTGGCTGGCAATGATATGGGGACGCAGCCTCATGGCACTACTTTAAGCACTGTAATGTTGTAATTATCCAAAGCAATGCTGGATTGCAACATTTCTACCCCCATCCCACCCTTCCCCCTGCAAGGGGGAAGGAGACGAATCCCCTCCCCCTTGCAGGTGGAGGAACAAAAAGAACCGGAGTCGAATCGTTTTGCGGATGGGCTGTGGGCGTGCTACGCCGCCATCTCTTCGACTTCACGCTCGATGCGATCTTTCAGTTCGGCTTCGGCAATCTTCAAATCGTAGCTCAGTTGCAGGTTCAGCCAGGACTGTGCGTCCGTGCCAAAGTAGCGTGCCAGCCGCAATGCGGTATCGGGCGTGATGGAGCGGCGCTCCTTGGTGATCTCGTGTAGCCGCGTGGCGGGCACGCGCAATGCCTGCGACAGAGCGTGCACGCTCATGCCCATAGGCACGAGGTATTCCTCGCGCAATATTTCTCCCGGATGTACCGGGCGCATTCCATTTTTAACCATGTCGGTCTCCTTAGTGATAATCGACGATCTGGACATCGAATACGTCGCCAGCCTTGAACCTGAAACATATTCGCCATTGGTCGTTCACCCGGATGCTGTGTTGCCCCTTGCGATCTCCCTTCAAGGCTTCCAGGCGATTGCCCGGCGGTGCGCGGAGAAAGTCCAGCGTGGCTGCGGCGTCAAGTTGCGTCAGCTTGCGTTCGGCCACCGCCTGGATCGTGCGGAAGCGTCGCGGACTGCTCCCTTCAAACAACGCTTGGGTATCCTTGCAGTTAAACGACTTGATCATGACGGCAATGGTATTACGCATAGCGTAATATGTCAAAGGTAAGGCAATGATACGGGGGCGGAATCCAATTGATTCAGCAAGAATGATCTAAGGAAGGTCTGAATAAGTAGCAATAAATGAAAACGACGAGCGCACATTCTGTTGCAGATGTTCGAGTTGGCCGGAAATTACCCTGGCAAGGGTCATTTCGCCGACCATTCCGGACGATTTCCCGTTCATCAGACGCA
>JBGSMU010000119.1:0-6903 GCA_041739955.1 Gallionella sp. | reverse complement strand
GGCCACGCCGCTCTCCGCCACGATCTTGAACAGGCCAATGTCGCCGGTGCGCTTCACATGCGTGCCGCCGCACAGTTCGCAAGACGAACCGATATCCAGCACGCGAACTTCGTCGCCGTATTTTTCTCCGAACAACATCATCGCGCCGGTCTTCTGTGCTTCCTCAATAGCCATCACACGCGATTGCGTCTCGGCATTCGCCAGTATCTCGGCATTGACGATAGTCTCCACCCGGCGTATCTCAGCATCGCTCATCGGCTGGTTCTGCACAAAGTCGAAACGCGTCTTGTCTGAATCGACCTGCGAACCTTTTTGCTGCACATGCGCACCCAGCACCTCGCGCAAGGCCTTGTGCATCAGGTGAGTTGCCGAGTGATTGCGCACCGTGCGGCTACGCGCCACGACATCCACCTTGGCTGTGACACCATTACCCACGGTCAACGTGCCGGTCTTCACCACACCATGATGACCAAACACAGCTGCCTGAATCTTCTGTGTATCCTCGACCGCGAAAATACCATGCACACTGCGCAGCTCACCGCTATCGCCGACCTGGCCGCCGGACTCGGCGTAGAACGGGGTGTCGTCGAGTACCACCACGCCGAGGTCGCCCTCATGCAGTTCGTTCACTGAAGTGCCTTCCTTGTAAAGCGCAAGGATGTTGCCCTTGTGTTCCAGCGTATCGTAACCGTGGAAGGTGGTCGTAGGACCCGAATACTCCAGGTTCACTGCCATCTTGAACTTGCCGGCGGCACGCGCCTGATCTTTCTGGTGAGCCATGGCCTTGTTGAATGCTGCAACATCGACGGTCACACTATGCTCGCGGCAAATGTCGGCAGTGAGGTCGAGCGGAAAACCGAATGTGTCGTGGAGCTTGAATGCAGTTTCGCCGTTGAATATCGAAACGCCCTGCTTTGCCATCTCCGCAAGATCAGTCTCGAGTATCGCCATGCCGTGTTCGATGGTCGCGAAGAAACGTTCTTCTTCCAGCTTGAGGATCCCTTTCACGCGCACCTGTTCGGCGGCCAGTTCAGGATAGGCCGCACCCATCTGCTCGACCAGATCCGACACCATCTTATAGAAAAATGCATCGCGCGCACCCAGCTTGTAACCGTGGCGTATCGCGCGGCGGATGATGCGGCGTAGCACGTAGCCGCGACCCTCGTTGCCGGGAATCACGCCGTCGGCGATCAGGAAGGAACAGGCACGGATATGGTCTGCCAGTACTTTCAGCGAGGGTGAATCCATATCGTCACATTTGGTCTCGCGTGCCGCAGCCGCGATCAACGCCTGAAACAGATCGATCTCGTAGTTGGCATGCACATGCTGCAAAACCGCCGAAATACGCTCCAGTCCCATGCCGGTATCTACCGAAGGCTTGGGCAGCGGATGCATCACGCCGGCCTCATCGCGGTTGAACTGCATGAACACGTTGTTCCAGATCTCGATGTAGCGATCGCCATCCTCTTCAGGTGTGCCGGGCAGGCCGCCGGGAATATGTTCGCCGTGGTCGTAAAAGATTTCGGTGCATGGACCGCAGGGGCCGGTATCACCCATCATCCAGAAATTGTCGGAGGCGTAGCGTGCACCCTTGTTGTCGCCAATGCGGATCACGCGTTCGACAGGCACACCCACTTCTTTCGTCCAGATATCGTAAGCCTCGTCGTCCTCGGCATAGACGGTGACGTAAAGCTTTTCCTTCGGCAGTTTGAATACCTCGGTCAGCAATTCCCACGCGTATTTGATCGCATCCTGCTTGAAGTAATCGCCGAAGCTGAAGTTGCCCAGCATCTCGAAGAAGGTGTGGTGACGCGCGGTGTACCCGACGTTTTCCAGATCGTTGTGCTTGCCGCCGGCACGCACGCACTTCTGGCTAGATGCGGCGCGGGTGTAGGGACGCTTGTCGAAACCGAGGAACACATCCTTGAACTGGTTCATCCCGGCATTGGTAAACAGCAATGTGGGATCTTCATGCGGCACCAGCGAACTGGAGGAAACAACTATGTGGCCTTTGGAGGCAAAATAATCCAGAAATTGCTGGCGAATTTCACTGCTTTTCATCGATACACCCGAACAGATTTATATGACGTGTAATCATACCATTGCCGCCATACCTGCGTAGTGCAGGCATGGAGCAAAACCATCAATTCAGCTCAAAGTATCGCGGACTCTTTTTCGCCGCGCTCGTACACAACATGTGCGCGCCCGACCAACAAGGGGTCCATGGGGCCGATTGCATCCATATTCTTGTTGTTATAAGGCAGCTTGTGAAGAACATAACGCATGGCATTCAAGCGTGCCCGCTTCTTGCAGTCGGACTTGAGCACAGTCCATGGCGAATCGGCTGTGTCGGTGTAGAAGAACATCGCCTCTTTCGCCTTGGTGTATTCCTCCCATTTATCTAGCGAGGCCAGATCAATTGGCGACAGCTTCCAGTGTTTGAGCGGATGTACCTTGCGCTCCTTGAAACGACGGTGCTGCTCTTTACGGCTGACCGAGAACCAGAACTTGATCAGATACACACCGCTGCGTACCAGATTGCGCTCGAATTCAGGTGTTTGTCGCATGAACTCGGAATACTCGTCCGGCGTGCAAAAACCCATCACATTCTCCACACCGGCCCGGTTGTACCAGGAACGATCCAGCAACACGATCTCACCGGCGGTGGGCAAATGTTGAACATAGCGCTGGAAATACCATTGTCCGCGCTCGACTTCAGAAGGTTTTTCCAACGCCACCACACGCGCACCGCGCGGATTCAAATGTTCCATAAAGCGTTTGATCGTACCTCCCTTGCCTGCTGCATCGCGCCCCTCAAACAAAATCACCACCTTCTGCCCCTTTTCTTTCACCCAAGCCTGCAGTTTCAACAACTCGACTTGCAATTGATACTTCTGCTTTTCATAGCTCTTGCGCGAAAGCAGATTTTTGTATGGGTAACCACCATCACGCCAATCCTCTGACAATTGATCGTCCGGGGACGCGCGCATCTTGCTGAGTGGCTCTTCCGGGCTCAATAAGGCTTTACGCAATACCGAAGCATCGTCAGGCGATGCGCCATCCATTATGGCCCTGATCGCTTCCGCCAACCCGGCGGTATCGGTCGAGGCAACCGTAGAAAGGATGTCCTTTACTGCAGTGACTTTTGACGCATTCGCGGCTTCGATCGCCTGCCCGACCTCAAATGATTTAATCCCTCCCACCGTCAGATTGGGCGGGGTGTCTCCACGAACGGCCAGACGTGCGTTAGATCGCTTCTTGGAAGCAACTAGTTTTGGCGCGCCCTTTGCAGCCACTTTAACTTTGGTTGCTTTCTCTGGTTTGTTTGCATGGCTCTTTTCCATCGTCATACCCCCGTAGATATTTTCGTCAATTATTTGGCGCAGATATTTTACGCCTCCATGGTGGATAAATCGACTAAATGCGTGAAGTGAACAACTGGAATTTTGGATCAAATCCTTGCCGGAACGGTCAAGGGAAACCTATCCCGAAAATGTTGAAAGTTGGCTGGTAATTATTCAGGCGACTCAACGCCACACAACACATTGATGATCACATCGATGGAAAAGCCGCGCGACTGCAGGAAGCGCATCTGTTTCGCTTTTTCTTTTGCATCCCGCGCCCGAACTCCGAATTTTCGCCGCCACACATCGCGGGCGGACTCCAATTCGTTTTCTTTCAATTTCGACGTTGCGTCGGCAATCAGATATTCGGCAATTCCCTTCTGCCGCAATTCATGGACAATACGTTGCAGGCCGAAACGGCCGCTTTTGGCATGCACCAATTGCGTGGCAGCACGTTCATCGGACAACCAGCCGCGAACGGTAAGGTCGTCCAGCAACGTATCCACATCGGTTTGATGAATCGGATCCGTAACGGATTCGCTATCCTCATCAGCCTGAGCATACCGCTCCAGTTTACTGAACAGTTCGGCGCGGCTGTACTCACGGCGCGCCAGATATTGCAGGGCACGCGCTCGTAGGCTGACCTCAGGCTTTTTCCTCACCTGCTTTGGCAGCTGCTTTGGCGGCAGATTTTTCGGCTTTTACAGGCGGCTTCTCTGCGGCTTCAAGCTTTGCCACCCCGACTGCGTCACGCACCTTGTTCTCGATCTCGCGTGCAATTTCCGGATGCTCACGCAGATATTCGCGGGCATTGTCTTTGCCCTGCCCGATCTTTTCGCCCTTATAGGCATACCAGGCACCGGCCTTGTCCACCAGTTTGTGCTGAACGCCCAGGTCGATGATCTCACCCTCGCGTGAAATCCCCTCTCCGTAAAGGATATCGAAGAAAGCCTCCCTGAATGGCGGTGCGACTTTGTTCTTTACCACTTTGACGCGTGTCTCGTTGCCGATCACTTCATCGCCTTTCTTGATCGAGCCGATACGGCGGATATCGAGCCGGACGGAAGCATAAAATTTTAGGGCGTTACCACCAGTGGTGGTTTCCGGATTGCCGAACATCACACCTATCTTCATACGAATCTGGTTGATGAAGATCACCATGGTATTGGAACGATTGATGTTGGCTGTGAGCTTACGCAAGGCTTGCGACATCAGGCGGGCATGCAGACCCATTTGCGCATCGCCCATCTCGCCCTCGATCTCGGCCCTGGGAGTCAGCGCGGCGACCGAGTCGATCACGACCACGTCCACTGAAGCTGATCGCACCAGCATGTCCGCGATCTCCAATGCCTGCTCGCCGTTGTCCGGCTGGGATATCAGCAGGTCTTCCACTTTCACCCCGAGTTTCTGCGCATATTGCGGATCGAGTGCGTGTTCGGCGTCAATAAACGCTGCCGTCCCTCCCAGCTTCTGCATCTCTGCGATGACCTGCAACGTCAACGTCGTCTTGCCCGACGATTCGGGGCCGTATATCTCCACCACACGCCCGCGGGGCAAACCGCCCACCCCCAACGCGATGTCCAGTCCCAGCGAGCCGGTGGAGACGACCTGTATGTCTTTTACGACGTCGCCTTCACCCAGACGCATGATCGAACCTTTACCGAATTGTTTCTCGATTTGGCTCAATGCTGCCGCGAGCGCCTTGCTTTTATTCTCATCCATTGCGATCCCCTTTAAAAATTCGTACCGGATTGTGGCATATCAAATCGAACTTGTACAGAACGTTCGTTCTATTTCGATTTCAGGCTGTCCGAGAGTGACTTTCCATCATTTCCAGCACACCTTGAAGCGCAATACGAACTGCGCTGGCTCGAACCTCTGCCCGGCTTCCGGGAATATGGTGCCTGCTTGCGATAACTTCGCCACTCTTTAATCCCCATGCAAACCACACGGTCCCCACCGGCTTCTCTTCCGTGCCACCACCGGGTCCTGCGATACCGCTGACCGCCAGCGCTATCTGCGCGGAACTGTGCCATAGCGCTCCCGCCACCATCTCGAGTGCGGTCATTTCCGACACTGCGCCATGCTGTTCTAGCGTCGATTCACGCACACCCAGCATCTGCTGCTTGGAAACATTGGAGTAGGTAATGAAACCCCGCTCAAACCAGAAGGAGCTGCCCGCCACTTCTGTTATTGCTTGCGCCACTCCCCCGCCGGTACAAGACTCAGCGGTTACCAGCATCAAACCGTTCGCCTTGAGAACCGAACCCACTTGTGCCGCAAGATCATCCATCACAGACCCCTGGCAAGGTCATCCTGTATGTCGATAACGGATTCCAGCCCTACCGCAATGCGCAGCAATCCATCGGTGATTCCAGCAGCAGCGCGAGCCTCGGGGCTTATGCGCGCGTGCGTTGTCGTTGCCGGGTGGGTGATAGTCGTTTTCGTGTCGCCCAGATTGGCGGTTATCGAAAGCAGCCGGGTGTTGTCGATCACGCGCCAGGCTGCATCCTTGCCGCCCTTTACCTCGAACGCGACGATGCCACCGCCGGTCTTCTGCTGCTTTAACGCCAGAGCATGCTGCGGATGCGATGGCAGGCCAGGATAAAACACGCGCGCGACATTCGGTTGCGCCTCAAGCCAACCTGCCAGTTCCAGCGCGGAAGCCGAATGTGCCGCCATGCGCAAATTGAGTGTCTCCAGCCCTTTCAAAAACACCCATGCATTGAAAGCACTCATGGTCGGGCCGGCTGTGCGCAGGAATCCATAGACGGGTTCCATCAATTTCTTGCTGCCCAGCACCGCACCGCCCAACACTCTGCCCTGACCGTCTATGTATTTGGTGGCGGAGTGGATCACGATATCCGCGCCCAATTCCAGGGGGCGTTGCAGGATAGGCGTGCAAAAGCAGTTGTCCACCGCTAGAAGTACGCCATGCTGTTTCGCGATCGCCGCGATCGCGACGATATCCGAAATCTCCGTCATCGGATTCGAAGGCGTCTCAAGGAAGAACAATTTAGTCTCGGGACGCACGGCAGCTTTCCATTCGGCTGCATCCGTTGGCGACACATAAGTCGTTTCAACCCCGAATTTTTTGATGTAATTGTTGAACAGGTTGGTCGTCGAACCGAACAGGCTGCGAGAAGAGACGATATGGTCGCCGGATTTCAGCAAACCCATGCACAGCGACAGGATGGCCGACATGCCAGACGAAGTGGCGACACATTGCTCAGCGCCTTCCAGCGCTGCAAGCCTTTCCTCGAACATCGTGACCGTCGGGTTGGTAAAGCGCGCATAGATGTTGCCCGGCTCTTCGCCGATAAAACGTCTTGCCGCCTGCGCCGCGTTCTCGAACGTAAAGCTGGAGGTCAGAAACATCGCTTCGCTATGCTCGTTGAACTGGCTGTGTACGCTACCGCTGCGTACTGCCAATGTTTCGGGCTGGTATGATTTTTTTTCTGGCATGGTTGCATCTCCTGAAAACAAAAAACCCGGACAGCTTGGCGCTAAACCGGGTTTCCCACGCTTTAGCTGAATTTATCAAGCGCCCGCAAGCTGA
>JBGSMU010000110.1:0-2624 GCA_041739955.1 Gallionella sp. | reverse complement strand
AACGATTGATCAGGCTATCGACATACGCAGGCGTGTAGCGGGGCGCGCGTTCGATATAGCGTATTTGGCCCAGGTGGCACCAGATCACCTTGGCATTCGGATATCGTTCCAGCATGTTTTCGAGTGGCGTCAGCAGTTCATCTTCGATCTCATAATGGATCTGGAACGGCATACCTGTTTTTTCACTCATGCTGAACACCCGCTGCCCGATCGGGCCATCTATCGGAACGTGTTCATCGCGATCCATCTCGCCGCGTTTTGCCTGTCTGGGCGAAGGGTAATGACGGAATTCATATTCGCCCAGCAGCATGATTTGTTTCGTCATGGCGGCGGCTCCCTGTGCTTCGAGGAATTCGTCTGTGGCATCCGTCAAGGATGGTCTTTGCCCGCCATTACCCACAGGGATGAAGCGGTCTGGATAACTGGCGAGCAAACGCTCCGACAAGTTGTCAAAACGAACGCCATTCTCGAACTGGCCCTTACCGATATCTGCCGAAAGTGCCATCAGTCCGATGTTGAGCCTATCCATGCTCTTCGCAAGCGAATCGATATCCAGTTTTCTGGAATTGCATGAGCTCTCAATGTCGATATAGGGCAGCTCACCGGCAGCCAGGATCTTCTTCAGGCGCTGTGCATACCCTGCCTTCAGTTGCGAAAAATCCGGGATATCCTGAGCGCTTGCAATCCTTGGCAGGCTGGCAATCAAGGGAAGTACAGACAACGTTTTGATGAAGCTGCGTCTGGTAATCATAGCGACTTCATCACACCCAATTGGTCATTGGCTACGTTTGAATTCACCGGCGCTGCGCGGCTTTATCGCGCAACATCCGGTGGAAAGATAGGTTAGGCAGACACGCATTCTTGATTTGGCGCTGACGGGGTGTTCAACTACAACACCTTGGCCAAAATGGCGAGCACCACCCACGGCCAGAGCAGGTTCATCAATGCCCAAACCCATGTGCTTGTTGTGGCGGGGGTGGCAGGTGGCCCGAATCGGTCAGCCTGCTCCCTGGTCTGCGCAAAAGCGAAATAGCCGATAAGGACAAGCAAAACTGGTCCCATGCCCAGCGTGACCCAGAAAATCACTATCGTCATCCACGTTGCCCAACCAATATCGCGGCCGCGTTTGACGGTTGCAACCAAGGCAATCAGCAGGCAAATGACGGCAAGCACCACAAGCGCGGGTAGCGAGCGTCCGGCACCACCAGTGCCATGAGTAGCCAATCCCAAACCGTAGAGCAGCAATCCGACGGTGTTGGCCGCCGGTAAAACACCAAAGGCAAGAAAACGAGAACGGTCGTATCGCTGCATAATTGTTTGGCTAACGTAGAACTAACCGGCTCCGCGCTTTTGCGGAGTTCGGGTTGAACGTCGGGTTAGACTGGACGGTGACTCGACAAGCCGCCCGGACACAAACTTGTGAAGTACGCTGGCGATCAATGTCTGGTATGGCATACCTTCTTCGAGTGCGCGGGCTTGAATATCCATCAGGTCAGGTGTGGACAGGCGAATATTGACCCGTTTTTCTTTGAGAAAAGTAGCTGTAGCGGCGGCTTTGAATTTTGCCAATTTTGCTTTAGAAGGAGAAGTGGACTTGAGTTCGCCCTTTTCGTAGGCATCCAAAATCTCTTTCTCAAATGCATCAAGTTTTTTCATCAGGGTTGCTCCTCAGTAAGTAGTCACGGGTGGCCTTTCTGCTTGGGATCACTGTTTTTAGAAAATAGTGATCCGGCTCTTCAACGTAAGGCACCAAGTAAACATAGTTATCAAATGCCACGACAAGAACGGACTGGTTTGGATATTTCCCCGTATTGGGATGGCGTAATTCATCCAGCAAACCATCGGCCTCAATCGCAAGTGTGATCACCTCAAACGAAATGCCACGCTCAACTTTCAGCGCCTCATTTTTATCAGGATTCCAGCGAAATGGTTTCATGCGACAAGTTTACTGCGATGTGTGCCTTTTGTCACCTATTGGCGTGGGAGGTCTAACGTAAAAGTAACCGGCGCTGTGCGGCTTTATCGCGCAGCGTCCGTGTTGACTGCCGGGTTATGCTGGGTTTGCAGATCTTTCTTTGCATTTTCGATTACCTCACCAAGCTTTGCAGCCACCTCACCACTTTGGGTTTTCACTGCTTCCTCGCAAATTTCCAGCACTCGTTTGTGTTGGATAGCGTTTGACGTCAATGACCAACGTGCCGAACCACCGATGAGAAGTCGGTTTGTGTCCCCTTTGATATCGAGCCATGGCAAAGTTGTGATGATTCTTTCGACTAATGTTCTTTCACCAGTTGCCATGAATTTACCCCATAGCGCATCAAGTACCCACGGCCCCTGCTCCAAGGGAATTTGTTCAACAGTCATCGGTAAACCTTGGTCGATGAAACTGAATTCAGGCCTAAGCTTTGGATGTTGATCGAGAAGTACAGAAACTCTGGACTTAGAGTCCGGCAGCCCTGAGTACCAAATCCCGAGAACGACAACACCTAGTACCATGTAACAATTATAATTTCGGATAAAGACGCGTCAGCTTGGTCCGCGCATCCGAAGTTGTAAATTGCCAGTTAATCTTTTTCAAGCTGTTGTTTCGGTCTTGCTCCCATGCAACCACTTCGGCCTTCATG
>JBGSMU010000039.1:0-2487 GCA_041739955.1 Gallionella sp. | reverse complement strand
GCGTCTTGCCGGCTTCGGTAACCGATTTTGACTTCGCATCAAAATCTTTGCGTATCGACTCCAACTCTTTCAGCGATGCCTGTAACTCTGCAACATCCTTCAGGTTATCCAGCTTGACGTTGACCAGTCGTTTCTGCAGCCCGGAAAAGTCTTCGCCCTTGGGCATCGCGTCGATACGAGATTGCCATTGCTGCTTTTTTTCATCCAGCGATTTCTCCATTTCGGCGATATAGGCACTGCTCTTCAGGTCCACGCCCATCGAGGCCAGTTGCGCGCCGGGATCGGCACCGGCCGCAATGGCTGCCAGGTCGCCCAATACATTCCCGGAAAATTCCTCTTTCATTTGCGCCAGCATCTTGTCGGTCGTGCCATCCCCTTCCTTGACCGGCGCTGGCGGCAGCACATAGCCGGCGGTTTTGCGGGGTGTGTCGATCTGCACGTCGAGTATCGAAGCCTCATCAATTACCACTTTGCCGCGCAGCAGTGCATCCCAAATCATGCGGAAGTTGACCGCGCCGATCTGCACACGGTTACGCGAGGGCAGCAAGGGATTCGTCATTTCGATATCGCCGACCGCCACCGATGCGTTCCATACACTGGTATCCAGTTTGCCGATGTTCACCTCGGCACCATTCGCCTGAGTAGCGGCATATTCGAGGCCGCGACGCAAATGTGTGTCAAAAAACAGGGTGAAATAAAGCGCGATCAGGCCGATCACGATCATCAAAGGGATGACCGCCTCAAAACGGATCGGCCCCTTCTTTTTTGTCACCGGTTGAGTTGTCGTCATGGTGTTATCCACTGAATTTGTCATAGGTGGCATACCATTTGAAAAATACCGTTCCAGTCCACATTTTCCACCAGCGGCTGCTCTTGAAGCGTTGCACGACTCTTTCCCGATATAGCAGTATCAATCGCTTACTGCCCAAAAAGACCACCGGTGCCAAGACGATACTCAATACACCCGCACCCATCGTGATACTGTTGTAAAAGCGTGTCAGTGGAACCAGCGGAATGTTGTACATCGTGGTAAATAATGGACGCAACACCTCTGCCTCGAGTATCACCGACCCCACCGCGTCGGACACCGGGTCGAACACCCATGCGATGAAAGCAAAGAAAAAGGCTGACACAAAAGCCGCACCAATCTGGATGCGGAACAGAAAAAGACAGACGAATACCAGCAACACCTGCAGGGAAAGTAGCGGTGCAAAGCCGAGTATCAAGCCACAGGCAAACCCGGCCGCGATCTGGTTGGTTCCGGTTTCCGAATTCAACAGGTTGATCAGCGCAAACAGTTGCTTCAATAAAAGCGTCATGGATTATTCTTTCTCAAATCAGGCCGGTCATTACTTCGCTTACGTCGCTCTCTGTACGTTCCTGGGAATTGTAGACGCACCCATAGTTAAGGGCAAATTCGCCTCACACAACCATTTTTAGCACTTTCTGCCATAGTGTCGAGTCGTATCTATTACAGGGGACGATTGTATAGTGATGGCAAATCTCCGGGAGATATTGTGTACAATCGCATCCATAATCCGACTGATCCTTTGTTTCGATAGTGCGCAATTCACCCACCCGTCGAATAATGGATCAGGGTTCAGTGAAAATACGGGAGTAAATGATGGCGAAATTTCCAATGGCACGCACCCTGTTAATGACAACCGCAATATTGACGATGGTTGCCTGTAGCGACGAGGAAAGTGCAAAACCGGCTGCGAAGCGCCCCACACCCAAGCCTGCCACAGATTTCAATGTGGGCGGCTCGGTTTCAGGGCTATCCGGAAGCGGTCTGGTGTTGCAGATCAACGGAGCGAATGACCTTCAGGTTAATGCGGATGGAAAATTCAATTTCAATAAACGCTTATCAAAAGGCAACGCATACGCAGTTACCGTAAAAACCTCACCTTCGACACCGGTCAAACAAACCTGCGCAGTCAATCAGGGGAGCGGCACCATCACTGGAGCCATCGTCAATAATGTTGCCGTTATCTGCACGACCAACAGCTTTGCTGTAGGCGGCAAAGTATCCGGACTTTCCGGAAAAGGACTAAGCCTGCAACTCAATGGAACTCACGATATCGCAATCGAAAAGAACGGCAATTTCGTTTTCCCGAACGTCCTCTTGCCGGATGCCAGCGACTACAGCGTTGCGATCAAAACCATGCCAGTCAAGCAAATGTGTACGATCAAACCCGTCAATACCGCACAGGATAAGGAGACGATAAACATCGTCGAAGTCGTCTGCTCGAAAAAAGGCACTAAGAAATAGACTTGGGGCGTTGGAATTCGGATAGCCGAGTTCCAACGCCCCTTTTTTGTCATTCAATAACCACACCAGACTATTCAGACGTCTAGCCAGTAATAAGAAAGCGCCGGGATTAGCAGCCCTTCCTCCGTAATTCCACTTACCTCCCCACCGCCAAGTTTCCTGACAATTGTGCCTTGCTGGAAAAAGCCTTTCCTCCGCAATGGCTCAAGATTTAA
>JBGSMU010000230.1:0-23749 GCA_041739955.1 Gallionella sp. | reverse complement strand
AGTCGTTGAAACTCCGGCAGCGAGCGCGGGAACGGCAGATCGTCTCGCTCAAGTACGTCGATAACCATGATTATTCCACTTGGGGGCAGATACTCAACATACTACCGCTAGTGGATGTCTGTGACAACCGGATAATCACGGTAATTACTTGTTAATGAGAATGATTTGCATGTAGAATGATAATCATTCTCAACAAATTGGTCGCTGGTGTTTATGGGGATTCCGCTCTCATTCAAAAATACAGAAGGAACATGCGAAATTGTTCCTCTTGTCCGGCTTACACTTTTGCTTCTCGCATTATGTTTCCAGTCATTCGGTCATGCATCTGAATCAAACCATAAATCAGCACAAACAGCACTTCACATACTCGATTACTTAAGCGTTGATTACGGCGGAACAGTATTTCTTGAGAAGGTGATCAATGAAAGCGAGTACAAGGAACAACTGGAATTTTCCAAGCAAGCTGTAACACTCCTGAAAGAGTTACCGGAAAATCCAAGCAAACCCTCGCTTCTTGAACAGGCTAAATTAATAACCGGCCAGATTCAATCGAAAACACCGGCCGAGCTGGTCAGGGAAACAGCACAAAATCTGCGCCGGGAAATCATAGAGGTATACCGGGTTCCGGTTGCACCGGACAACAATCCCGATCTCAAACTGGCGGCAAATCTATTCTCCCAGAATTGCGCCAAATGCCATGGCCCGGAAGGGTATGGTGACGGACCGGACAGCGAGCATCATTTTCCAAGGCCTGCAAATTTTCACGACATAGCGCGCATGGGTCAGCGTAACGTATTTGGCTTTTACAACACGATCACACTGGGAGTTTCCGGCACTGCCATGGAAAGCCATCCCGAACTATCCGATGATGAGCGCTGGTCTCTCGCGTTCTATGTCTCAAATTTACGTAACTCCAGCGAGTATATTCAACAGGGAAGGAAATATTGGGAAGGCAGGGCATACCGGGGCCCGGTACCCAATCTGACCACGCTTGCCGCCCTGACTTCAAATGATGTTTCGGTCAATTACGGAGAAAAGACCAGGGCCGTATATGCCTATTTGCGAGCTTATCCTGAGGCGCTTGCCATTGTTAAACACTCCACATTGCAATTCGCAACAGAACAACTGGACAAGGCTTTGGCTTTCTATAAAAGCGGAAATCAAACCCGGTCGCTTCGATTTTCCGTTGACGCGTATCTGGAGGGGTTCGACCCCATGGAGATCAGCCTTGATAATTTGGACAAGAATCTCAGGCTAGAGATCGAACGTGAGATGCGAAAATTGCGGCAATTGATCAGCAACGGTAGTCCTGTCACATCGGTTGAAGAAAATATCAACCACACCAAGGCACTCCTCAGCCAGGCTGATGAGTTGTTAAGGGCAGGCAAACTTTCGGCAACCGGGGCATTTTTCAGCTCGTTCTTTATTTTGCTGCGTGAGGGAATTGAAGGTATGTTGATGCTTGCGGCAATCATCACATTAGCGGTCAGGAGCGGGCATCACCAGCTCCTGAAGTATGTCCATGCAGGATTGGGGGGGGCATTATTTTTGGGTGCGATAACTTTAATGTTATCCATATGGCTGGTCGATATTTCGGGGGCGCAACGCGAGATCACCGAAGGGGTCACAGCGCTTATCGCTTCGGCAATGCTTATCTATGTCGGGTTCTGGCTGCATGATAAAGCTAATGCGCTGTCATGGAATAAGTTCCTTCATGACCGGGTTAGTATGGCGCTGGAAAAGAAAATGATATGGGCTCTTGCGCTGATTTCTTTCTTTGCAATATACCGCGAGGTATTCGAAAGCGTACTTTTCTATCAGGCGCTCTGGGTTCAGGTCAGCGACACTTCCAGTCCGGCACTGTGGAACGGGTTCTTTGCCGCAGCGATGACATTGTTTACCGTCGGCTGGCTGTTGTTCCGCCTGGGCATCAAATTGCCGCTTGGCCTGTTCTTTGCCAGCACATCGGTGTTCCTGGGAATTATGGCGGTCGTCTTCGCGGGGCAGGGAATTTCCGCATTGCAGGATGCGAATATCGTCACGAGCAGTCCCGTCAGCTTCTTTGCCCTTCCGATGCTTGGCATCCACCCGACACTCCAGACTTTGCTCGGGCAAATCGCCGTTATCTGTATTCTGGCGCTTTGTTACAGACTTCCATACCGCCGTCAGGCCGGTTGAATCCAGCCTTCCGCCTGTTTCCGTGAGCCTAGTGTTTCCTGGGGCGTCCGGTCTTGATCTTTTCCAAATCGTTGAGCACCTTTATAAGCTGCGTATCATCCAATTCGCTCAACACTATCAGTCCGGCACGCAACACTTCGCTTTTCTTTACGTGCATTTTCACCTTCAGGCATATCGCCTTTATGTCGGCAATTTTCTGATATTCGACTCTGGGCATCGTAAAGCTGTCACGCACCACCTTTACTTTTAACTCCTTTTTTGACTTTCTCGCGTGTCTTGCAGTGCCAAGGGTATCAGCGGGCTTATTTTTTGAATCAGTATTCGGCTTGTCGGATGCCGGTGATTTTTTCACTACCGGTTTCGTTGCAGGCAATTTTTTAGGCGCTGTAACCGACGTTGTCTTTTTGGTTGTCATGTTGCCCTCTTAGGATTAAAGTGACACAAATAGTGTATACGGTTTAATCCAACAATCAAGGGAATTGTGCAATCTGGAGGCGGTATGGATCTGATACTTTGGCGGCATGCGGAAGCCGAGGATGGAATTCCCGATCATGATCGCGAACTGACCGCGAAAGGTCACAAGCAGGCATTGAAGTCCGCCGCATTTCTGAAACAGCACCTTCCTGTTGAACACCGCATACTGGTGAGCCCGGCGACCCGCGCCCAACAAACCGCGGCAGCACTCTCCAGCCCGTTCACACTGGCGCCGACTATCGCGCCCGGTGCTTCAGCCGAAGCCGTTCTTCAGGCAGCACGCTGGCCTGACGATGGCGGCACCGTACTGATCGTCGGCCACCAGCCAACATTGGGCGAAGTTGCAGCACGTCTGCTGGGCAGCAATCAGGAATATTTGAGCATCAAAAAAAGTGCATTGTGGTGGTTCAGCCTGCGCGAAGGCTCGTCTGCCGCAAGCTTGAAACTGGTCATTGCGCCTGACTATTTGTAGGCGCATTCATGTATTGAGGAGAACAAATCATGTTTGAATCTGCAGAGCTCGGACACAAAATAGACAAAGCCACCTACGACGCGGAAGTCCCCAAGTTGCGCGAGGATCTGCTCAACGCACAATTCGATCTGGCGCAAAAGGCGAAATTTCAGGTCATCATCCTGATCGGCGGCGTGGACGGTGCGGGCAAGGGTGAAACTGTCAATCTGCTCAACGCGTGGATGGATCCGCGCCATATCGTTGCGCATGCCATGGGAGAAGCTTCCGATGAGGAGCGGGAACGCCCGCCGATGTGGCGCTTTTGGCGCGCACTACCACCCAAGGGCAAGATCGGCATGTTCTTCGGCTCATGGTACACGGCACCGATCGTGAACCGGGTTATGAAAAAAACCAGCTCGGCCATGCTTAACCAGAGCATAGAGCGCGTCAATCACTTCGAAAAGATGCTCACAGACGAGGGCGCTTTGATCCTGAAATTCTGGTTCCACCTTTCCAAAGATGCACAGGAAAAACGCCTGAAATCGCTGGAAAAAAATCCCAAGACCCGCTGGCGCGTGACCAAGCTCGACTGGCAACGGTTCAAGATTTACGACAAATTCCGCAAGGTTTCGGAACACGCTCTGCGCCAGACCAGTACCGGTGCCGCGCCATGGATCGTGGTCGAGGGCTCGGATGCGCGCTATCGCAATTTGACTGTCGGTAAGGTTTTGCTTGAGGCGATGCGCAAACGGCTTCACAACCCGGCCAAACCGACTGCTTCCAGTATCGCACCGTTGCAGGCACCGATAGACAAGCTGGACGTGATCGATAGTTTGGATATGTCACAGACGCTTGCCAAGAAGGTCTATGAAGCACAGCTGGAAAAATACCAGCGGAAGCTAAATTTGCTTACACGCGATCCGAGATTCCGCAAAATGTCTGTCATCGCAGTGTTCGAAGGCTCGGATGCAGGCGGAAAAGGCGGGGCGATCCGGCGTATCACCGGTGCACTGGATGCCCGGCATTACCGCATCACACCCGTTGCCGCGCCCACCGAGGAAGAGCGCGCCCAGCCTTACCTTTGGCGTTTCTGGCGGCACATCCCGCGCACCGGGCGCGTCACGATCTTCGACCGTTCCTGGTATGGGCGCGTGCTGGTAGAGCGTGTCGAGAATTTCTGTTCGGAAGCGGACTGGATGCGCGCTTACAGCGAGATCAATGATTTTGAAGAGCAACTGGTCAATAGCAACACTGTGCTGGTGAAATTCTGGCTCGCGATCACCAAGGATGAGCAGTTGCGTCGCTTCAAGGAGCGTGAAAAAACCGGGTTCAAGCGCTTCAAGATCACCGAGGAAGACTGGCGCAATCGCAATAAATGGGACGAGTACGAA
The DNA here is from genome assembly GCA_041739955.1 of Gallionella sp. Taxonomy (GTDB): domain Bacteria; phylum Pseudomonadota; class Gammaproteobacteria; order Burkholderiales; family Gallionellaceae; genus Gallionella. Next base: position 19,255 of record JBGSMU010000230.1, on the reverse strand, counting down.
CATGCGGTTTGCGACATGGTGGACCGTACCAGTACCGAGGTCGCGCCGTGGACGCTGGTGGAAGCCAACGACAAGAATTTTGCGCGCATCAAGATTCTGAAAACGCTGTGCAGACAAATCGAGGCGGCGATGAAAAAAATGAAATAGTGGCAAATTTCTGTGGGTGTGACTGCTGAGCCGGTCACACCCTACGCCAGATCAGTAGGAAACTTGTCGCATTTCAGACTGGAATTCCGGGTGGCGTTGCAGGTATTCCTCGCGCTCCTTCCGGAACTCGGCAAAATCCATATCCAGCGGTTTGGCATAGGTTGGCGGTCTGGATTTATCGAACATGTCGGCCAGCATCAGATTGCCGACCTCATAATTGAAGTGTTTTGCATCCTGCCACAAGCCGCGGGTTTTTCTCACCGGCTGCGCAAAAACATCGTTGTAACCAAAAAATTGCCATGATGGATACTCGCCCGCGGATTCCGCATCTATCATCGCCTTGATCTCATTCATGTCCTGCCACATCCCCTCCTGATCGCCGCATAACGCATCCCATTCCATCCAGTACGCGTGCCTCGGATAGATGAAAAACACCAGCTCGACACCGTGCGCTTTGGCGGAGCGGATCATGCGCTGGAGGCCGGCAAGGTCCAGAGCTATTTTTGGACCGGCGGCAGATTTTCCGGCACCAGGATTTTTGCAAAAAGATGCTCGCGACTGCAAGTCGATCCGGAAGAATTGAACGGGATTCCTGTCGCGATTGTAAAAAAAAATGCCCTCGCGCGTATGGGTTGCTTCGCTTTGTTTCTGGTGCCCGAGTGTGATGAAGGAATATTCAAGCGCCGAGTAAGTCAGCAACTGGTCAACCGGATGAAATTCGCCTATGGATGTGAAATCTTTTTCGCAGTTGCTGACCGGCAGATTGCCCGGATGCAACCCCACCAAGGCGCGCTTGATATTCGAGTGAGTAACGGCATATTCAAAGTCGCACTGCACCTCGGCCCATTCCGCTTTTGCAAAGGCAAAGTTCATGCTTTTCAGGCGGCCATTGTCCGTAAAGTGCGGATTGGTCGGGTCGAACCCGATCTCGGAATACGAACTCCCCAGAATGATCGCCTCGGGTTTCTCGCGTTCCAGCAATGCCGGTTTGACATCGTGTGCAAAGTCTATGTAAGCCGGCTTGACGGCATTGAAGTTCGGGATTTCGACCAAGCGGAAGTACCAGCCAGGATCGACAACTAGGTTGAATATCCCGAGCAGTGCCAATAGCGCGAAGTATCCAATGAAAAACCTGATGATGAATTGCTTGGATGTCATGTCTGGCTCAGAACTGGAAATAGATGAACTCGGAAATCTTGGTGATGGAAATCGTTGCGTAAAAAGCGCACAGCAACGCGACAGTCAGCCATGCATGGGAAGGCTGCCACCTGAACCAGCCCGGCTTGAAGTCTTTTGGCAAGCCGAGCGCCGGTTTGTAACCGGCCATGATCTGTTGCGTATTGGGCATGGACCACACCAGCAGCAATAATCCGCCTATCCAGTAGTACGCCACGCCCGATAGGGGAACCAGATGATTGGTCGCGCCGAACGAGATGCCCTGCTCGGCAAGCCACTGCCCGAATGTGCCCCACCTGAAACGCCATGCCATCGGCAGCACAAAACCGTTCATCCCGAACATGGCCTTGAGCATCGCAGTCGCTGTCGCCAGACTATCGGCCCTGAATACCACCCACGCAACCACCACGGAAATAAATGTCAGCAGAGTCGCGAGGATGCGCATGGGTAATGACAATACCCGTGAGGGGTCCTGTCCCATCATTCTTCTCAGCAAATGCCAGCCGTGATTGATCACCAGATAGATGCCGTGCAGTCCTCCCCAGATGATATAAGTCCATCCCGCGCCATGCCAGAGCCCGCCCAGCAGCATGGTGACAGCGAGATTCAGATAGCGTCTGGGCACGCCCATACGGTTACCGCCGAGCGGGATGTACAAGTAGTCCCTCAGAAATCGGGACAGTGTCATGTGCCAGCGTCGCCAAAATTCGATGATGTTCACCGATTTGTAGGGCGAGTGGAAGTTCAGCGGCAGTGTCACGCCAAACATCCTGGACAGGCCGATGGCCATGTCCGAGTAAGCGGAAAAATCGAAATACAATTGCAGCGTGTAGCACAGGGCGCCTACCCAGGCCTCGATGAAAGTCAGGTGGATGTTTGCCGGCGCGTTGAATATCGGCCCGACATAGACGGCGATACCGTCGGCGAGTATGACTTTCTTGAACAGCCCGATGAAGAATATCGTCAGGCCAACCGCCATATTCTCGTAATTGAACCGGTAAGTCGAAGCATGGCCGAACTGCGGCATCATTTCCTTGTGGTGCAGGATAGGGCCGGCGATCAGGTGGGGGAAGTAAGTCACGAACAGGGTGTAATGGATGAAGTTGTATTCCTTCACCTTGCCCTGGTAGGTGTCCACCAGAAAAGCGATCTGTGTAAAGGTGAAGAACGATATCCCCAGCGGCAGGATGATCTCGCCCAGCGAGAGACCGGTGTCCGACACGCTGTTGACGCTATCGAGAAAGAAATTGGCGTATTTGTAATATCCAAGTAACAACAGGTTCGCGATCAGCGCGATTATCAGCAGGCGTTTTTGGCGTACTCCGTTCTGTTTGACACCCGCCTTCGCGATCCAGGTGCCGAACGCATAATTGAATAAGATGGAGACCAGCAGCAGGCCAACGTAGGAAATGTTCCAGTGCGCGTAAAACAACAGCGAGGCCGCCGTCAACCAACCGGCAGCTATCGTATGGCTGACCCGGGCAAGGGCGTAGAAGCCCACCAGCGTGACCGGCAAAAAAAGGAAGATGAACAGGTAGGAATTGAAAAGCATGCTTTGCCGGTGCGAAGGTCGCTAGTGAAGCTTGCGTGTGGTCTGCACCAGCAACCACGGGCTGACCACCACTGCCCAGACCAGAGCGTCTGTCTCGAACCAGGTGGCTGCCTGCTCATCGCTGACCTTGCCTATCTTGCCCGCTGCCATCCATTCACCGATCTGCCCGGCGTTATCCTCGGACATCAGGAACGCGACATCGACCAGGTCCAGCTCGTCGCTGACATGCACGGCTGCTCCGCTGGCGAAAAAACGCTGAACTTCGCGCCAGGCGATCTTTGCGGTCTCCGAGTTCACCTTCGCCCGGTAAAGCTCTTCCTTGCTTGCTTCTTTCATGACTGACCCTTGTTCTCTTTTTCAATACCGCGGCTTTCCAATTCACGCCACATGGCTTTTGCCAATATTGTCCAGGCTCCTTCCAGCTTCGACAACTCGTCTATTTTACTTAAGTAGTTCAGGCCGAAGCGAACCTGATTGGCGTCGTGCATCAACATCGACAAGCCGTAAATCTCAACCCTGTTCCTGGCCCTCACATCGCCGCTTGCCGCATTGTGCTTGTGCAGGTCGATATTCTGGAACATGTCCTGAACAAATAGTTGAACCTGTACTTCATCGGAGTAATCGAGTTGCAGTGCAACGCAGCGGCGCTCGATTTCCAGCACCATATCATCCATATCCTGCTGCAGGAAACCATCGGTGAACATCAGGGTTTTCTTTCCTGTTCAGGCTTCAGGAAATTGTCTTTCACCCGCATGTAATGCTCGGCGGAATACATGAAATAGGCGAGCTCCTGATCGGTGAGTTTGCGTACCGCCCTAGCAGGGCGTCCCATGTAAAGCATGCCGCTCTCCAGCACTTTGCCCTGGGTCACCATACTCCCCGCGCCGACCAGTACACGATCCGGGATCACCGCATCGTCGAGGATGATAGTCCCCATGCCAATCAGGCACTCGTTGCCTATCGTGCAGCCGTGCAGGATCACCGAGTGTCCCACCGTCACATAGTCGCCGATGATCAGCGGCGAACCATCCGGCTTCTCCGCAGTCCTGTGCGACACATGGCCCATCGTCAGATCCTGCACGTTCGTGCCGCGTCCTACCACGATGCGGTTCACGTCGCCGCGCAGCACTGTGTTGCACCATACCGAGCTGTCGTCGCCGAGTGTCACGTCGCCGATGACCTGGCAGGATGGATGCAGGAAGGTGCGTTCACCGAGGAGGGGAGTGGTATCAAGATAGCGTGACACGGTCATTCGATCACTCCGCAAGTTTCCATTTCATGAACTCGCCCGCCCTTAACGGCACGAGTTTGTGTTCGCCGAATCCGATCGAGGAGGGCATTTTCCATTCTTCCTTGCGTAGCGTTGTGGTGTCGGTGTTACGCGGCAGGCCGTAGTAGTCCGCGCCGTAGAAACTGGCGAAAGCTTCCAGCTTGTCGAGAGCGCCCGCTGCTTCGAAGACTTCGGCATACAGTTCGATGGCGGCATGGGCGGTATAACAACCGGCGCAGCCGCAGGCATTTTCCTTGGTGTGCTGCGCGTGCGGTGCGCTGTCGGTGCCGAGGAAGAATTTCGGGTTGCCTCCGGTTGCTGCCTTCACCAGCGCTTCGCGGTGTATCTCGCGCTTGAGTACCGGCAGGCAGTAGTAGTGGGGGCGGATACCGCCAACCAGCATGGCGTTGCGGTTGTAGAGCAGGTGGTGGGCGGTGATCGTCGCGGCGATGGTATCCGGTGAATCGGTGACGAACTGCACGGCATCGTTGGTGGTGATGTGTTCGAACACAACGCGCAGATCGGGCATGTCTTTCAGCAGCGGTTGCATCACGCGCGCTATGAACACGGCCTCACGGTCGAAGATATCGATGTCGGGGTCGGTGACTTCGCCGTGTACCAGCAACGGCATGCCGCAGGCCTGCATCTCTTCCAATGCTGGATAGGCTTTGCGAATATCGGTGACACCGGCATCGGAGTTAGTGGTCGCACCCGCCGGATACAGCTTCACAGCGTGGACAATACCGCTGGCCTTGGCCTTTTTGATTTCCTCTGCCGAGGTCATGTCAGTGAGGTATAGCGTCATCAGCGGCTCGAATACCATGCCTTGCGGCAGTGCTGCCACGATGCGTGCACGGTAAGCGAGTGCCTGTTCGGTAGTGGTCACCGGCGGCCGCAGGTTGGGCATGATGATGGCGCGGGAGAATTGCCGCGCGGTATCTGGCAATACCGACCGCATCAACGCATCATCGCGCAGATGGAGATGCCAGTCGTCTGGACGGGTGAGGGTTATCTCTTGCATGTCGGCCTTTGTCAGAGTTTTCTTAATCTGGTGGAAACATTATTCTGTTACTCTATTTTACAGATATTCACCCGGAGAGACGTGATGGCGATTTACGCGGTGGGCGACATACAGGGTTGCCATGCCGAATTGGTGCAACTGCTGGACACTATCCGCTTTGATCCCGCGGCGGACAGGCTGTGGCTGGTCGGCGATCTGGTCAATCGCGGACCGGGTTCACTGGAAGTACTGCGACTGGTGAAATCGCTGGGCGACAGCGCGATCACCGTGCTGGGCAATCACGACTTGCATCTGCTCGCCGTCGCGGAAGGTGTCGCCGAACTGCACCGCACCGACACGCTGGACGGGATACTCAACGCACCGGATCGCGATGAACTGCTCAACTGGCTAAGGCATCAGCGTCTGGTTCACGCAGAGGGAAACTACGTGCTGGTTCACGCCGGCCTGCTGCCGCAATGGAGTGTCAAGCAGGCGGAAAGCCTCGCACGGGAGGTCGAAACCGCATTACGCTCCGACGATTACGCCACCTATCTGGCGCGCATGTACGGCAATTCACCGCATGGCTGGGACGATGAACTGACTGGCTACAAGCGCCTGCGCGTGATCACCAACGCCTTCACCCGGATGCGCATCTGCACGCCTCAGGGCGACATGGAATTCAAATTCAAAAGTATTCTGAAGAATATTCCGGCAGGCTATCTGCCCTGGTATGAGGTACCAAAACGCAAAAGCAGCAAATCCACGGTGATCTTCGGCCACTGGTCAGCACTCGGCTTATTGCTCAAGGATAACGCCATCGCACTTGATACCGGCTGTCTGTGGGGCGGGCCGATGACCGCGATCCGGCTGGAAGACCGCAAGCTGTTCCAGGTGGCGTGCAGCAATCCCGTGGCTAAGCACTGGTAGCTGCCGTCCGTCGAGTTTTGCTTACCGTTCAGTCAGATTCAGCCAATCGCGTTGAATTGTTCGGATAATATTTTGTCCTACTGCACGTAAGCTTATTCAACATGTTGCTTTATTTGTATTTTTATTACTTCAAGGTTACGCCATGACTATTTTAGCAAGGAAGGAACACATGAATCTCGAACCCCAGGAATGGATCATTATCGGCATGACTGAAGCCGGGGTGATATTTGAAGTGCCGGATTGGCCCGAGCGCCTGTGTGAAATGGTTGCCGCGCAGTGGTCGAACAAGCAAACGGATCACTCTGAATATGTGCATCCCGCCCATATCGACGGTTTCCCGGCACTGGTGATTCAAGCGAGACTGGAGCAGGATAATCCAGCCGCTTTTGCAGTCGTCAGGAAATTCATCAACGAAAACCATCTCAAGACAAGATATGGTCGTGATGCGGTTACCGGAATGTATCCGGCCTATCCCCACGACAACAACAAGTTCTTCAGGGGTTAAACTCGTCTCAGACTTCTGCGAGCAACTTTCGCATCATTTCCTCTGCCTGTCGTGAATAACCCCCGCCGAACAGGTTGGCATGGTTAAGTATGTGATACAGGTTGTATAAGCTCTTGCGCGTGGCGTAGCCCGCATCCAGCGGATATGCGGCCCGATAGGCGGCATAGAAATCACCCGCGTAACCCCCAAACAGTTCCGTCATCGCGAGATCGCATTCTCGGTCGCCGTAATAGGTCGCAGGGTCGAAGATGACCGGTCTCCCGTTTTTCAGGTAAGCATGGTTTCCGCTCCACAAGTCGCCGTGCAGCAACGACGGTTGCGGCGTGTAACCGGCAAAGAAAGCGGGCAGGGCGGCCAGCAACTTCTCACCCGCGCTCTGTAATTGTCTGCCGTAGCCGTTTTCCGCCGCCAGACGCAATTGAAAACCGAGGCGGTGTTCGCGCCAGAAATCTATCCAGGTATCATTCTTTTCATATGGCCACCCATTCGGCTGAGGCGTGGTGCCAATGTAGTTGTCGAGGGAAAATCCGAAGGCTTTTCCCTCGCAACGATGCAGTGCCGCAAGCTGTTCGCCGAGCAGTCGTGCATCGCCGTGGGAGATGAGCTCCAGATGTTCCAGCACCAGAAAGCTCTGTCCGTTGGCCTTGCCGCAGGCAACAGAGCGTGGGACAAGGATGGCATCGGTTGCGGCGATTGCCGCCAGTCCCTCTGCCTCGGCAACGAACATCTGGTGATGCCTGACATCATTGAGTTTGACGAAGTAGTGTGTGCCGTCTGACCCCTCCAAACGATACGTTTCATTGATACTGCCGCCGCCCACAGGTGATGAGCGGCTGATCGTGAAAGGGCGTTGTGTCGCATCGCGGATGGCGGATGCGACACTGTCCCACACGGTCATGGATTACAGCTTGATGGAATGGCCGAAATGATGCTCGTACAAATCCATCAGTTCGGTACGGGAATATTTGTGATTCTGACCGCCGCGGCTGGCGATCTTCAGTGAGCCCATCAGCGAAGCGAGACTGCCGGTGGTCTCCCAACTCCACCCGTTCTGGATACCGTACAGCAGGCCTGCCCGGTAGGCGTCGCCACAACCGGTCGGGTCGACAATGGCATGGGGTTTTGGTGTACGTATGGCGATCTGTTTACCGCCGACGTAGATCAGCGAGCCGTCCCCGCCCAGAGTGACAATCAACGCTTCCACACTCTGTGCAAGATCTTCCAGCTTCTTGCCGGTCTTGTCCTGCAGCATCTTAGCTTCGTAATCGTTCACCGTGACATAGGTGGCCTGATCGACGAACCTCAGCAGTTCCGCACCGGAAAACATCGGCATGCCCTGACCCGGGTCGAACACGAACGGTATGCCGAGATCGGAGAATTCCAGCGCATGCTGGATCATGCCCTCGCGACCGTCCGGCGACACGATGCCCAGCGATACATCCTTGGCTGTAGATACGCTATTCAGGTGCGACTGTCCCATTGCGCCTGGATGGAACGCGGTGATCTGGTTGTCGTCAAGATCGGTGGTGATGAATGCCTGGCCGGTGAAGTTCCCCGGCACATGACGGATGTGTGTTTGCGGCAGGCCGAGGTTGTCCAGACGGGTTGCGTAAGGGGAAAAATCGTCGCCCACGGTTGCCATGATTTGCGGACTGCCCCCCAGCATTTGCAGGTTGTAAGCAATGTTACCCGCGCAACCGCCGTATTCTCGGCGCATCTCCGGCACCAGGAAGGCGACATTCAGGATGTGTATCTGCTCGGGGAGTATGTGTTTCTTGAAATGATCCTTGAACACCATGATGGTGTCATATGCCATCGAACCACAAATTAGCGTGTGCATCTTGGAGCCTTGACTGTATTGAGAAGCATGAATTGTATCACCCAACATCCGGGCTGATATTCAACCGGACACATCCACCCGGAGCTTTTTTCCCCGCGCTAAGCCGCTACGGTTTTGAACAAAATATCAGCGCTGTTTTCCTGCTGCAGCACAAGGCCGGCCTTATAGGCGTTCTCGTTGTACTTGGCATAATCCGCAATAATTTCCTGTATCGAAGCCAGTATTTTTTCAGGATCGGTGCTGTCAACAACCAGCCCGGCGTCAAACCTTTTCACAGTGCGCGCTATCCAGGTTCCCGCAGTCGTTACGATCGGGCTGCCAGCGGAGAGAGCGTCTAATGTTACCCCGCTGATTCGGTCGGCGAAGTCTGCCGCGTTATATAACTGTATACAAATCGCCCCGGCGAAAAGATTTGCATATTCATCCGAATCGAGCGTTGCGGGGAAAAGTTGCAGGGCGGGGTAGTTTATTTTTTCCAGCCGCTCGATATCCGCTCTGGTTGAATCATCATATCTGCCGCGATGATCGGGTGAGTTTTGCAGCTTTACCGGGATCTTCAGCTTGGCGTTGCTCAGGTGCTCAACCAGATCGACCACCCGCGAAATCCCCTTGTCTTGTCTGGCCGCACCCGCATACAAAACCCCCGAGAATTGGTCATGACCCGCCTGTGGGTTATGGACCAGCCCGGAAATCGGGTAAGGCACAACATGCACATTCTCAAAGCCCGCTTCGCTGAATATTTCCAGGGCTGATGGAGTCGGACCCATGATCACCAGATTGGGTTGTTTTCGCGCAAGCCTTACAAGGAAATCCCGCTTCCTGTCGCTAGCATTCATCCAATGGAAATAGAAGTAAACCTTGCCTTTCGGCACTATGCCTCGCGATGCCCATTTCATTAGTAACAGATCTGTAAAGCCCGCTGTCGAGATGAATATCTTTCCGGGCCTGCCAAGCAAATATTTATACAGGAAATAACTTTGAAAGCGGCGAAGCTTGTTGCTGAAATGTTTCCTGACTTGAACGCTGTTTTCCCGGAAATTGACGTCTGCATTTCGATCGGCCCATAAACACAGCGGCGAACCATTGCTCGAACGGCAAAAGCTGGCTATGAAGCTGTAGCAGTGACCGGTCTGGTCCGCCAGCGTCGGCTCTATGATATGGATGGTTTCCGGAGTATGTGTGGTTTCTGGCATGGGCAGATCAACGCTTCTTCAACAACATCAATTTCGCATAGCGGTAATAGGTGACCTCCGCTGTCGAGACAGAGACCATGAACCCTTCCCGGCCATCCAGAAAACCGGCTCGTAACACATAAGTGCGGAAGAACGCCCACAAGGCGCGGACGACAGCCTGGGTCAACGATGCGGATTTATTCTTTTCGTCCATCATGCGCGCGCCCGCGGTCGAATACTGGTTGACCTTGGACAGCAATGACTCGAGATCATGGAACGTATCGTGGATCAGATGGTGGCGCATCGTTCCGGTCAGTCCTGTCACCATCAGGCGTTCATGCACCATATCATCGGAAAATTCTGCCTGGCCGCGGCGGAACAGCCGCGCGACATGATCCGGATACCAGCCGGAATGGCGCATATATCGCCCGCAGAAGCTTGATAGTCTGGGCATCCGGAAGGCAGCATGGTGATGCGGCTCATTGACCGCCGCCTCGATCTCCGCGCGAAGCGGCGGCGTGACCCTTTCATCCGCATCGATGGAAAGTATCCAGTCACCGGTCGCATAGCCGAGTGCGCGGTTCTTCTGCGCGCCGAATCCCGGCCAGTCGTGAGCATAAACATGCGCGCCGAACTCCTTGCAAATATCGACCGTCCCGTCGCTGCTGTTGGAATCGACCACGACGATCTCATCGGCCCATGCCACCGATTCCAGGCATGCGCGAATATTTGCCTCTTCGTTTTTAGTGATGATGATCACGGAAAGCTTGTTGCCGGATACTTCAGCAGCACCAGTAGTCGCTTTATCGTCCATGCGCATGCTCTCCTGTTCGGCCGTCATCGGCAAGGTTCAAAGCCATCGCCGTAAACATCGCGATCATTACCGGAAATACCGCGCAATAGATCTGCACCTTGAAAGTTGCCAGTGTCAACCCGAACATCAGGAACGCGATGCACGTGGCCTGGCCCATCAGTGCAAAAGCCCTGGATCTGGCATTTTCAGTGGCCGCCAAAGGGTGCAAGATCCGGAAAGGTAGCGCCAGCAAAATCACATAAGCAAGCAGCCCGACCAACCCCTTGGTAGCCAGGATGTCCATGATTTCGGAGTGTGCCTGGTTGAAAATCGTGGTGCCGTCGACCAGCACTATATCGACCGCGCCGGAAGCCGCCAATTTGGCGGCTTCCACCTGAAAAATACCCGAGCCCACACCAACCAGCGGTGAACTCAAGAACATCAGCAGGGCAGCCTTCCACATCTGCAGCCGGTCTCCTATCGATGACCGGTAATCCCCGTCCAGCAACTTCCGGGCGTCCTGGATCGCTTCGGTGATCCTCAGGCTGGAGGACAATTCCGGAACAAACACCAGAATCAGGATCAGGGCAGTCGCAATGGCCAGACCGATGCCGATCAGGCGGGTACGGTTTACACGGTGCCAGTCTATTAGGACAAGCAACCCGGTCAACCCCAGCCAGGATGATCGTGAAACCGACAGGAAGGCGGCAAACATCAATAACGGTATGGAAATAGCCAGTAACCAGCGCATACGTGCAGTTAGTTCCGCGCGCAGGGTGGACAGTGTCGTTACCGCATAAACACACAGCAATACGCTCAGATTGCCGAAATAGATCGGATGATTCATCCATCCTAGTGCGCGTCCCATATCCTGCATGAAATACTGGTAAAAGCCCGCAACTGCGGCCGCCAGCGCGCTGGCGGCAATGCCGTAGAAAAAGAATTCGGTGCGGCGAACAGCGGCATATCTGATGATCCAGAACACGCCTATACCCAATAAGAATCTGAATGGATAATCCAGATTCGTCCAGAGTCGGTTGTTGATTGCCGTGGAAAGTAACTCCGCAAAGAACCACCCGCCGAAAGCGATCAGCAGAACATTCCGTGCCTGCAAGGTTGACTGTCCGAACTGATGCAACGTCCTGCGGCCTTTTATCGGCAACATGAAGGTGGCAATAAGCGCCAATAGTACTGCAGGCCCGGCAGTCAACGGCGTGGCCAGCACCCCGCCCGCAGCGGCCAGCAAACCCATCGCAATATAAAACTGGACTGGCGAAGTTATGCCGGACTTTGTTCCGTCATTGGTCATGATTCGTCTGCTGTCCGTTTGGCCGGTATTCCGGCACCCATTGAACCAGGGCGCGGCGTACGTCCGCATCGGCCATCGTGGTTGCCGAAGACCACTTCAACAGCTCTTCCAGCCACGCAGCATCAGCCTGTCGTGCCTGTGCGATCCGCAACTTGGGGTGTGGCGTGGGTAAAGTATGCTCGTTGTCCGCCAACAATTCTTCGTAAAGTTTTTCGCCGGGGCGTAGCCCGGTGAATTCGATCCGTATCTCTTCCTCGGTATAACCGGAGAGGCGTATCAAATCCTTGGCCAAATCTACGATCTTCACCGGTTCGCCCATATCCAGCACGAAGATCTCGCCGCCCTTACCCATCAATCCCGCCTGTAAAACCAACTGTGCCGCCTCGGGTATGGACATGAAATAACGTGTGATGTCGGGGTGCGTGACAGTGACGGGGCCGCCGCGTGCGATCTGGTCGCGGAAAGTCGGGATCACGCTGCCGGTGCTGCCGAGCACATTGCCGAACCGCACGATCACGAAACGTGTACATGTCTCCGGTTCAGCCCCTGAGTCCGCGCAGCGTGGCTGCAAAGTCTGGCAAACCATTTCTGCCAGACGCTTGCTGGCACCCATTACATTGGTGGGATTCACCGCCTTGTCGGTGGAGATCATGACGAACTTGAGCACACCGTGTCGTTGTGCGGCACGACCGACCGTCAGGGTCCCCATGACATTGTTCCGGATCGCCTGCCAGGCGTTGTTCTGTTCCATCAGGGGCACATGTTTGTATGCCGCCGCGTGAAACAGTACAACCGGGCGATAGGTTTCCATCACTTCGTCCACCCTGGCTTCATCGCGCACATCACCCACCAGGCAGACCAGATTCAATCCGGGGAACACCCGTTTCAACTCCTGCTCGATGGTAAACAGTGCAAATTCACCCGCTTCAAACAAAACCAGCTTGCCCGGGGAAAACCGCGCTATCTGACGGCATAATTCCGAACCGATCGAACCGCCCGCCCCGGTCACCAGTACAACGTTGTCTCCCAGCAGGCCATGAAGCCCGGCGTCATCCAGTTTTACCGGATCGCGACCCAGCAAATCATCCAACTCTATAGCGCGCAGTTGCGAGACCGAAACCTTGCCGCTCATCAAATCATCAAAGGAGGGGACCGTAAGCGCTTTCAGCCCGGCCTGGTTGGAAAGCTGGATGGCGCGCTTGCGTTCCTGATGGGAACTGGAAGGCATGGCTATGATCACTTGCTTCACGCCTAGCTGGTCGGCCCAATCCGGCAGCTTGTCGATGGCACCTAGCACGCGGATGCCATTCAGCATGCGTCCCTGATTGTCGGGGTCGTCATCCAGGAATCCAACCAGTCGCCAGGCGTCGCTCTTCACCAGGTCTTTGGCAAGGCTTACTGCAGCATCACCGGCCCCCAGTACCAGTACCGGTTCGCCGTGAAGCGAGAATTCCCCGTACAGTCGCTGTTCCTTCCATAAACGATAGGCAAACCGGCTTCCTCCCATCATCAAAATCAGCAACAGGGGATTGATCACCAGAACCGACCTGGGCAATACGAAGTCCGCACGCAACATCCAGAACATCAGGGGAACCAGCGCCGCAGAAGTCATCACGGCAATGAAGATACGTCGCAAGTCTGTCGTGCTGGCATATCGCCAGATACCGCGATACAAATGGAAGCGCCAGAAGATCAGAAGTTGCAGCGGAACCACAAGCAGCAGGGTTTGCTGCAACTCGGCCGCGAAACTGTCTGGCAGCTCGAAATTGAAGCGCAACAGGTAAGCCAGACTCCATGCCAATGCGGCAGCCAGCACGTCGTGCAATATTGCAAATACGGTGCGCACATTCGACTTAAGCATCACCCGCATCCCCTTGCATCGCCTCATGCTGCTGCCAGCGGCGGTCTATCCACATCGTCAGTCCCAGATAGACAGCACCCCACCATGCCAGCAGATTCGCCTGACCGGAGTGATCAAAACCGATACCCAGGATTGCCGATAAACCGACGATAAACATCAAGACATATTCTGCAATAGCCGTATTGCGGTGTCCCCAGCCCATCTGTATCAATCGCTGGTAATAGTGGCTGCGATGCGCCTCGGCAAGATTTTCCCGGCGACGCAAACGTTTGAACAATGTAAAAGTCGCATCGGCGATGAAGGGAGAGAACACCAGAATAGGGAACCAGAATGGCCAATATTCCTGCTGCCAGCCCCAGACCCCGAATGAGGCCGCCAGAAAGCCGAGCGGGATTGAGCCCGCATCACCCATGAATATCTTCGCCGGATGGAAGTTGTGATACAGGAATCCCAGGGCAGCGGCCCCGACGGAGAAATTCATCATCGCAAAAGCTTCATTGCCGTTCATCAGGCAAACCACACCATAAAAACTGAAACCGAAGAAAGCCATCCCTCCTGCCAGACCGTCGGAGCCATCCATGAAGTTATACAGATTGGTCATCCACACGATGAACAGCAGCACGGGCAACAGCCATAAAAACCCGACTCCTGCACCCCCCAGGATGACCATCGCAGCCACGAAGTGGCCGATCAATCGTGTCCGTGCGCTCAAGCCCCGTGCGTCATCCACCAGGGACAATACGAACAAGCCGAGCGTCGGCAATACTATCCACCATGCCCAGAATTGAATGAGCAACATCCAGCCGGACAGTATCCCCGCCATCAAAGCGATACCGCCGGTACGCGGAACAGGCTTGGTATGCAGCGAGCGTTCGTTGGGAATATCCTGCAATGTTCCATCCTTGCTCAGGGTCAGGATCAGTGCAAGAAATAACGTAATCAGTGCTGAAATCAGGGGAGGGTAATGGGTCATGTGGACTATAGTCTGATAAGAATGCTTCTTTAATTCCGCAGTGCGGGCGTAACCGGCATTTTAATTGGCGGGTCAATATACGTTTTTACCGGTGAACCCGCGGCGCAGGGTAAGCCATATTATCTTGAAATCCAACCATAACGACCAGTTACGGATATATTCAAGGTCGAACTCTATTCTTTTCTCCATCTTGTCCAGCGTATCGGTTTCTCCCCGCCAGCCGTTGACCTGTGCCCAACCGGTGATCCCCGGCTTCACTTTGTGGCGCAACATATAGCCGTAGATCAATTTGCGATATTGTTCGTTATGTACCACGGCATGGGGACGTGGCCCGACGATGGACATCTGTCCCTGCAATACATTGATGAATTGCGGCAACTCATCGAGTGAAGTCTTCCGCAAAAAGGCACCCAACGGGGTGACTCTCGAATCCGTGCGTGTCGCCTGCGGGACGTTGGCATCGTCTTCGCACACGGTCATGCTGCGGAATTTCCATACCTCGATCACCTCGCCATTCAGGCCATAGCGACGCTGCTTGAAGATCGCCGGACCGGGGGAAGTGGACTTCACCGCGATCGCGATCGCCGCCATGACGGGGGCAATGCAAATCAGGATCATGCTGCCTACCACCATATCTTCAAACCGCTTCAACCACCCGTCGACCCCGTAAAACGGGCTTTCATACACGCTGGCGATCGGTATGCCATCCATGCTGAACCAGCGCGCATGCAGCAGATTGTGGATATACAGATCCGGTACCACATAGACAGAAGCTGTCGTGTCGGCCAATTCATTCAACAATGCCAGAGTTCGCTTTTCTTCCTGGATGGGCAGGGTGATGTATACATAATCGATCTTGCCTGCACGCACATCCTCGACCAATCCGGAAATCGTTCCCATATAACGGTGCTGATCGGTATTCGGTTCGGCCGGTTCACTGTCATCGTATACCCCGATAACCTTGATCCCCATCCATGAGGCGGCGTTGATCTTCCCGGCCATTTTGGCCGACAATTCTCCCGCGCCTGCGAAAGCCAGTGTGCGGGTGTTGCGTCCCTCACGACGCAGCAATCGCAGCCATGTGCGCGCCGATACTCGCAACAGAATAAGCATGGCCGGTGTTGCGACGCTCCACGCAAAGATCACCACCCGGGAAAACTGGTCGGATATCTTGGTCAGGAATGCGAAGACGATGAGCGAGGAAATGACTCCAAGCCACACCCACAAGATCACTACTATCTCGCTGGGCAGGCTGTTGACCCGCCAGGATTGATACAGCCCGCGCGCCTCGGCGAAGAACAAAAAGAACACGATTGCCCAGGCCGCCGCCAGCCACTGGTACTGGTGAAAACTCACGCCATACAGGAAACTGCACAGCCACAGTGCAAAAAGGACGATTGCAATATCAAGCAACCGGTGCAACAAGCCCAGCCTTGAACTGTGTGGGCGGATCAGGCCGCCTGAAGATCGTTCCATAATCGTTTTTGCCTTAATCCTGGTGCAGCAGTTATTCCTTGCCGACGAGTGTGGCCAGGTTCCCCTCGAATGTGCTCAGTACCTTATTCTTGGCCATGTGCCGCTCTGCATAAGCGCGCGCTGCCTTACCAAGCGCGAAACGCATATCCTTGTCCCGGGCCAGGCGCAGTATGGCTTGTGCCAGCTCGGCCGCATCATCGGGGTCAACAACGATACCACAGTTGCTTACAACCTCCGCAAGCTGCGTATCGGGATGCGCGGTGGCAATCACAGGCCGTCCGCTAGCCAGCATGCCGGTAAGTTTTGAGGGCATGACCAGGTCGGCGGCATCAGCCCGTTGCGGCAACAGATGAACATCGGCGGCATTCAACAAGCTGTTCAATCTTTCGGCCGGCTGCAAGGGCAGCCACATTACGTTAGGCAAATGTGCATAAGTTTTTTGCAATCTCGCCCGTGCCGCACCGTCTCCGCACAGGATGAATCGAATATGATTCTGCGCGACAAGTTGCTGTGCTGCTTCCAGAACGATCTCAAGTCCCTGTTTTTCGCCCATGTTGCCGGAGTAAAGTGCTGCAACAGTGTCTGCGTTCATTTTGAGTTTCGCGCGCATCGGGGAAGGCTCGTCCAGAGGGAAAATGGTTCCGGTATCCACCCAGTTCGGGAACAGCAGGATATTGTCCTGTTTTATCCCTTTGCGTATCAATCGGACAACCATATTCGGCGAGATCGTCGATATCCGGTCAAACGACCTCATCAACAGCCGCTCGAAGAACAATACGGTGTCGCGTAAACGTCCGGAGGGCAATATCCCAAGATCGAACGCCGCGTCCACTTCAAAGTCCTGTATATGCAACCAGGTTCGCGCGCCTGACAGGCGCGCCGCGCCAAGCGCAACCGGTGCACAGAACAATGTGGGCTCCAGCACGACAAGCACATCGGGACGCTTGAAGATTTGCAGCAATAATATTGGAATGCTGGTCAATGCAAACGAAAACAGGTGCAGCAGCCGCTTGATGCCGCTCGGATGACTGGGCACCCAAAGCGGACACCTGCGAACGTTCACTTCACCTATTCGTTCAGTGCGGTATAGCCAGGACCGGTACGGTTGTTGCACACGCCACCAAGGGTAGTATGGCGGCGCAGTGACTACGGTCACCTCATGCCCTTGCCCTGCCAGCCACTCCGCCATCTCGGCGTTATATTTTCCGATGCCGGTCAGTTCGGGAGCAAAATTGATGCTGTATATCAGGATGCGCACGGCAGTTTTTCAGAATGCCTGGACATCATCGTTTGGTGGCTACACATAACAGGCAATCGCCCCTGCCCAAGAGGTTGCCGAACCACAGCACAGGGAATCCCAAACCACGTATCAATAGCAGCAAGCCGGCGACCAGCGCGGTTGACCGCAGCTGTGTGGTTGCCTGCCCCGGCTTGCTGAACATGCGTGCCAATATAGAATGTGCCACCCATAAAGCCGGGGTCTCCTGCCGTGACTGTGCCAAATCAAAACCCGATTGCCGCAAGACTCCCGACAGTGTCGAGGACGAGAAGTGGGAAATATGGAACGGCACATGCCAGTTGATCCAGAAGCGCCCGAACAATGAACGCAACCAGCTGCGGCTGTTGGGGCAGCTGATCCAGACTTGCCCTCCGGGGTTCAGGATACGTGCCACATGTGCAAGCATCTCGGCAGGGTTCAGGGCATGTTCCAGCACGTTGGATAGCACCACCACATCATACTTTTCTGCCGGTTCAAACTGCTCGATCAGGTCGGAGTGAACCACAAAGCCTTTGTTGCGGGCGGCTTCAGCTGCCTTGCTATTCAGCTCCAGTCCCTCGACCGCATACCCACTGTGCCGGTATCGGATCAAGCCACGCCCCTCGTTGCAACCGACATCCAGCAACCTCCCTGTACCGCGCACCGCATGAAAGGAAATGTCGCCGTCGATCTTCAGCCAGAGATCCCATAACCACGAGTTCTGGAACCGCTTGCGCAATTTTACATAGCGGCTTTCCGCTTCACCCGTTTCCCCGCCATAGTTATAGTAAGTTTCGTAAAGATTTTTCAATTCTTCACCGGTTGGTAATGGTACCGTTTGCTCCAAACCGCAGTTTTCACACTGCGCGATCCGGTAGGGCGTGGCGATACCAAAGCGCGTGTCGAAAAATTCCCCGCTTCCTGTACGGATGGGTGATTTGCAATTCAAGCAAGTCGCCTGAAAAGTATTGTCGGAACCAGCCATTTGTTGCCTTGCGGTCTCCACGCTGTTTGTTTCAGTCATTATGGATTCGTCCACTACTTTGCTGGCACCGTTGATTCAGAAACAAAGAAAACGTTGTAATTGACATCGTATTGTTCCATCGTAAATGGCAATAATTCACCGTGTTCCGCACCTCCGAGATAAAACGGTGCATACTCGTAGCCAGACAAGAATTCGCATATCTCGGCAATAGAACTTGAATATTTTTTCAAGTGATCCGAAAACAGTTCGATCATCATCAGACGAGGCCGGCGCCGACTTTCGGCAAGAATTGTCTCCATTCCCCGCAAAGCGTGGTATTCCCATCCCTCCACGTCCATTTTGAGGATGTCTATTCTGGGCAGGTTGAACTCCGAAACGATCGTGTCGATCTTTTTGCACTGGATAACCACCCCGTCACTCTTGCTATCGACGGACTTTACACTTGCGTATGAAGAGTCGCCCTCGAAAGAGAAGTTGATCTCCGAATCTTCGTTGGATGCGCCCACCCTCAATACTGTAACGATTTCATCGGTATGATTAATGGCTGCGGCAAGCTCGATCAAACGCACGTTCCTCAGCAAAGGTTCCACCGAGAATACCCTGCCGGACTTGCCCGTGATCGAGGCGAACAGGTTGGTGTAATAGCCCACATTCGCGCCCACATCGAGGCAGATGTCGCCCGCTTTGATGTGGCGCTCAAAGAATCGGGTCTCCTTGGTTTCAAAGAGTCTCAACTTTATTTTTCGGCCTACATGCTCACTTTCCCAGATCAACTGGCAGCGTCCCTTGATAAAAACCTGGCCGACCTGATCGCGGTTATTGGAAAAGAAGAGGGATAAGATCCAGCCGAACACTGTTTGTTTTAATTTATTAAACCGTGCTTATCCGGTTGTCACAGACATCCACTAGCGGTAGTATGTTGAGTATCTGCCCCCAAGTGGAATAATCATGGTTATCGACGTACTTGAGCGAGACGATCTGCCGTTCCCGCGCTCGCTGCCGGAGTTTCAA
>JBGSMU010000195.1:0-3279 GCA_041739955.1 Gallionella sp. | reverse complement strand
CAGGAACGCGCCATGTACCACCGCGGCAAGTATCCCCGCAGGAACCCGATAGGGCTCGTAGTAGACCGCCGCACTCATTTTGCCCCGGTCTGGGTCAACAACCCGACTTTCCGTATATCTTGCTGTTGCAGGATCTCCATCATCCTGATGACTTCCTCGTAACGCACATTCTTGTCGGCGGAGATCACCACAGTCTGCTCGGAACGTTGTCCCTGGCGGTTTTTCAATATCGCGATCAATTCATCCCGCGAAACTTTTATCTCGCTACCTTTACGGGCATGATCGTGCAACGCCAGGGACAAATCCTTCCTGATGATGATTTCCAATGGCGCGACAGGCGTTTTCAATGCTTTGCCCACACTGGGCAAGTCGATCTGTCCTGGATTCATCAACGGTGCTGTCACCATGAAGATCACCAGCAATACCAGCATCACGTCGATGTATGGCACGACGTTGATATCGTTCATCAGTCGATTACGGGTGCGGGGAACCTGTCTCATCGATCAAAGGCCCTTAAGGCTGACGTTGCAGAACATTGGAGAACTCCTCGGTAAAGCTCTCGAAGCGGGATGCCAGACGGTCTGTATCATGCGCATAGCGGTTGTACGCCACTACGGCCGGAATCGCCGCGAACAGACCCATCGCGGTTGCAACCAGCGCCTCGGCGATACCGGGCGCGACATGCGCCAGTGTCGCCTGCCCGACGTTGGCAAGTCCGCGGAATGCATTCATGATGCCCCATACCGTGCCGAATAACCCGACATATGGGCTTACCGACCCCACGGAAGCCAGAAAAGCCAAATGCGACTCCAGCCTGTCCATCTCTCGCTGATAAGTCGCACGCATCGCCCGCCGGGTGCCTTCCATCACGGCATTCGAGTCAACCCCGTGCTGTTTTTTCAGCTTCACGAACTCGACAAAACCGGCGCAGAAGATTCGCTCCAATGCCCCCTGCTGTTCGCGTGGAACTCCACTCACCTTCCGGTAAAGCGTGTTCAGGTCCGGATTAACCCAGAATGCTTCTTCAAACTCCTCGGTCAGCTTGACCTCTCGACGTATGGTGAATAACTTGAGAAAGATGAACCACCACGACATCATCGATACCAGAAACAACAAGCCCATCACCAATTGCACCAGCACGCTGGCATTGGCGATGAGGTGTATGAACGACAGATCCTGCGTCACTTCCATTGCCACCCCTTATTCACTTTTTCAACTCTACACGCAGTACTTCCGGCACCGCGACCGGCTTGAAACTCGCCAACGATACACAGACCAGATGCACTTCAGCCTCAGTCAACAGCTCGGCACCCCGGCTCACGGTTTGCAGCAGCGTGAGTCTGCTGCGCCCGAGGTCCTTGATCTTCGCGGTGATCTCCAGCATGTCATCCAGCAGTGCGGGCTTCAGGTAATCCAGCTTCATCGAACGCACTACGAACACCATGCCGAACTCCTTCATCAATCCGGCATTACTGTAACCGTGTTCGCGCAACCACTCAGTCCGCGCCCGCTCCATAAAGTTCACATAACTTGCGTGATATACCACACCACCCGCATCGGTATCCTGGAAATACACCCGGACGGGCAACGAAAAAATCCCGGATTTACTCATTCGACAGATCGCCGCTCAACGGCAACTCCTCGTTGACCAGATCACGCCGCATGACCAGCCCGAAGTGCAAATAGGCATTTGCGGTCGCCATGCGGCCGCGCGGAGTGCGCTGCAAATAACCCTGCTGGATCAGGTAGGGTTCCAGCACATCCTCTATGGTGTCTCGCTCTTCGCCTATCGCTGCCGCAAGATTGTCCACTCCGACGGGCCCGCCCAGGAATTTTTCGATCACGGTCAGCAGTAACTTCCTGTCCATCACGTCCAGCCCGCGCGTATCCACATCCAGCATCGTAAGCGCGGCATCGGCCACCTCACGGGTCGCATCACCATCTGCTTTCACCTCGGCAAAGTCGCGAACACGCCTCAGCAGCCGGTTGGCAATGCGGGGTGTGCCCCGCGAACGATTGGCTATCTCCAGCGCGCCTTCGTGCGACAAGTTCATTTCCAGCAGGCTGGCCGAGCGCATCACGATGCGCTGCAGCTCCTGCGGCGTATAGAATTCCAGCCTTGCCACGATACCGAAGCGGTCACGCAGCGGATTGGTCAGCATACCCGCGCGGGTGGTCGCACCGACCAGCGTAAACGGGGGCAGGTCCAGCTTGACCGAGCGGGCTGCCGGGCCTTCTCCTATCATGATGTCTATCTGGTAATCCTCCAGCGCCGGATAGAGTATCTCTTCCACCACCGGGGAAAGGCGGTGTATCTCGTCGATGAATAGCACATCGTTCGGTTCCAGATTGGTAAGCAGCGCGGCAAGGTCACCCGCGCGTTCCAGCACCGGCCCAGACGTGTGGCGCAGATTCACGCCCATCTCGCGGGCGATGATCTGCGCCAGCGTGGTCTTGCCCAGACCAGGCGGGCCGAACAGCAGCACGTGATCGAGCGGTTCCTTGCGCTGCTTGGCCGCCTGAATGAATATCTCCAGCTGACCGCGTATCTTCTCCTGCCCGACATACTCATCGAGCTGCTTGGGGCGGAGCGCACGTTCCAGCGCCTCCTCCTGCCTGGAAACAGGCGCGGGGGTTATCAGGCGCGGCTCTGAAGAAATATCGTCGTTTTGGATCATGACCCGGATGATAACTTAAGTGACATCACGATTTTGACAGAAGCTTGAGCGCCTGGCGTATCCCCTCGGAAACACCGGCATCCTTGGGCAATTGCTTCGCCGCCCAGTCCGCTTCCTTGCCGCTATAACCCAGTGCCAGAAGTGCATTGACAACATCATCACCGGTCGAGGCGGAAAAAGTGTCCTTCGCCAAGCCCTTTCCGAAAGAATCGAACTTGCCCTGCAACTCCAGCAGCAAACGTTCTGCTGTCTTTTTTCCGACGCCTGGGATATTGGTCAGCCGCCCCGCTTCCTTGTTGACCACTGCCGCAGCAAGATCGGCAAGACTCAGGCCGGAGAGCACAGACAGCGCCATCCTCGGGCCGACACCGCTGATCTTCAGCAACTGGCGAAATGCGGATCGCTCTTCGGCAGACAGGAAGCCGTACAGCAGGTGCGCATCCTCGCGCACGATGAGCTGTGTGTGTAGCACCACTTTTTCGTGCAGCACCGGCAGGTTGTAGAACGTGCTCATCGGCACGTCCAGTTCGTACGCCACCCCCTGCACATCCAGCAGGATTTGCGGCGGGTTCTTTTCAATCAGAACGCCTGTTAAACGACC
>JBGSMU010000055.1:0-8234 GCA_041739955.1 Gallionella sp. | reverse complement strand
CGACCTACGCAGAGCTTTACTCCGTAAAATCACGAAACACTACATCTGGTAGGTGTCTGTGACAACCGGATAAGCACGGTTATATGCTGTGACGTAGAAGGTGCTGCCGGTATCATAAGCTGCATAGGTGCTGGTGCCGCCGGCAGCACCGCTAACATAAGCATTTCCGCCGTTGCCAATATAGCCGAAGCCGCCTCCACCACCGCCATAGTGCACAGAACCCCACGTAAATCCTATTCCCCCGGTAGCTGCATACGTATAGCTGACGCTACCATCCTTGATAGCCGCAGTGCTCGAAGAGCCATTGCCTCCAGACCCTCCATTTCCCCCGCCCAAGCCCCCAGCCCCTGCTGCACTACTATAGCTATGGGCACCGCCACCACCGCCACCACCGAAGCCGCCGGCACCTCCGTTAGATGACGTCCCTGCTGAACCATTGAAGCCATCCCCAAACAGGATATCGTTGCCGCCGCCGCCGTAGAGCGTATCTGCCCCGCCGCCGCCCAAGCCACCGTAGCCACCACTGACACCGCCGCCACCGCCACCCGAACCGTCGCCAAAGATGATGTCGTTATAGGCTGAGCCGGTCAGGATGTCGATGCCGCCGCCGCCAGCTCCCCCAGTATAATTGCCAAAAGAATCACCGCCGGAACCGCCGCCGGAACCGTCGCCCACAATCAAATATCCTGGTGTTGATGCCATTTTGCTCCCCTTTTCAGAATGTCCTGAAATCAAATCGTATACCCATACAAAACTTAAAGTCAATCAGATTAATCATATTGTTTTTGCCCCATAAATCGCACTACGGGCAACCATAAAAAAAGCCCGCCGAAGCGGGCTTTTTTATAGCGAACGAGACTCAGGCAGCCTTGCGAGCCTGCTGCGCCAAGCGGTTCAACAACGCCGGTGAAAGCTGGTGTTTCAGGTTCACACGTGCCTTTTCCATCGCTGCCGGTGCTCGGTGCGCCGGATGTTGCGCATGGAACTCAGCCGCGTTGTCGTACATCGCACGGTTGCTACCCACTTCCAGATAGCTCTCCACCGCCATGCCTTCGGCATACACCACGCTGTGTTCATCCAGCTCGATGTTGTAGTAGGTAAAGTCGCGGTCGAAGTCGGTCAGTTGCACGATGCTGTCGCCGTTGACCAACAGTTCCGCCGTGACCAGTAAGCCATCGACCAGCAGTGCATGCGCCGGGGAGATGAAGAGGTCACGCTGCGGCAGGTTGTCGCCCAGTGCGCCTTGCTTGACCAGTACCGGTGCTGCACGGCGCGGGATGATCATGCTCCAGTCGACATCGCGATGGGCCAGCCACTTGAGCGGACGGTAGCCGTGTTCGGTCAGCATCATTTCTCCGACCTTGAGGTCTTCGATAGCAACCTCACCCTTATCGGTCGCAAAGCGCGTACCCGGCATGAAGCAGGCAACGTTGACATTGAAGTCGGCTGCGGTCAGGTCGGTCACGCCTTTGATGACGATCGTGGAGCCGTTGCTCGCAGTGAGCGTGGTGTCGGCACCGATCGTGGCCGCACTCAGCAGGTTGTTGACCTCGTATGTGTAGAGCTGACCACCACTGGTGTTCTCCAGCGTAATCTTGTCGCCTGCACCACGATTGAAGTCCCAGATGGTGTCGGTCTCGCTGACGACGTTGTCCTGTGCCGAGACCACGAAGGTGTCTGCACCGCCCATGCCGAAGTAATGATCGGAACCCGCGCCGCCGTCGAGCAGGTCACTACCCGAGCCATAGCCACTGGTGGTTCCTGCAGTCGAGTTGTAGATGTTGCCGGCAGTGACCTGCGCCAGCGCAGTGTTGTAGAAGTTGCCCCCTGCATCGCTAGCGGTATAGGTGCTGGTGCCGCCGGCAGAGCCAAAAGGTGAATAATTAAAATCCCCCGCGCCGCCAAGGCCGCTCAGGCCGAACCCCCCGCCCCCGCCACCATGGGAAAGCAGCGCACCAGCACCAGGAGCAGATGCATAGGAGTAGCCATCCTTGATGGACCAAGCGCTACTAGTGGAGTTGATAGCGCCGGTACCGCCAGATCCAGCACCCAGTCCACCGCTGGCAACAGAATAACCAGTATAACCACCGCCGCCGCCACCACCACCAAAGCCGCCGGCGCCACCTTGTTTGTATCCCGCGTTCTGACCATTAAAACCGTCGCCGAACAGGATATCGTTGCCCGCACCTCCGTACAGCGCATCGACACCGCCGCCTCCCAGCCCCCCAGAGTTTGCACTAAAAGCAGAACCGCCCGCACCACCACCGGAACCGTCGCCGAAGATGACATCGTTATACGCCGTGCCGGTCAGCGTGTCGGCCCCACCACCGCCTGCGCCGCCGCCGCCGCCGCCAATAAACCCATCCCCGCCACCACCGCCTGAACCATCGCCGACAATCAGTCGGCCATAATAAGCTACCATGTTCACCCTTTCCGGATTGATTGATTGATTGAAACCGTTGAATCAGTATTGATCTAATTCAGTTTTGAATATTCTCATCCGGAATATTAGTTCGTCAAACTTTTTTTTGCGCCGCCAAAATATCTGCCAAAGTGGGCTGATTAAGGGCATTATTCCCGGTTTATCGTTCGCCCTGACTTGCAGAAAGCAATCCAGTCGTCCGGCTCAAGCCGAGCCAGCACTTGCCGCAAGTGAACCAATGCCAACTCAAGATTCAACGCTGCCCGTGGCGAAAGCGACTCGCCCAGATCGAATCCGTAACCGCGGATGCGCAGCAAAAAACTTGATGGGGCGTCTGTCACATACACGTTCCGGTAGGCATGCAGCACGGCAAACGGTGACATCGCGTGGCTGGTGTAGCTGTTGTCATGCGCGTCGGTGATCTTTGAAAAATGGAACGGAGCTTCGCAGGAAACATCGGCATCAATGAAAACAACCGCATGACGCCCGACCAGGTCGGTGACGTGCTCGACCTGTAACTGGTAGTCCTCGATGATCTCGACTTCGGCGTTATTCAGGTCTTGCATCCGGCGCACCAGCAACGGTGCCAAGGCATCATCTCCGCGCGATTCGTTGCCGATGGCGAAGACTAGAATAGGCGCGGTCATTAAATCATCCTGGAATAGTGTAGGAGCGGGCCAAGCCCGCGAACAACATGACAATCGCGGGCATGGCCCGCTCCTACAAATTGGTTATCCATAAATATCTGCGTAACCTTTCAGCAGAAAGTGCCATCCCCGGACCGCGTCAGCACATCCACCCTGCTCCCCTCTACATCCAGCAATTCGATTTCCAGCGGCATCTTGCCCAGCGCATGTGTCGCGCAGGACAGACAGGGATCGAAGGCGCGGATCGCCACCTCGATATGATTCAGCAGCCCCTCGGTGAGTTTCTTGCCGTCGAGGTATTGCCGCGCCACCTGGCGGATCGCCTCGTTCATAGCCTGATTATTATGCGTGGTGGAGACGATCAGGTTGCAGCGCACGATCTGGTCGTGCTCGTCCACCTTGTAATGGTGGATCAGCGTACCGCGCGGCGCCTCGATCACGCCGACACCGCGTTCCTGCCGCTCGCCCTTGCTGACCAGATTGCTGCCCTGCAGGTCCGGGTCGAGCAGCAACTCCTGTATCTGTTCGGCGGAATGCAGCATCTCGATCATGCGCGCCCAATGTGTGCCCAGCGTCGCCTTGGCGGCCGAGCCGCCGTTGAACGCCATGAAGGCCTTGCGCTCCGCTTCGGCCAAGGGTGTGGGGATGAAATCACTCTGTGTCACTCGCGTCAACGGCCCGACCCGGTACCAGCCTGTCTCCGGCCCGAGACTGCGCAGGAACGGGAACTTCATGTACGACCACGGCTTCACATCCTCGAAGATCACGTCCCAGTAGTGGCTGTAGTCATAGTGGTCGAACAGCGTCTCGCCATCCATGTTGCGCGCGCGCAAGCCACCGTGATAGAGATCCATCGCACCGTCGGCGCGCACCATGTTCAGCGTGTGCGCCTTGAAGGTACCGAAGTTGTTGTAAAGGTCGATGTTCTGTCCGAACAATTGCCGCGCGATGCGAACAGCATCCACACTCCACGTGATCATCTGTTCGATGTCTTTCAGCAGGTAGTCGCGCTCAGACAAGCTGACGTTCTTGTTCACACCGCCCGGTATCGAGCCGGTGCCGTGAATACGCTTGCCCGCCGTGACGCGGATCACCTCCTGCCCGAACTTGCGCAGCAACACGCCCTGCTTCGCGATCTCGGGATAAGCCTGTACCACACCGACGATGTTGCGCTTCGCGACATCCGAATCGAAACCGAACAGCATGTCTGGCGAACACAGGTGGAAAAAATGCAGCGCGTGCGATTGCAATATCTGCCCGTAGTGCATCAGTCGCCGAACTTTTTCCGCCGTCGGCGTCAGTGTCGCGCCGACAATCATATCCATCGCCTTGCTTGCCGCGAGATGGTGCGACACCGGACAGATGCCGCACAGGCGCTGCACCACGACGGGCGCTTCCCAATAAGGCCGCCCCTGGATGAATTTCTCGAAGCCGCGGAACTCGACGATATGCAACCGCACCTGGTGGATGCGGTCGTTCTCGTCCAGCAGCAGCGTCACCTTGCCGTGACCTTCGACACGCGACAACGGGTCGATCGCGACGCGGCGCAGGTTCTCGGGGTGAGGGGCAGTTTCCAGACTTTTGCTTGTGTTAGTCATGATTGAGCAAGAACCTATCCAAAAATGTAGCGAGCGAAGCTAGATTGCGTTCCGCCGGAGCGCAGGAACCGGAGTGTATGTGGAAATACATGAGGATTTCGAGCACCGCCGGGACGCAAGATGGCGAGCGCAGTAATTTTGGGATAGGTTCTAGTCATATTTGATCAACCCATGTCCCAGTTCCGGCGTCTTACCCGCAATAAGGTCGGTGAGGAATTTCCAGATGGCGTCCCCCGAAGGCGGACAGCCGGGAATGAAATAATCGATCTTTACCACCTCGTGCAGCGGATGCACCTTGTCCAGCGGCAATGGCAACTCCGGGTCGTTCGGGATGTGTCCGTGCTCCAGACCCGGTTCAGTCAGGTACACCTCGGTGAGGCACGCGCCGAGATCAAGGTGGTTGCGTTGTGCCGGCAGGCCGCCGTTGATCGCGCAGGCACCGATGGCAATCAGGATCTTGCAGTTCTTGCGGAACTCGCGCAACACGTGCACATTCTCCGCGTTGCAGACACCGCCCTCGATCAGGCCGATGTCGCACGGGCCGCAATGCTTGATGTCGGTGATCGGCGAGCGGTCGAACTCCACCAGTTCGAGCAGAGGAAGGATGCGCTCGTCAATGTCGAGGAATGACATGTGACAGCCAAAGCAGCCGGCCAGCGAGGTGGTGGCGATTCGGAGTTTTTTGGTCATGGCGCATCCTCGCAAGCCTCACAACTGCCACCGGCCTCAGGTTCACGTGGTGCGTCCCGAAATGCCTGCGCACTGACCGGGCTTTTGTCGTAGCGGCGCTCGCCGATGGGCTGGCTGAAGCCCACCCCTTTTTTCAGGATCACGCCGACCGGGCAGACCTCCATCGCCTTGTCGGTGAGACCGATATCAGTGTCCTTGAGCAGGCCGGATTCTGCATTGACGATCAGATGCTTGGTGATGCCGCGCCCCGACAGTGCGAACACGTTCTTGCCGTCCACCTCGCCCGAGGCGCGCACGCACAGTTCGCACAGGATGCAGCGGTTGAAGTCGAGCAGGATGTCGGGATGCGACGCATCAACCGGCCGATCGGGATACATGTGGCGAAAGCCGGCGGTGTGTACTTCGAGGTCGTAACCCAGCGCCTGCAGCATACAGTTGCCGCTCTTTTCGCACGACGGGCAGAAATGATTGCCCTCGGCGAACAGCATCTGAACCAGCGTGCGGCGCAATGCGTTCAGTTCCTCGATGTCGCTCTCGACATTCAGCCCGGGCTCGGCAGGCATCGTGCAGGAAGCTGCCGTGCGGCCGTTGACTTTTACCGTGCACAGTTTACAGCTCCCGTGCGGCTTGAACTCGGGGTGATAGCACAGGTGGGGAATGTACTGGTCAGAGGCCAACGCGGCCTGGAGCACGGTCTGCCCAGGCTCGAAGGAAACATTTTTGCCGTCAAGAGAGAATGTATTTGTCATATTAGTTTCGGCAATGTAGGAGCACGCCCTGCGTGCGAGCCATTATGTCGCACGCAGGGCGTGCTCCTACAGGAACGTTATGGGTTTGCGTAATAAAAATCATACATCCTCCGTCTTCAAATGCGCCCCGGCATCGTCGCGCCCGGTCATCTGTCGTGCGCGCGCCAGTGCGCCGTCGAGATCGAAAGCCGGCTCGAAATCCAGCGACTTCAACCGGTTCTCGTAGGCGGGACGGAAATGCTTGAGCGTGTGCAGTACAGGGTTGCAGGCCGTGCGCCCAAGCCCGCAATGCGAGGTGGTTTGCAGCACATGGTCGAGGTTCTCGACTTCGCGCAAATCGTATTGCGTACCGTGCCCGGCGGCGATCTTGTCCATGGTCTGTTTCAGCATCGAGGTGCCGACACGGCACGGCGTACAGAAGCCGCAACTCTCATGCGCGAAAAAGTGCACGTAGTTGCGCGCCACCTCGAACATGTCGCGGCTGTCATCGAACACCATGAACGCGCCCGCAGTGGGCAGGTCCTCGAAACCCAGCTTGCGGTCGAATTCGTGCTCGGCCACGCACATTCCGGAAGGTCCGCTGATCTGTACCGCAAGCGTGTTCACCGCGCCGCAGTCCTGCAGCACCTCGCGTACAGTCACACCGAACGGGTATTCATAGATGCCGGGACGCGCACAATCGCCGGACACCGAGATCAGTTTGCTGCCGGAAGATTTTTCGGTACCGATGGCGCGGTATTTTTCCGCACCCATGTGCAGCGCCACGGCTGCCTGACAGAAGGTCTCGACGTTATCCACTGCGGTCGGCTGCTGCATATAGCCGTGCGTCACCGGGAACGGTGGACGGTTGCGCGGCACGCCGCGCTTGCCTTCCAGCGATTCAATCAGCGCGGATTCCTCGCCGCAGATATACGCACCCGCACCGAGATGGATGTTGATGTCGAAATCGAAACCGGCCTTGCCGAGGATATTCACACCGAGCAGCTTGTTGTCGCGGCGACGTTGAAGCACGGCTCGTAGCGGCTCGAGCAAATATTGATATTCGCCGCGAAGGTATAGGAAGCCCTGCTTTGCGCCGACCGCCAGTGCGCACAGCGTCATACCTTCGAATACCAGGTCGGCTTGGCGGGTCAGCAGCACGCGATCCTTGAACGTGCCCGGCTCTCCTTCGTCTGCATTGCACACCACGTAATGCGCTGCACCGTGGGCATTGCGACAGCCTTCCCACTTCATCCCGGTAGGGAAGCCCGCACCGCCGCGACCACGCAGGTTGGATAGTTTGATCGCCTCGACGATCTTGTCTGCGCCCAGCGCAACTGCAGCGAGCAGCACCTCGCCGCTCTCAAGTTTGTTGTCCAACAACAGACCGCCACGGCGGATGTCGTCATCGACATGGAAGAAATCTGCAGGCCATTCCGCCAGCGGTGTGCGGTTGCGGATCAGTTGGCCGATCTCCTGCACGCGCTGGTGGGTCAGCCGGGTGATCGCACGGCCATTCACCAGCATCGCCGGACCCTGATCGCACATACCGGTGCATGAAGTGGTGTTGATACTGACCAGCCCGTCTTCGGAAACCTTGCCGGGCTCAGCCCAAAGCTGGTGGCACATGGCTTCAAGCAGTACCTGGTTGCCCAGCATGCGATCTGTGATGTTGTCGGAGAACAGTACCCGATATTCGCCGTGTGGCTTCAGGTGCAGGAAGGAATAAAAGGATGCAACACTCTCGATGCGGGAACGCGGGATAGAAAGTTGTTCGGCAAGGTGGGTGATGGACGCGGCAGGCAGGTAGCCGATGCACTCCTGCAACTCGATCAGTATCTGCAAAAGGTTGGACGCATCACGCCCGTGCTTCGCTATGATCGGGTTCAGGCAAGCGGAATACGAACCGGAATTTGTTACCATCACCGCATATCCTTTTTTCAGGTTCCCTGCACTTTACGGGATCGATGTTTGTATCGATATCGCTTTAACCAGAATGGTCTTGCCATCCTAGAACTTTTTGCACCATAGTTAAGGAAGGTCTGAATAAGTAGCAATAAATGAAAACGACGAGCGCACATTCTGTTGCAGATGTTCGAGTTGGCCGGAAATTACCCTGGCAAGGGTCATTTCGTCGGCCATACCGGTC
>JBGSMU010000032.1:0-18347 GCA_041739955.1 Gallionella sp. | reverse complement strand
GCCGTAGCATCCGTCAGCCGCATCGTCAGCGCGATGCGCTTGCGCTTCTCATCCACTTCCAGCACTTTCACCTTCACCACCTGCCCGGCCTTGACCACGCTGTGCGGGTCCTTGACGAATTTGTCGGCCAGCGCGGAGATGTGCACCAGTCCGTCCTGGTGCACGCCGATGTCCACGAACGCGCCAAACGCCGCGACGTTGGTGACCACGCCTTCGAGGATCATGTCCGGCCTGAGGTCCCTGATCGCCTCCACGCCTTCCTTGAACGTCGCGGTGGTGAATTCCGGGCGCGGGTCGCGGCCCGGTTTTTCCAGTTCCTTGATGATGTCGCTGATCGTCGGGATACCGAACTTCTCGTCCATGTATTTCGCCGGGCTGAGCGACTTCAGCAGGCCGCTGTTGCCGATCACGCCCTTGATGTCTTGCTTGATGTCTTCAAGGATGCGCTGCACCAGCGGATATGATTCCGGGTGGACAGCCGAGGCATCGAGCGGATCGTTGCCGCCCATGATGCGCAGGAAGCCCGCCGCCTGTTCGAAGGTCTTGTCGCCCAGGCGCGGCACTGCGCGCAGTTCGGCGCGGCTTGCGAATCTTCCCTTCGCGTCGCGGTGCATCACGATGGCCTGCGCCACGCTGCTACTCAAGCCAGAGACACGCGCCAGCAAAGGTGCCGATGCAGTGTTCACATCCACGCCCACCGCGTTGACGCAATCTTCCACCACCGCATCCAGCGAACGCGCCAGCTGAAACTGGCTCACGTCATGCTGATACTGGCCGACACCGATCGACTTCGGGTCGATCTTCACCAGCTCGGCCAGCGGGTCTTGCAGGCGGCGCGCGATGGATACCGCACCGCGCAGGCTGACATCCAGCTCGGGCAATTCCTTCGATGCGAATTCCGATGCCGAATATACCGATGCGCCCGCTTCCGAAACAACGATGCTCATCATCTTCAATTCCGGCTTCAGCTTGATCAGGTCGCGCGCCAACTTGTCGGTCTCGCGCGAGGCTGTGCCGTTGCCGATGGAGATTACCGCGACGCGGTGTTTCTCGGCCAACTTGGAGAGTACATGCAGCGAACCATCCCAGTCGTTGCGCGGCTGGTGCGGATACACCGTGGCGGTATCCACCACCTTGCCGGTCTCGTCCACCACCGCCACCTTAACGCCGGTGCGGATGCCGGGGTCCAGCCCCATCGTCACGCGCGGCCCGGCGGGTGCGGCCAGCAGCAGCGCTTTCAGGTTGCGCGCGAACACGTTGATCGCCTCTGTCTCGGCCTTGGCACGTAGCGCCCCCATCAGCTCCGAGTCCAGATGCATGAAACTCTTCACGCGCCAGGTCCAGCGCACGGTATCCATCAGCCAGCGGTCGGCAGGCCGGTTCATGTCTTTGATATTGAAGCGTGCAGCGATGCGCATCTCGCACGGATTGTGGGGCGCAGCCCAGGTTGGTTTTTCTTCTTCGGTGTCCAGACGCAGCTGCACGTCCAGCATCTCCTCGCGCCGTCCGCGGAACACCGCCAGCGCGCGGTGGGAAGGAATGGTGTTGATAGACTCGGAGTAATCGAAATAATCGGAATACTTTTCTGCCGCATCGTTCTTGCCCTCGATCACTTTCGATTGCACCACGCCGTGCGCCTGCACATACTCGCGCAGAGATTGCAGCAAGCTTGCATCCTCGGCAAAACGCTCCATCAAAATCTGCCGCGCACCATCCAGCGCCGCCTTTGCATCCGCCACGCCGGGGTTGGCGTCGCCTGCCGCGCTGGTGAAGGGCTCGCGCAGATACTTCGCCGACTCATCTTCCGGGTTCAGCGCGGGGTTCCTCAGCAGCTCATCCGCCAGTGGCTCCAGCCCCGCCTCCAGCGCGATCTGTGCCTTGGTGCGGCGCTTCGGCTTGTACGGCAGGTACAGGTCTTCCAGATGCGTCTTGTCGGTCGCCAGCGACACCGCCTTCAGAAGCTCCGGCGTCATCTTGCCCTGCTCGGTGATCGAAGCGATGATCGCCGCACGGCGCTCTTCCAACTCGCGCAGGTAGCGCAGCCGGTCTTCCAGCAGGCGCAGCTGGATATCGTCCAGCCCGCCCGTCGCCTCCTTGCGATATCGCGAGATGAATGGCACCGTCGCGCCCTCGTCCAACAGGGCAATGGCCGCAGCGATCTGCACAGGTTTGGCCGCGATCTCGGCGGCGAGTCGTTGTTCAATAGTGGGAAGCATGTAGTGATCTTTACTGAATTAAGCAGCCCTCTGAAATATGAGGGCTGCGGGTGTTTTCAAGGAGCAGATTATGCCAAGATGGGGCGCTAATTTAAGCACTGTCTATAAAGCAAAGTATTGCGATACTGCTCCTTTTTGATCTACAGCTGTTCTGCGCAAGCAGGTTGTTCAGCACGGCTACACATGCTTGCGAGAATAGATGGTCAGTGCAGCGTCGTTTGCTGTATACCCGCCAGTAGCCACACTGATTTGTCATCTTTGAGATTCTTCTGCACATGCCAGATCTCATCGACGCTTTCGGGCGCGCCGTTATTCTCGCGCAGCTGGCCGGTGAAGCGCACGCTGGCGATCGCATAGTCGCCTTCGTTCGCGACTTCCAGCAATTCGGCGTTGATCGCGACGACATCGGTCTGTTGCTGCGCATTGTTGCGCTCGCTGAGCTGCATCGAGATCTCGGCGAACATTTCCGGTGTGGTGTATTCGCGGATGTCGTTCAGGTCCTTGCGGTCATTGGCGGCCTGCAGGCGGATGAACGAGGTTTTCGCGCTGCGCAGGAAAATTTCCGCCGGAAAATCTGCCGGGATGTTGCGGGCTGCGCTGACTGGCGCGGCGCTGCCGCCAGCCGGTTGTACAGGCTGCGGCGCAGAATAGGGAGCGCCTGCCCCGGCATATTGCATCGCGGGTTGCGGCTGCTTCTTGCGGAACATGGAGAACAGAAACATCAGCACGACTCCGGCAAGAACCGCCATCAGGATGCCGCCCAGCGCGCCATCCAGGCCCATGTTCGACATCAGCGCGAACAGACCCGCACCCAATGCCAGACCAGCCAGCGGGCCAAGCCACTTGTTGCCCTGCTTGGCCGGGGTCGCACCCGTCGGTGCAGGCGCTGCTGAAGGAGCCGGTTTCGCCTGTTGCGGCGTCATGGTGCGCTGCTTGCCGAAACTTCCGCCGCCGCCAAGGCGCTTGGCTTCTGCCGTTGCAGCGAACAAACTCAGGCTGGTTAATGCAATCGTCAACAACATCAAAAATCGTTTCATGTATTCCTCATCAGTTGGATAGAGCAAAGCGGCGAAAAGTATAACATCGGCCGTGAAGTCCCCGTTCCATCTTGGTAGCAACCGCGTGGTAGTCACAGGTAAAGACAACATGGGGACGGAGCATTCATTTCGCGATATCAATTGGGCTCCGTCCCTATAACTTTATAACTTTTGTCCCTATAACTTTCCTCTATAACTTTCATGTTTGCAGCACGCGCTGCCACTCACTTGCCCTGCACCACCTGGATATGCGCGACAGCCAGTCTAAGGTACAGGCGTATCTGCCGCTGCAGCGGCCACCAGTCGTAAAGGAATATCTGCAACGGGCGCCACATGGCGACCCAGCCGACTATGGTGAGGCTTTCGCGCGCGATGTTGTAGCCGGCGTGGGTGCCGAGGTTGCCGATGGCATCCGCCGCGATCAGGCATAAGCTGACGAACACGATGCCGATCGCGAGGCTCATGCGGCCCTGCCGCAACAGATGTTTGAGTGCGCGTCGCGTCTGCTCTGCTTTGTAGGTGAAGTGGTTGTGGATCGCACCGGCCAGCATGCCGACTGTGTCTTCATCTTCCGGCCAGATTTCGAGATGGATGGTGATATGGAAGCGGCTGCGGGGTGGGTAAGCCGACGCCCAGGTCTCGATAAAGCTGTTCGCTTCAGGGTCCAGGTCTTTGTTCAGGAACGGGGTGGGGTCCATCGAGTTGAACAGCTGCGCGATCTCACGTACGCGCAGTGCGAGGCGATGAACGGGGGCGGGCTTGGCTGTTTGGCTCATGGCGGCATGATAGCAAATGTGCTCAGCGCAGTGGTGAGACGGTCCCGGCCGGTTTGGCACAAAAACAGTGGCCGTAGCGCCGCCTGGGGCCATTCTGTAGCTTATTTTCAATTTCATGGAACTATTTTAGTATTCCCTTATCTGACTTATCGGGTGGCGCAAGTTGCCCTCACGATTCTCCTCCCTGAGCGTGAAGTCTTAACTCTCTCCTTATTGGTTAAGACGCTTGCCCCTGTTCCGTCTGGTTCAGGGGCATTTTTTTTGCGGGGCTATGTCAGACAGCTAAAACATTGATGAGCTACTCGTGCGGACTAACTCTTGTGAAGCTGCCCAATTGGACGCAAACACGCAAAATAAATTTATTTTCCCCCCTTAAGCATCCCTTAAGTTTGGGCCTCTATTGTGCACTCCTCGCAGTTGATTACAGGAGATAGAAAATGTTCAGCAAAGCACATATTGCAGTGATGGCAGTTATCGTTTGCATCGGCGCTGTCGGGTTTGCCGCACCTTCGGCCTATGCGGAAACACCGAAGGACTTTTTGAATACCTTCCAGAAGGAAGCGTCCGGGCAGGCATTCTCCGCTGCGCGCGGCGAGACGTTCTTCAAGACCAAGCACGGTAGCGAGTGGAGTTGCTCTTCGTGCCACACAGGTAACCCGGCGGCGAACGGCAAGCACGCAAAGAGCGACAAGCTGATCCAGCCGCTGGCACCTTCCGCCAATGCGGAACGGTTCACCGACGTAAAGAAAGTGGAAAAGTGGTTCAAGCGTAATTGCAACGACGTGCTCGACCGTGTGTGTACCCCGCAGGAAAAGGGCGATGTACTTGCCTACCTGATGGCTGTTAAATGATCAAGGAGACCAAGATGAAAATTAAAGATTATAAAACCCTGTCAGTACTTGCTGCTGCCCTGCTGGCGATCAGTGTGACCCTGCCTCTAGCCCATGCAGACGACGATGGCGATGAAGGCTTTGGCGATCGACGTAGCGAATCGCGCGGCGGTGAAAAATACGGCAAGACGCTGATGCCGGCGCAGGTGAATGCCAAGTTCAAGCAGGAATGCTCGGCCTGCCATATCGCCTACGCGCCCGGGCTGTTGCCCGCCGAATCCTGGCGCAAGATGATGTCCGGCTTGAGCGATCATTTTGGTTCGGATGCGTCGCTGGATGCTCAGGACAACAAGGAGATCACTGACTTCCTGGTGACCAATGCATCCAACCGCTGGAGCGGCTCGGGCGCACCGTTGCGAATTTCGGAAACGAGCTGGTTCCTGCGCGAGCATGACGGCGAGGAGATCAATCCAGCACTATGGAAAGACCCGAAAGTGAAGAGCCCGTCCAATTGCGGTGCCTGCCACACCAAGGCCGACCAAGGTGATTTCAAAGAGCGCAACATCCGCATGCCAAAGTAAGTGTCCAGCGCTATTGATGGCGCGTACACTCCGTCATCAATAGCTGCAGCGCCGGCCTGTCCGGTCAGCGCAATTATCCGGGAGTTCATCATGAGTCAACGTGTTCTGGTTTGGGATATACCCACGCGAGTTTTTCACTGGTTGCTGGCGCTGTCATTCACCGGCGCCTATCTGACGGCGGAGGCAGAGGCATTTCCCGACATGCATGCCGTGCTGGGTTACACGATGCTGGGCCTGCTTGCCTTCAGGTTTCCGTGGGGATTTATCGGCACGCGCTATGCCCGATTCCGCTCATTCAATTTCAAGCCCGCCGAGATCATGGCGTACATCCGGTCGCTGCTCACAGGCAAGCCGGGGCATTTCGTTGGACACAATCCGGCCGGTAGCGTTGCAATCTGGTTGCTATTGGTGTCGGGCATCCTTTCCGGCGTGACCGGCGTACTGTTGATTCAGGACATCGGCGGCGAGGCCATGGAAGGAATCCATGAGTTTTTCTCCAACAGCATGCTGGCCGTGGTATTGATCCACATCGCCGGTGTGGTGGTGAGCAGCGTCCTGCATCGTGAAAATCTGGCACGCTCGATGGTCACCGGATATAAAACTGCCGATCCGGAACAGGGCATCCGTCGCGCACATCGCTGGCTGGGTGTCATAATGCTCATCGCTGTCGTGGCATTCTGGGTTGGGTATCCGTCTACCGGTCTGGTGACGCAAAACGCGGATACCTCCCATGCCGACGATGACGATTGATCAATTTTATGTTTGCGGCTGAACTATGCGTATTTTGGTAGTCGAGGATGATGCCCTGCTGGGCGACGCGATACAGGCCGGACTGAAGCAGTCCGGCTATGCCGTGGACTGGATGAAGGATGGCGCTTCGGCGGAACAGGCACTTACTACCGAGCCGTATGCGGCGGTGGTGCTTGATCTCGGTTTGCCCCGTCTTTCCGGCCTAGAGGTATTGCGCCGCTTGCGCGGCCGCAATGATCCGACACCGGTGCTGATCCTGACCGCAATGGATACCGTGGACGACCGCATTAAGGGTCTGGATGCCGGCGCGGACGATTATCTGGCAAAGCCTTTCGACATGGGCGAGCTCGCGGCACGACTGCGTGCGCTGGTAAGGCGCGCCAGCGGCAAGACCGAGCCGCTGCTCGAAGCCGCAGATATCAAGCTCGACCCCGCCGCCCATCGCGTGTTGTACCGCGACCAGCCGGTGGAACTGTCGGCGAAGGAATTCGCGGTGTTGCATGCGCTGATGCTCAGCGCCGGCAAGGTGCTGTCGCGCGCCCAGCTGGAGGAACAGCTGTATGCCTGGGGCAACGAGATCGAAAGCAACGCCGTGGAGGTGCACATCCATCACCTGCGCCGCAAGCTCGCGCCTGAATCCATCCAAACGATACGCGGCGTCGGTTACCTGATGCCGCGCGACAAGGACAATTGACATGCTCAAGCGCACCTCACTGAAACGACGCATCCTTGTGCTGTCACTGGTTGCGATCACGCTGGTGTGGCTGGGTGCGGCCGCCTTCACCTACCACGATGCGCGCGAAGAATTCGACGAGGTTCTGGATGCCCACCTTGCGCAGGAGGCTGCGCTACTGGTCGCTCAGGCCACCCATGAGATAGATGAACTTGAAACCGAACACGCGCCGCTGCTGCACAAGTATGCTCGCAGTGTCGCGTTCCAGATCTGGGAGGACGGCAAGCTGCTGCGCCTGCATTCCGCCAACGCGCCACAGCAACCGCTGGCCAGCAAGGATCACGGTTTCAGCAACAATGTCATCGACGGGACAGGTTGGCGAGTATTCAGCACCTGGGACGAGTCCGGTGATTTTTTGATCCATGTGGCGGAACGCACCGAGGTACGCGCCGAACTGGCGAGCGGCATCGCGGGAAACCTGCTCAAGCCGCTGGGTTTCTCGCTGCCGCTGCTGGCGCTGTTGCTGTGGTTCGCGGTGATGCGCGGCCTGCGCCCGCTGGAAAAACTCACCCGCGAAGTGGAACAGCGCAAACCGGGTAACCTGACGGCGCTCGATGCCTCATCCGCGCCGCGTGAAGTGATGCCGCTGATCGAGCAGCTCAACCGGCTGTTCGATCGCATTCAGGCCTCGATGGAAAAAGAGCGGCGCTTTACTGCCGACGCCGCGCATGAATTGCGCACGCCGGTGGCCGCGATCAAGGCACAGGCACAGGTTGCACGCGGCGCGACCGGCGATGCCGAGCGCGTCCACGCGCTCGACAACGCCATCCTGGGTTGCGACCGCGCCGGACACCTTATCGACCAGATGCTGACCCTGGCAAGGGTGGATACGCTGGACAGCCAGTTATCCGAGCAATGCAAACTTAAGGACATCGCCTCCGAAGTGATTGCGGCACTTGCACCCGCAGCGCTGGAAAAACATGTGCAACTGGAATTGCTGGATGGCGAGGATGCGATGGTGCGCGGCAACACCGGGCTGTTGCGGGTACTGTTGCGCAACTTGCTGGATAATTCTGTCAAGCACACAAAGCCGGATACGGTCGTGCAGGTCGGTATTGTCCGGGAATCGGGAAAGATCCGCCTGTCCATCACCGATAACGGCCCCGGCATAGCGGATGAGGAGCGTGAAAAGGTGGTCGAACGGTTTTACCGTCCGCTCGGAACCGAAGCGGACGGAAGCGGACTGGGACTTTCCATCGTGAAAAGG
This sequence comes from Gallionella sp., assembly GCA_041739955.1. Taxonomy (GTDB): domain Bacteria; phylum Pseudomonadota; class Gammaproteobacteria; order Burkholderiales; family Gallionellaceae; genus Gallionella. The sequence goes on along the minus strand of JBGSMU010000032.1, from coordinate 10,217 downwards.
ATCGCGGAGATCCACGATGCGACCTTGAGCATGGAACCCGCCGGTAACGGTACTGGTTTGCGGGTGACGGTAAGTTTCAATACTTGAGCTTCAAACGTCCGCGCAGCCTGCAGCCTCCTTTGCACTCCCGCTGCAGATAATTCCTTTCTTCAGCCGGTTTGACCGGCCCGGCACCGAATGGAGTCGTGCATCGTGCTATACGAATACCCCTTATGGGTTATAGTTAAATAGCTCATCACGGCTATGGAAGGAAAGGCTATCAATTCCGCATACTACGTCATCCCCAAAAGACGCCGCTTTTCCAATTTGGAAAGTGGCGGTTGACTCTATCTAAGACTTATCAGGTATTGATGAAAACCCATAATTTCGGTGACTCGAGCAGTACGATCAGCCCATTGCATGATCCTTTTGCATCCCCTGCACCGGGCGCCAAGACTGAAGTACGCAACACTACTTGCTATATGTGCGCATGCCGTTGCGGCATCCGTGTCCATCTGCGCGACGGCGAAGTGCGCTATATCGACGGCAACCCAGAACATCCGCTGAACGGCGGGGTGATCTGCGCCAAGGGTTCGTCCGGCATCATGAAGCAGTATTCACCGGCGCGATTGACCAAGCCTTTGCGTCGCAAGCAGGGCAGCGAGCGTGGGGCGGGCGAGTTCGAGGAAATCAGCTGGGAAGAGACTTTTACGATCCTTACCGAACGGTTGGGCAAATTGCGGGCGACCGATCCCAAGAAATTCGCGCTGTTCACCGGGCGCGACCAGATGCAGGCGCTGACCGGCATGTTCGCACGCCAGTTCGGTACACCAAACTATGCGGCGCACGGCGGCTTCTGTTCCGTGAACATGGCGGCCGGGATGATCTACACCATCGGCGGTTCGTTCTGGGAATTCGGCGGCCCCGACCTAGAGCGTTCCAAACTGTTCATCATGATCGGCACGGCGGAGGATCATCACTCCAATCCGCTGAAGGTGGCGCTGTCCAAGTTCAAGCGCGAGGGCGGTCGTTTCATCTCGATCAATCCGGTGCGTACCGGTTATTCCGCCATCGCGGACGAGTGGGTGCCGATCCGTCCGGGCACCGACGGTGCGCTGTTGCTGGCGATCATCCACGAGCTCATCGAACTTGGTCTGTATGACCGCGATTTCCTGGTGCGCTACACCAATTCCGGGCAGTTGGTGAATCTGGATGCAGAGCATGACGAGTTCGGCATGTTCGTGCGCACCGAGGTGCCGGAAGAAGAGGGCTGTTACGACCCGCAGAACAAACTGTGGTGGGATCGCAATTCCAACAAACCGGTGGTGACCCACACCGAAGGCGCGGATCCTTACCTGCACGGCACATTCAAGCTGTCAGACGGGGTGCCGGTCAAGCCTGCGTTCCAGTTGTTGCGCGATCGCGTCGAGGATTACACACCCGAATGGGCCGAGAAGATCACCGGCATCTCTGCCGATACCATCCGCCGACTGGCGCACGAGATGGGCATCACCGCGCGCGACCAGAAGATCGAATTGCCGATCGCCTGGACGGATTCATGGGGCAAGGAACACGATACCGTCATCGGCAATCCTGTCTCTTTCCATGCGATGCGAGGACTCGCGGCGCACTCGAACGGTTTCCATACGATACGCGCGCTTTCCATTTTGATGACGCTGTTGGGTACGATCGATCGTCCCGGCGGATTCCGGCACAAGACTCCGTTCCCGCGTCCGATACCGCCTTGCGCGCGCACACCCAACGACCCGCGTGCGGTACAACCCAACCAGCCGCTGGACGGCATGCCGCTGGGTTGGCCGGCAGACCCGGACGACCTGTTTGTGAATGCCGATGGCAGCCCGGTGCGCATCGACAAGGGTTTCTCGTGGGAGTATCCGCTGTCGGCGCACGGCCTGATGCACAACGTGATCACCAATGCATGGCGCGGCGATCCCTACAAGATCGACACGCTGCTGCTGTTCATGGCAAACATGGCGTGGAACTCGACGATGAACACCACCGAGGTGCGCAAGATGCTCACCGACAAGGAAGATGACGGCGAGTACAAGATCCCGTTCATCGTGGTGTGCGACGCGTTCCATTCCGAGACGACCGCGTTCGCCGACCTTGTGCTGCCGGATACCACTTATCTCGAGCGCTACGATGTGATGTCCATGCTGGATCGTCCCATCTCAGAATTCGACGGCCCGGTTGATGCTGTGCGTATTCCGGTGATGCCGCCGACCGGTGATTGCAAGGCGTTCCAGGAGGTGCTGATCGAGCTCGGTACGCGCCTCAAGCTGCCCGCGTTCGTGACCCAGGATGGCGCGCGTAAATACCGCAATTATCCCGATTTCATCGTCAACTGGGAGACCGCACCGGGTTCCGGCATCGGTTTCCTGATGGGCTGGCGAGGCAAGGGCGGCGAGAAATCCATCAAGGGCGAGCCGAACCCGAACCAGTGGGAGATGTATGCCAAGAACAATTGCGTGCACCACGAAGTGTTGCCGCGTTCCTACCAGTTCATGCGAAACTGGAATCAGGGTTATCTGGAATGGTCGAAACGCAACGGCGTCACACGTTATTCCGAGCCTATCCTGATCCATCTGTATTCCGAGGTGTTGCAGAAATTCCGCCTTGCCGCACAGGGCAAGAGCATCACGCGCCAGCCGCCCGACCATCTGCGCAAGCGTGTCGAGACCTTCTTCGATCCGTTGCCGTTCTACTACGAGCCGCTGGAGACGCAGTCGACCGATAAGCAGAAATACCCGCTGTCAGCCCTGACGCAACGCCCGATGGCGATGTATCACTCATGGGATTCGCAGAATGCATGGTTGCGCCAGATCCATGCGCACAACTATCTCTACGTCAATGCCAAGACCGCACGGAATGCCGGTATCGCGGACGGCGACTGGATATGGGTGGAATCGCAATGGGGCAAGGTGCGCTGCATGGCGCGTTACAGTGAGTCAGTAGAGCCGGGCACGGTGTGGACATGGAATGCCATCGGCAAGGCTGCCGGCGCATGGAACCTGTCGCCGGACGCTAACGAGGCCCAGAAAGGCTTCCTGTTGAACCACGTTATTTCGGAAGAGTTGCCCCCGTCGATGGATGGCATGCGCTATTCCAATTCCGACCCGATCACCGGGCAGGCAGCCTGGTATGACGTGCGTGTGCGTATCTATAAGGCGGAAGAAGGCGAGCCTGAACAGACTTCTCCCCAGTTCGAGAGCATGAAAAAGTATCCCGGCATGAAGGATGCGCCGGGCTGGTTAGCGTATTTTGCAGGGAAGGGCAAGAAATGAGTGCCTTGAAGAAGCGTAGCGAGCAGTTCGAGTTCAAGGCGTACGGAACGGAGCGAGCGAGACATACCGTGTTGGTAGGCGAGGAGCGAGTACCGCGCAACGCAGCAATCGAATTGCGCAGTAGCTTATTCGAGGTGATCAAATGACCCAGTTGGCTTTAGTCATCGACCTGAACGTTTGCGTGGGTTGCCACGCCTGCGTGACCAGTTGCAAGGAGTGGAACACTTCCGGGTCCGCGGGTCCGTTGTGCGACGAGAATCCTTACGGCGCAGAACCGACCGGCACGTTCTTCAACCGTGTGCAGACTTTCGAGATCGGGGAATTCCCCAATAGCGAAACAGTACATTTCCCGAAATCGTGCCTGCATTGCGAAGATCCGCCCTGTGTGCCGGTGTGCCCGACCGGCGCATCCTACAAGCGCAAGGAAGACGGTATCGTGCTGGTCGATTACGACAAGTGCATCGGCTGCAAGTACTGCACCTGGGCGTGTCCCTATGGTGCGCGCGAGATCGACGAAAAGCAGCAGGTGATGAAGAAGTGCACCTTGTGCGTGGATCGGATCTATGACCAGTCACTGGCTGAGAGAGATCGCAAGCCTTCCTGCGTGTTGGCATGCCCGACCAGTGCCCGCCTGTTCGGCGACGTCCACGATCCCGAGTCAAAGGTATCGCAGGCGATTCGTGAGGATGGCGGTTATGCACTGATGCCCGAGTGGGGAACGCACCCGGCCAACCATTATTTGCCGCGCCGCAAAACCAAACTCAAGATACATGCCGATGAACTCGAGCGTGCGGATAATCCGCTCAAGGTCGATCATCAACTGCCGATGCCCGACAAGGATGATTCCACAATGGACGATGCGTCTGCCTGGTAGAGAGAGGAATAATGAAACCCGCTTTTTCAGTGATATTTCTGACGACGCTGATCGGTGCCGCGCAAGGCCTGTTCCTTGCGTTGTTCACCCACCAGTCCTATTCGATGTTCGGCCTGTTGCAGATGCAATCCGATGCTTTCTATGGTTACGGCAGTGTCATTGCGCTGCTGCTGCTGGTTGGTGGCCTGATCGCTTCCTTCTTTCATCTCGGTCGTCCTGAGCGCGCATGGCGTTCTGCGGTGCAGTGGCGCACTTCATGGTTGTCGCGCGAGGTGATCGTGTTGCCCGCGTTCATGGGAGTCGTGTTCCTGTACGGCGCGGCGCATATCGTTGCATACCGGCCCGAGGTGGTGACGCTGCCAAGCGGGCTGGTCATAGACCTGACTGCGGTACTCGGTGTCATCGGCACGCTGCTGGCTTTCGCTTTATTCGTCTGCACCGGGATGATCTATGCTTGCCTGCGTTTTTTGCGCGAGTGGCATACGCCGCTGACCGTCATCAATTACATCCTGATGGGAGGCTCATCGGGATTTATTCTGGCGGCATGCTATTCGGCCGTGATGGCTCCTGCGGAAACCGGTTTCTTCGTCGGCTGGTCGGTCATCATCACGTTGCTGGCGTTTGCTGGTAGGGCGGCTTCGCTGGTCCGCAACGCCCATATCAAACCTAAATCGACGATACAGACCGCGATCGGCATCAAACACCCCAGAATCGTGCAGCGTTCGATGGGTTCCATGGGCGGTTCTTTCAATACCCGCGAGTTTTTCCACGGCAAGAGTCAGGGTTTTTTGCGCGTGATCAAGCCGACGTTTCTGGTGATGGCGTTCGTGGTTCCGCTCGGACTGCTCGGATTGGGTATTCACTCTCCCGTGTTGCTTGGCCTGGCATTTGCACTTCAATATCTTGGGCTGCTGGCGGAGCGCTGGTTCTTTTTTGCCCAGGCCAACCACCCGCAGAATCTCTATTATCAGACCATAGGTTAACCGTGCATCTTGAAAACACGTCACTCGGGTAAATACTGGTTGTACCACCTGCTTCCGTTCATGCAGTGGAAGCACATGGTGGATCGCACCACCACGCGCGCCGACCTGATCGCCGGGATCACCGGTGCGATGATTGTTTTGCCGCAGGGTGTGGCGTTTGCGACCATTGCCGGAATGCCCCCGGAATATGGATTGTATGCGGCGATGCTGCCTGCAATCATTGCGGCGCTGTTTGGATCGAGCTGGCATCTGGTGTCGGGCCCGACGACAGCCATATCGATCGCAGTATTTGCGGCTATCAGCCCTTTTGCAGAACCGGGCTCACCCGAGTTCATCAGCATGGTACTGACGCTGACATTCCTGACCGGTTTGTTCCAGCTGATACTGGGTATGGCGCGCATGGGTGTGCTGGTCAATTTCATTTCGCACACGGTAGTCATCGGTTTTACGGCGGGTGCGGCGTTGCTGATCGCTTTTAGTCAGGTAAAGAATTTTTTCGGTATTAATATTGTTCGCGGAGCACCATTTTATGTGGTGATCGAGGAGTTGTTCGCCCAGTTCCGCAATATCAATCCTTACGTGACTTTCATCGGAGCAGCAACTTTGGCTACAGGCATTCTGTCACGGCGCTACATCCCCAAGCTGCCTTACATGATCGTGGCGATGGTGGTAGGTAGTGTGGTTGCTTTTATAGTCAATCTGGAGATCGGCGCTGAAACGACGTTGATCAAGACAGTGGGGGCATTGCCAACAAATCTGCCGCCCTTTGTAATTCCGGATTTTTCCTATGCAACTATCCACAAGGTATTGTTTCCGGCCCTGATCGTCACGATGCTGGCCCTGACCGAGGCAGTATCCATTTCCCGTGCGATAGCGGTGAAATCCGAACAGCGTATCGACGGTAACCAGGAGTTCATCGGTCAGGGCTTGTCCAATGTGGTCGGCGCTTTCTTTTCAAGTTATGCTTCCTGCGGTTCGTTCAATCGCAGCGGAGTAAACTATTCTGCCGGTGCCAGAACACCTCTGGCTACGGTATTCGCTTCAGTCTTTCTGTTGTTGATTTTGTTGCTGGTCGCTCCGCTGGCTTCCTATCTTCCTACCGCCGCGATGGCGGGAATCCTGTTTCTGGTCGCATGGGGATTGATCGACTTTCACCATATCGTATCCATCGTGCGTACCAGCCGGGCGGAGACCGTTACATTATTTGTTACGCTGATCGGTACGTTGATCGACCTTGAGAAAGGTATATTTTTCGGCATCCTGCTGTCGCTGGCGCTTTACCTGTACCGGGTCTCGCGCCCTGTTATTGAAGCTTCAGTTCCGGCAAAGGAGGAGGGCGCATATCACTTCATCGATGCGCGCGGTCATGAAGAGTGCCCTCAGTTCCGCATCGTGCGCCTTAACGGCTCGATCTTCTTCGGAGCGGTGGACTATGTGCGTAGCGGACTGATGCAGATAGACGAGAATAACCCGCGACAAAAGACCGTGATGATTGTCGCCAGCGGGATGAATTTTGTCGACGTCGCCGGCGCAGAGATGCTGGCCCAGGAAGCGCGTCGTCGCCGCAAGATGGGCGGAGGCCTGTATTTTTACCGCTGCAAGGATTCCATCTACAAGTTCCTGCGCAAGTCGGATAAGCTTGATGATATCGGGTCGGGTGGATTCTTCCCGGCAATGTCCAACTGGATCAAGCCGATTTACACGACATTAGATCCCGAGATCTGCAGAAACTGCAAAGCACGCATATTTACCGAGTGCCAAGGTGATTTGCCTGACGGCGAGCCGAGAACAACCTGAATAATATGTAAGCCAGATTTTGACTTGGAGAGGCGATGAGCACGAAAGTCAGTCAAGCCAGAACTCTAGTCGCTGCCTTCATATTTGTCATGATTGGCGTATCCGCCTTTCTGTTTGCTCCCAACCGTGAAATTTCAGTTGTCCTCAACCTCCTGCTGCTGACAGTATTTCTGTTCTCTTTCGAAGTGGTCGGAGTCGATGTTGCGGCCATCAGCATCATGGTTCTACTGGGATTGATCAGCCATTTCGCCGGGCTGATCGGATTGCCACAACCGCTAGTGGCGGGGCGTGATCTGTTTCGGGGTTTTTCGGGCAATGCAGTGATTTCGATCATCGCCGTGATGATAGTAGGAGCGGGGCTGGACAAGACTGGTCTGATGAATAAAGTGGCGGGCTTTATCATCAGGGTTGCTGGAAATTCTGAGGCACGCATCATTCCCGCAGTCTCCGGCACGGTGGGTTTTATTTCCAGCTTCATGCAAAACGTTGGTGCTGCGGCCCTGTTCCTGCCCGTGGTCGGCCGGGTTTCGGTACATACCGGGTTGCCGATGTCGCGTTTGCTGATGCCGATGGGTTTCTGTGCGATCCTTGGCGGTACCATCACCATGGTCGGATCAAGTCCTCTGATTCTGCTGAATGACTTGATCCTGGCGTCAAACAAAGGTCTTACACCCGAGCAGCAGATGCAAACTTGGTCGCTGTTCTCCGTGACCCCGGTCGGCCTTGCATTACTGGCTACAGGGATCATCTATTTCGTCCTGGCCGGCCGATATGTCCTGCCTGGCAGTATGAGACCGAACGTCACCAGCGGTGCCGATGCGATGGAGTATTTTAGGAACCTTTACGGTTTGGACTATGCCGTCTATGAGGTTGTGGTCCCTGCGGGTCATTCGATGGTCGGTCATCCGATAAACGATGTTGAGCATTCGAACCGCCTGCGCGTCATCGCAATCATGCGCGGTACGAATGATCTGCGCATCGGTCCGGCGCGGGACATTATGATCACAGAGGGAAGTGTGTTGGGGATACTCGGCGCCCCCGAACGTCTGCGAGCGTTTGCAACGTCGAATGAATTGCTTTTGCGCGAGGAACTCGAGACTTTCGCTGAGCAATTGTCGGCGGAGAAATCCGGAATCGCCGAGATCGTAATCCCGCCGCGCTCTGAATTGATAGGAAAAAATGCGCGAGAAATCTGGATGCGCAAGAAATATGGCCTGTCGTTGATGGCGCTGCATCGTGGTAGCAAAACCTTGCGTGAGGGTGACGGCGTTCGCGACATACCGTTCCAGTCCGGCGATGCGCTGGTGGTGCATACTGCCTGGGAGGCGCTGGCACACTTGCATAAGGACAGAAACTTCGTCGTCATAACCACAGAATTCCCGCGTGAGGAATTGCGGCCACACAAGGTTAAAGCTGCACTTTCATGCTTTATCATTGCGCTCGCCTTGATCCTGTTCACCAATATCACTCTTTCGATCGCCTTGATGACGGGCGCTATCGGTATGGTTTTGTTGCGTGTTCTCAAAATAGACGAGGCGTACCGGGCGGTGAGCTGGAAATCGGTATTCCTGTTGGCCAGCCTTATTCCGCTCGGATTGGCGGTCGAGACCAGTGGTACGGCGAAATGGCTTGCAGATCAGACGCTCTCGATTATGGGTGGGATGCCGATCTGGGTGCTGCAACTTGCTATCGCCATTCTCGCGACCTTCTTCACATTAGTCATGTCGAATGTTGGAGCGACAGTCTTGCTGGTACCGCTGGCTGTGAACATCGCAATTGATGCGGGAGCGGATCCGGCTGTATTTGCGCTCACGGTTGCACTGGCGACCTCGAACTCTTTCTTTCTGCCGACCCATCAGGTCAATGCGCTGATAATGGGGCCGGGAGGCTACCGCGTGGCCGATTACATGCGTGCGGGAGGCATCATGACGATATTGTTTATCACTGTGCTGATAGTCATGATGAACCTAGTCTTTTAACAAATGCCTGGTAAACAACGCGTTGCTATTGGATGCATGGCGAGTTCACCGCTGGCGTCAGCGAATGTTCGCCCATCGTAAGCCGTCCGCAACAGAGTATAAGTTGCAGCCGAGTTATAGGGTGTTGTGATGATTGCCGCTAGTCTCGGAAGCCCTTGGAGTGAGTCGGACATACAAATAACTCCAAAGGGTTATTTTTGCCCCCCTTTGTGGGTATGGACGCTGACAAGCCGATTATCACTATAATGCATGACTTGTCGCTGTATCCGTCCGGTATTATTGATGGTGTTCCGGGTTTGGGTTCTGGCGGGTATTTTATTAACTTGTAGGAGATGAAATCATGAACTTTGACAAAGAATTTGATGCAAGTGGCTTGTCCTGCCCGTTACCTATCCTTAAGACCAAGAAAGCGCTTGCTGATATGACCACAGGGCAGGTGCTCAAAATGATCGCTACCGATTGCGGTGCGGTAAAGGATATGCAGGCTTTTGCCGATCAAACCGGCAATCCGCTTTTGTCGCAGTCTGAAGAAGGTGGCAAGTACATTTTCTTCATGCAGAAGAAATAGACGTAGCGATAGTCGCTGACCAAACAATTTCTAGGGGCATATCATGGCAAAAAAAATGGCGATCATCGCTACCAAGGGCACGCTGGACATGGCTTATCCACCGTTCATTCTGGCTTCCACTGCGGCTGCTCTGGGATATGAGGTCCAGGTATTCTTCACTTTCTACGGCTTGCAATTGCTGCGCAAGGATCTGTCCGACGTGATGATCAGTCCGTTGGCCAATCCGGCGATGCCGATGCCTGTGCCGATGCCCGTTATGGTGCAGATGTTGCCGGGCATGGAATCCATGGCGACCATGATGATGAAGCAGAAGCTCAAGAAGCACGGTGTCGCCTCCTTGACCGAATTGCGCGACCTGTGTCTGGAGGCAGAGGTAAAATTCATTGCTTGCCAGATGACCGTCGACCTGTTTGAATTCGACAAGAGCGAGTTCATCGACCAGTGCGAATACGGCGGTGCCGCGATGTTCCTCGGTTTTGCCGGAGATACAGATATCTGCCTGTTCATTTAAGGCTGGATTCAAGTTTGCAGTAGCAGGGCAGGGTGTGTTTTTCAATTTAAGGAATCTCTGATTAAGTCCTGAACGATTTCGTTTCATGATGTCAGAAGCGAAGATCGAACAAACGGAGCCGAACGATGAAACAAACGACACTCTCTACAAGCAGCTTTGACCGTTACAGCAAAACGACGCGACGCGCGGCGTTTCTGGCCGAGATGGAACGCGTGGTGCCA
>JBGSMU010000013.1:0-11426 GCA_041739955.1 Gallionella sp. | reverse complement strand
ATTATTTCGCCTGCGGCAAACTGGACGTGTCCTCGGCAACCGAAGTCATCAAGGGCATCGCTGCGGGTTGTGAACAATCCGGCTGCGCGCTGATAGGCGGCGAAACCGCGGAAATGCCGGGCATGTATCCGGTGGGTGAATACGACCTCGCGGGCTTCGCGGTCGGCGTGGTGGAAAAATCGAAGATCATCACCGGGGAGCACATCAAGGCGGGGGATGTGGTGCTCGGGTTGGCCTCCAATGGTGCGCACTCGAACGGTTATTCGCTGGTGCGCAAGATCATAGAGCGCAGCAAACCCGACCTGAACGCTCTGTTCGACGGCGAGCGCACACTGGCCGACTGCATCATGGCGCCGACGCGTTTGTACGTGAAGCCGCTCCTGTCGCTGATGCAACAAATCACTGTAAAAGGCATGGCACACATCACCGGCGGCGGTATCACCGAGAACGTGCCGCGCGTGCTTCCTGCCAATGTGGTTGCCGATATCGACAGCAGCAGCTGGAAGATGCCCAAGCTGTTCGACTGGCTGCGCGAGGGCGGCAACGTCGAGGCGCAGGAAATGTTCCGCACCTTCAACTGCGGTATCGGCATGGTGGTGATCGTTTCCGCGACGGATGCGGATGCGGCCATCAAGCACCTGCAGGATTCCGGTGAAACGGTCTCGCGCATAGGTACGATCCGTGCACGCAACGGCGATGAACACCAAACACAGGTGAGTGGTGAGTAGGAAGTAGAAAATGGGGGGCGGTCTTTCCTACTAACCACTTCCCACTCTCCACTATCCGGTTTATTCCTATGAAAAAAATCGTTATCCTGATCTCCGGTCGCGGCAGCAACATGCAGGCGCTACTTGAGTCGAAGCTGCCGTGCCGCATCGCCGCGGTGATCAGCAACCGCGCGGACGCGGAAGGACTCAACATCGCCAAAGCGCAAGGGATTCCGACCGCCGTGGTATCACACCGCGATCATGCCGACCGCCCCGGTTTTGATGCCGCACTGGCAGAGTGCATCGATAACTTCAAACCCGATTTCGTTGTGCTGGCCGGATTCATGCGCATCCTCACCGAGGGATTCGTCGATCGCTACCACGGCAAACTGATCAACATCCATCCTTCTTTGTTGCCTGCCTACGCCGGTCTCGACACACATGCACGCGCGTTGAATGACGGTGTGAAGATCCACGGCTGCACGGTACATTACGTCACACCCGATCTCGATCACGGACCGATCATCATCCAGGCAGCGGTTCCGGTACTGCGGGATGACACCGAGAAAGACCTGGCAGCCCGTGTTCTGTTCGAGGAACACCGGATATTCCCCCAGGCATTACGCTGGCTATGTAGCGGGGAAGCCGGATTGGACGAACACGGCAAGGTATGGTTTCGCTCGCGCAGGCAATCCGGGCAATCCCTTTTTTCACCAGGTCTTGAATGAGTATGCGATCCCTTTTCAGTATCGTCGCTATGTTGATGTTGTGGATCGCCGGCCCGGCTTACGCTGCCACTCCGACAACCATCCATGCCAGTTACGATATATACAAGGCCGGTATCCGGGTAGGCGAGATAGAGGAAGATTACCGGCGTGACAACGACAAATATACCCTGGTCAGTGTCACGCGTGCGGTCGGGATCTTTTCCTGGTTCAAGTCGGGCAAGATCATCGTCAAAAGCAACGGGGTGATCGATGCACACGGCCTCAGGCCGCTGTCTTTTTCTGCAGATAACGAAAACAACAAGAAAGACCGCAAGCATGCAGAGTTCGACTGGGACACCAAAAAGATATTGCTGACCCGGGACACCGAACACTCCACGATGGATTTGCCCGGCATCACCCAGGATCGCCTGAGCGCGATGTACCAGTTCATGTTCCTGACGTTGCAAGCGGAGACGCTGGTCGCATTTCCCATGCTCAACGGTCACTACCTGACCAACCTGCGCTTTGACGTTACCCGGGGTGGGACGGTCAAAACGCCTGCGGGTGAATTCACCACGATGTATCTCGACAATCAGGGACAAAAGGCACGTGAGCGCACCGAAATATGGGTAGCGGACCAATCCTGGAATCTGCCCGTCAAAATGGTCATCACAGATGACAGCGGTGGCAAGCTCACCCAGACACTGCGTAAGCTACAGCTCAGTCAGTAACAATTGATAGCGCACTCTCCGTGCACCATCCTCGCAAGCCCTGTTAAACTGCGCGCCTGAATTTCGCAGGACCGCCTTCCCCATGCTGATCACTGAATACCGTCTCGACCTTGTCATCCAGGCACTTCGTGCCATTCTGCCGCTTGAGCACCCGGCCGATACTACGCTGCGCTATTTTTTCAAGAACGAGCGCATCGGTTCCAATGAGCGTGAGATCGTTGCCGAAACCGTATTCGGCGTACTGCGTCACCGTTTGTTGCTGGAACATGCCTGCGCCGGCAATCCCACGCCGCGTCGCATGGGGCTTGCTCATTTATTACGATTCGGCGGCTATAACCTGCGCGAACTCGAGCCGGTACTGAAACGCGACGAGAAGGAATGGCTGGCCACGGTAAAGGGTGTAAAAGTCGAAGAACTGCCATTGTCCATCCAGGCTGAACTGCCCGAATGGCTGGTGGAGAAAATGCGGTCATCCTATTCCGACGAAGATATCCTGACGCTGGGACGCGCCATGCAACAGGGTGCACCGCTGGATATACGTGTCAACACGTTGCTGGCCAAGCGCGATGATGTCTTGCAGCAACTGCATGACAAGAAGATCGAAGCCAGTATCACGCCCTATTCGCCGATCGGCATCCGCCTCAAGGAAAAGATCCCGCTGAACAAGGACGCGTTGTTCACCGAAGGGAAGGTCGAGGTGCAGGACGAGGGGAGCCAGTTGCTCGGTTTCATGCTCGCGCCCAAGCGCAACGATATGGTGGTCGATTTCTGTGCGGGCGCGGGCGGCAAGACGCTGATGCTGTCCGCCCAGATGAATTCCCAGGGCAGACTGTACGCGATGGATGTTTCGGAAAAGCGCCTCGCCAACCTCAAGCCGCGGTTGAAGCGCTCGGGGGCCAGCAATATCCAGCCGATGCTGATCTCGCATGAAAACGACCTCAAGGTGAAACGCCTCGCTGGAAAGATAGACCGTGTTCTGGTCGACGCGCCCTGCAGCGGATTGGGTACCTTGCGCCGCAATCCTGACCTGAAGTTCCGCCAGTCACCGCGGAGCATAGAGGAGCTCAAGCAAAAACAAGCAGCGATACTGGCTTCCGCCAGCCGTTTGCTGAAAAAGGGCGGTCGCCTGGTCTATGCGACATGCAGCATCCTGCCGGAAGAGAATCAGGAAATCGTGCAGGGCTTTCTGGCCACCCATCCCGATTTCATCCTGATACCCGCCGGTGAAGTGCTCAATCAGCAGAAAATCGCGCTCGAGATGGGGGATTATCTGGAACTCCGACCCCATCTTCACGCTACCGACGGATTCTTTGCTGCGGTGCTGGAACGACGTTCTTGAGTTAAGGCCGACGAATCGCCCAACGGTTTTTTGGTTTCAGAACTCGATCGAAGGCCTGAACAACAGAGTCACAGTACTGTTGTTACGGTCCCTGAGAGTGCCAGAATATTCCTCCGGGCTATCCCATACCAGACCGATATCCAGCGTAGGTGTGAAACTCAGTGAATCAACGGGAAACTTCTTGCCGATCACGAACTCGTTACGCACATTCTTGCCGCTGTGCTGCGAGAACATGGCTTTCAGATCCAGCGTGCTGTTCATGAACCAGGGCAAAAATTCAGAGCGGTGATCAAGGTTGCTGCGAAATAACCCCACATAAACCACGTCGGTTATATCCGGATTGTTGTGGAATTTTCCACCCACGCGAAAACTCCAGCTCATTTTTTCATCCGGATAGTCGAGCTTGCCTTTGATCTTCCATTCCAGCTCATGCCAGATGTCGTCTATAAACACGTTATCCTTGATGTGCTTGCTACCCGCGCTGACCAAGTAGCCGGTGTAACCCATGTTGCTGCCTTTGCGTTTTTCACCGGGTCGTTCGAGTTTTGCGATGTTGCCGAAAAATGCCGATACAGCCCAGGGCTCCTGAAATCCGGCTGTGAGCGATTCGACAATGTTGACACCGCTGTGGCCGACCCGCCCCCGCTTGAACAATTCCGGTGAATTTCTTTTGATGTATGCGCCCAGGACGGGCAACGGATAAACACTCGCTTCAAGCAGCATGAAACGTGGAATGACCGAGCCTTCGATAAGGTCCCTGTAGATCACCGCTTCGTTGTCGGATGCAATGGTGGGGATCGGTTTACTGGTAAGCGGTATGTTGATCGAAACGCTGGTGTAGTAGGGATCCCATTCCCATACCATTTCTGCTTTGCTGCCATCTTCAATGCTTGCAGGTGCTGCTTCGGGCTGGCTGGATGGCTCGGAAGCGAATACCGGCGTTGCAAGGGCAACGGTGGACGCTATCAAGACTGATATCACTTTAGCCATTGAGCAGGGCCAAGCGCTGGCATCCTTCAACAACAGGGGTTCATTTTGCATGGCAGGGAAACTTAGTTATCGGTTTGCCAGAGTGTTTCCGGTTCACCTTTATTGCGGTTGATGTATCGGCTCAATACGAACAGCAGATCCGAAAGGCGATTCAGATATTGTAATGAGTGTTGGGGGAGGGGCTCCGCATGCGATAACGCCACCAGGTCGCGTTCGGCGCGACGCGCAACAGTTCTGGCCACATGGCATAACGCTCCGGCGCGCGTGCCTCCCGGAAGTATGAATTCCCGTAACGGGGGCAGTTCGGCATTGTAGAGTGCGATCTGTTCGTCCAGCCACGCGACCTTCTTCTGGGCAAATATACCTTGCTCGGGTAACGCCAAGGCACCGCCCAGATCGAACAGGTCATTTTGTATTTGCAACAACAGGGCGCGAATCTCTGGCAGCAACTCTTCCGCCAGCAACACACCAAGATTGCTGCTCAACTCATCGAGGCTGCCCAGTGCAGCAATACGCGCGTGATCCTTAACCAGCCTCCTGCCGTCGGCAAGACCGGTGCTGCCGTCATCGCCGGTGCGGGTTGTGATCTTCGACAATCTCATATCTTCAGCCTCTCCATCATTGAGTTTCCAGGCAGGCCAGATAGATCCCGGCATCGGGTTGCGTGTTGTTGCGCTGGGCCTGCCAGATCATTTCACCCAGACACTCCATCATGCGATGTTGCGCGTCATGCTCCGATTCGAGCTTGTGTGTCAGGCGGGTGAAATGCGCGCGTATTCCTGCAGGCTGGTCGATGGAGATCTGTTCTTCTATGGTCAGGTGCATCATCAAGTGCAGGAAGGGATTGGTATCGCCCTGTTCGGGCTGGTAATCACGATCCTGGAAGCGCTCGGGGTTTTCCAGTATGGCGTGATATTCAGGATGCTTGTCTATCAACTGTACGACCAGATCCTCTAATGGAGTAAGCAGTTGCTTCGCCTGGCGCTTATGCCAGGAATCAAACAAAAAGTTGCGGGCTTCGTCACGAGATGGGTTGAACAGCACTATATTTCCTTGTTCCTGTAATCGCACAAGTCGTGAATGATACACGCACCACACTTGGGTTTGCGTGCCTGACAGACATATCGACCGTGGAGTATCAGCCAATGGTGAGCGTCCTGCTTGAATTCATCCGGTACAAACTTGACCAACTTTTTCTCTACCTCGAGTACATCTTTTCCCGGGGCCAGTCCGGTGCGGTTGGAGACACGGAAGATGTGTGTATCCACAGCGATGGTAGGCTGTCCGAAAGCAGTATTGAGTATCACGTTGGCCGTCTTGCGCCCTACGCCGGGCAGCGCCTCAAGCGCCTCGCGCGTTTTTGGTACGGCACCGCCATGCCGATCGAGCAGCAACTTGCAAGTCTGGATCACATGCCTGGCCTTGGTCTTGAACAAGCCGATACGCTCGATATAGCCGCGCAGTTTTTCCTCGCCCAGGTCGAGTATCGCTTGCGGGGTGTTGGCAACCGGGTATAGATACCGCGTGGCGGCATTCACGCTCACATCGGTGGCTTGGGCCGATAGCATCACGGCAACCAGCAATTCGAATGGCGAGTGATATTTCAGTTCGGTCGTGGGATGGGGGTTGACCGATTGCAGCCGCAGGAATATCTCGCGGCGTTTTGCAGAATTCATGCCGGTTGCGAGAGGGCTGCCGGTGCTGTCGCGTTGCGTACTTTTTGCTCGGCGCGCAGATTCACCCAGTTTCTCAACCCGATCAACAGGCCCAGCACGATGAAAGCGCCCGGCGGCAAAATGGCGATCAGGAAACCGTGGTAATCCGGGATCACCGTTATCACCAGTGATTTGGCTGACTCTCCAAATACCAGATCAAGCCCCGACAGCAGGGTGCCTTTGCCCAATATCTCGCGTACTCCGCCCAGAATGGTAAGCACAGCCGTCAACCCCAAACCCATCGCTATACCGTCCAGCGCAGAGGCGCGTATCCCGTTTTTCGAGGCGAACGATTCGGCGCGTGCCAGCACGATACAGTTGGTTACGATCAGCGGAATGAAGATACCGAGCACCAGGTAAAGTGAATGGACATAGGCATTCATCAACATCTGAACGATGGTTACCAGTACGGCGATTAGCAGCACATACACCGGAATACGAGCCTCATTCGGGATCACGTCACGTATCGCCGCGACCGCACTGCCGGACAAGGTCATCACCAGTGTGGTTGCCAGTCCCAGGCTAACCGCGTTCACCACCGAGTTGCTGATCGCCAGCAACGGGCACAATCCGAGTAATTGCACCAGGCCCGTGTTCTGTTTCCAAAGTCCATTCCACAGAATGTCCTTCATTTCCTGACTGGTCATTTTGTTTTCTCCTTGCCGGATGTCTCGTCTTGTACTGGCTCGAATATCTCTTCCTTATGCAACGCGAAGTATTGCATGGCTTTATGCACGGCTTTTATCACAGCGCGGGGAGTGATAGTTGCCCCGGCCATATAGTCAAATGTGCCGCCATCCTTTTTGACTTTCCAGTCTCTTTCCTTGTGGCTTTCCAGTGTGGCAGCGTCAAACACCGTGATCCATTTGTTTTTGGCTATATCTATATAGTCGCCCAAACCGGGGGTTTCATTGTGTGACACCACGCGCACACCGCCGATTCTGCCGTCTTTGTGTATCGCCACTATCAGGTTGATCCTGCCGCCATAGCCGTCCGGGGCAATGGCTTGCAACACCGCGATGGAGGGCTCATTCTTCAACCGTCCCCGATATACCATGGTCTCTTCGTCACTGCCCAGCAGCTCATCCGAAGCAACCTGTCCGGTATCTTTCATGATGTCGTTATCGTAAGAGGCTGCCGGCGCGATCTGCACAACCAGCTTCTTCCTCTCGTTCTCTTCGCTCTGTCTGATCGTGTCGCGGGTCAGCTCGAATGTTATCGCCAGCATTGCCGTGCCTATCAACGTAAAAAAGAGCAGGTTGGCAGCGGTGTGAAGCGACGCTTTTGCCATCGTACGCCTCATTGGCGCCCCCCGGTCTTGACGTCAGACTTGTCTTTTTTACCGAACACTTTTGGTTGCGTATACAGCACGATCAGCGGTACGCAGATATTCATCAACAGGGTGGCGAATGCCGTCCCGTCCGGAAAACTGCCATACACCCGGATCAGGTAGGTGATCACGCCCGCCATCGCGGCAAAGAGCAGTTTGCCTTTATTGGTCGTGGGACTGCTTACCGGGTCGGTGAGTATAAAGAATGCACCTATCATCGCCGCGCCCGAGAACCAGTGAAACAGGGGGGCTACATAATGCGCCGGGTCAACCAGATGGAATATTCCGGCAGTAACGAGCAGCGTGCCAAGATAGGCAACAGGTATATGCCAACTGATGATACGCGATGCCAGCAGATACAGACCGCCCAGCAGAAACCCTAATGAGACCATTTCACTACCACGGCCTGCCAGTCGGCCATAGATGGGCAATTTCATGATTGCGTTAATGTCGCCACTCATGTCTCCGCCCATGAGCAGGTGGGTCTTCAGCGTATCCAGCGGCGTGGCCATCGTAATGGCATCCAGCGTTACCTTGGGCGGCAACACACCCATAAACATATATCTCAGTTGATCAATGAAGCTGAATTCAACTTGCACCAGACCATGCGGGGTCAGCCAATGCGTCATCTGTGCCGGAAATGAAACGATCAACACCGCGAAACCGACCATTGCAGGATTGAACAGGTTATTGCCCAACCCTCCGTATAAATGCTTGGCAACGGCGATACAGAATGCAGTACCGACCACCACCAGCCACCATGGGGCCAGGGGCGGGATCGACAACGCCAGCAACCAGCCCGTAAGCAAAGCGCTATTGTCTTTCAGGAACGGTACGACAGGCCGATTCCGCAGCTTGAGCATCAATGCCTCGGTACCAAGCGCGGTAACGCTGGCCAGTGCGATCGAAACCAGTATCGCCGGGCCGAAATACCAGACATACAGCGCAATGCCGGGCAACAATGCCAGCAATACCTTGAGCATGATCTGCGAGACCGTGTCGGGTTTGGAGATGAATGGTGAAAAGAGCGCGCTCATATTATTCCTTGGGAAGCACTGCATCGGGCTGAGCAGGGACTGGAGTATCACTAGTTTCTTTCGGGCTTTCAGTCACCCCATGCTCGGCAGCTTGCGCGGCGTTTATCGCGGCAGTTTTGGCAGCCTGTTCCTTTGCTGCAACAGCAGCTCTTTCTTTGGCGGCAAGTTTTTCAGCCTTCTCCTGCTTCTCGCGCTCGATACGATACTCGCGGAATTCGTGGCGTTCCCGTGCCTTGTCGGCATTCTGCTTTTCCTGCGTGCGTACCCTGATCTCGCTCTTGGCGAAGCGATAATACTGCACCAGCGGAATGTGGCTGGGGCAGACATAGCTGCATGCCCCGCACTCTATACAATCGAACAGACTGAAGGTTTGTGCCTTGCCAAACTCCCTGGCTTTGGAGAACCAGTAAAGGTCTTGTGGCTGTAGCTCGACCGGGCATACCTCGACGCAACGCGTGCAACGTATGCAGGGTAGCGCGGGAGGTGCGGGGGGGAAGAGTTTGTCGGATGCGGCAATGATGCAGTTGCTCGCTTTCACCAGCGGCACATCAACTGCGGGGAGGCGCAATCCCATCATCGGCCCGCCCATGATGTAGGCGTTGGTATCCGGCAAGCTTTCCGCAAATGCGACCAGCTCGTTGATGGGCGTACCGATCAGAGCCTCATAATTTCCCGGATGACGGACATTCCCGGTGATCGTTACCGTCCGGGACAGCAAAGGTTCTCCGTGTTCGATTGCACGGTAAACGCTATGCGCGGTTGCAACGTTGAAACACTGCACGCCGATTTCACCGGGCAGTTTTCCGGAAGGCACTTCCAGACCGGTAAGTACGCGTATCAATTGCTTTACCCCGCCGCCGGGATAGATAGTCGGAATGGCAACAACATCGAATCCATAGCCGAGTTCCGCCACCGCCCGCCGCATTGCGTCTATCGCCTCAGGTTTGTTGTCTTCAATACCGATCAGCACCCCGTCGGATGCCAGAATATGCCGCAATATTTCCGCACCCTGCACGATCTCGGTAGCATGTTCGCGCAACAGCATGTCGTCGCAAGTGATATAGGGTTCACACTCCGCCCCGTTTAAAACCAGCGTCCTGACCTGATGGCCACCGGTGCGAAGTTTGATGTCACTGGGGAAGGCTGCACCTCCCAGACCCACCACGCCCGCCATGCGTAACTTGCCGCGCAGCTCTTCCGGGGTAAGGGTACGAAAATCCACGGCTTCCCGCGTGACCCACTCCTCTTTTCCATCCGGGATCAGAGTTGCACAAAGATCCGGCAATGCCGAAGGATGCGCAACCGGTTGAACGTCGATCGCCAGTATGGTCCCCGATGTGGGTGCGTGAACCGCACTGGAAATAAATCCATCAGGGCTGCCGATCAACTGACCTTTCAGCACGCGGTCACCAACCCGAACCTGCGGCTTTGAAGCGTCACCCGCATGCTGTCGAAACGGGATAACCAAACGGCTGGGTAACGGCAGGCGCACTATCCCCATCTGCGTGGATTCCGCCTTGTGACTCGGGGGGTGTACGCCTCCATGAAATTTATGGAGCGTACTCAATGCGCCCTCGCCAGGGAATAGACGGGATACTTCCACGTCCAGTTGGTGATCTTTTCTTCTAAGGGCAACATGGTGATGCAGTCAACCGGGCATGGCGCAATACAAAGTTCGCAACCCGTGCATTCCGCCGCAACGATGGTGTGCATCTGCTTGGCTGCACCGACGATGGCATCGACCGGACACGCCTGTATGCAAAGCGTGCATCCGATGCAGGTGTTCTCGTCTATGAAGGCGACAGATTTTGGCTTGAGCTGGGTGTCGCCACCAAACGGTATCGGATCTACACCCAGCAATTCAGCCAGCTTCTGGATACCCTCTTCGCCGCCGGGAGGGCACTTGTTGATCTCGGCTTCTCTTCCCGCGATCGCGGTTGCATAGGGTTTGCAACCCGGATAACCGCACTGGCCGCACTGGGTCTGGGGCAATATCGCGTCTATCTTGTCTACCAGCGGGTTGCCTTCGACCCGAAACTTGATCGCGGAGAAGCCCAATATCGCGCCGAGCACGATCGCCACTCCCGCCATCACCAACAACGCAGTCAGCATTATTTGATGAGCCCCGAAAACCCCATAAACGACAGACTCATCAGGCCGGCAGTGATCATCGCTATTGCCGAACCTTTGAAGATGACCGGAACATCAGCGCCTTCCATGCGTTCACGCATCCCGGCAAACAACACCATAACCAGCGTAAATCCAAGCGCTCCACCCAAGCCAAAAAATATCGATTCCATGAAATTATGTTTTGCCTGCACGTTGAGCAACGGTATGCCCAGCACAGCACAATTGGTGGTGATCAATGGCAGATAGATGCCGAGGACCTGATGCAACATCGGGCTGGTTTTCTGTATCACCATTTCGGTGAATTGCACGATGCCCGCAATCACTACAATAAATGACAGGGTGGTCAAATATGCGAGTTCGGGGCCCAGCAGATATTCATTGATCAGGTAGCTGGCGCCGGAAGCCAGCGTCAACACGAATGTGGTGGCCGCGCCCATTCCGATCGATGTCTCCAGCTTCTTGGAAACACCCATAAACGGACAAAGCCCGAGGATCTTGACCATTACGATGTTGTTTACAAACACCGTAGCGACCAAAATCAGCAAATATTCAGTCATCGCAATACCTTAAGGAATCTCTGATTAAGTCCTGAACGATTTCGTTTCATGATGTCAGAAGCGAAGATCGAACAAACGGAGCCGAACGATGAAACAAATAACACTCTCTGCAAGCAGCTTTGACCGCTACAGCAAGACGACGCGACGCGCGGCGTTTCTGTCCGAGATGGATCGCGTGGTGCC
>JBGSMU010000104.1:0-17781 GCA_041739955.1 Gallionella sp. | reverse complement strand
ATGTATCAAGTTCGCTGCGCTCTTGCTCGGTAAGTGTTACCCGGTATCTCGGTGACATGGTGACCTCCTTTGATTAAGGGTTTCACCAGTATGCCACAGGGCTCTACGATGCGAAATAAATAATGTTACATGGCACTAGCAACATCACCGTCACTTGACTCCCCGCCACCAGCCCGGAGCTATCTGCCGGCACCACTATCAAACCGTCCGCTCGCGCCATGGACAATAAAATCCCGCTGCCCTGCGATCCTGTTGAAGTTGCGGTGTAAGCACCATCTACTTTTGCCAGCACCACCCTGATGAATTCTGTGCGGCCAGGCTGATGTTTTAAATGATGCGTCAAACGCGCCAATACGGTGCGGCGAAATAAACGCGTATGGCCCATCAACTGGCGTAAGGCGGGGGCAACAAACTGTTCAAAGCACACCATGCTGGAAACCGGGTTGCCCGGAAGTCCAAATACCGCCGAGTTTCCGGTTGTACCGAACGCCATCGGATGTCCGGGTTTCATTGCTACACGCCAGAATTTCATCTGCACTCCGAGTGACTCTATGGTCGGGCGTACATAATCATGCACACCGACCGAAGTACCACCAGAAACGAGGAGCACATCATATTTCAGGCCACGCTGCAGAAACTCTCTCAGTTCGCCTGGATCATCGCGCGCAATGCCCAGCATGACCGGCTCGATACCCAGCGCCTGTACCTGAGCCATCAGCGCGTGGCTGTTGGCATCGGGTATCTTGTTAGGGTCGACAGGTTCATCCAGGCCCTCCAGCTCGTCGCCGGTAGACAGTATCGCCACACTCGGGCGGCGATAAACTTCCATTTTCCTGCATTTGACCGTTGCCAGTATGCCGATCACCCCGGGCGTAATTTCCGTTCCACAAGCCAATACCACCTCGTGGTGACGCATGTTTTCACCACGCGTACGAATGTCGTTTCCCTGTTTGACTGCCACATTGATCTGTACTGTATTGCCTGCCAGCACAGAGGTGTCTTCGACACGTATCACCGCATCCGCACCCTGCGGCACTGGCGCGCCTGTCATGATGCGTGCGCATTGGCGGGATTGAATCGTTCTGACGGGCATATCTCCGGCCCTTATATCCTCAATGATCTCCAACGCGACCGGTACCTGTGCAAGATCTACGCTGCGCAATGCAAAACCATCCATCGCCGAAACATCATAGGGTGGCAGGTCACGATTGGCATGCACATCCTCCGCCAGAACACGACCCAAAGATAGTTCGAGTCTTACGGTTTCAATTCCCAGCGTGGATACTGATGCAAGCACAATTTGTTGCGCTGTCGTCACAGACAGATATTCCATCAACTCACTCCATTCAGAACTGCGGCAACATCTTCGGGGGTATCAAGATCGAAAAAGCTGCGCAACTTGGGATCAGCGGTGCGCATCAGCGATTCGTCCACGTAGCGTACTTCCAGCCGCTCAAGCAGGGCGCGCAGACTATGCCTGCCCTCTCCTCCCAGAATATTTCGCGCCTCGGACAAACAATCTCGCGCATAAAATGCCGCAAGTGGCTGGGGCTGCCCATCAACTATAGCAACCACCGCCTGATGCCCCGCTCGCTGTCGCGCCAGAAACTCGATCACTTCCGATTCAATAAAAGGCATATCGCACGCCACCAGATACACCCACGAGGTTCCTGCCCAATCTAGCGCTGCAGCCAATCCGGCCAGAGGCCCCCCATCCACCATTCCATCGCAGACCTGTGGCAAATCGCTTTCTCCACGCGGTTGACGAACACTGACCACAACCACAGGAAACCACTCCCGCATTTTGGCGCTTACCATCTGCAACAAAGTCCGGCTTCCCAATTTAAGCTTGGCCTTATCCTGTCCCATACGGCAGGAATCGCCGCCGGCAAGGATTACCGCGGTGCAGTCCTCTATCAATTGCGCTCCAGAATGAACCGGGCTATACCGCTGATATCTTCCAAACCGAAATGGGGAAGCTGCGGGTAGACCTCAGCGAGGTCGGTCACTATTGCGATCAAACCGTCATCAATTACACAGCGCGGATTTACAGAACACTCGCGGCGCAACACCTCGATCTTTGGTCCGGGGGCATGTGAGAACCCTTCCGCCAGCACCACATCCATGTCCGAATAATAGCGTCGGGCCAATTGTCCAGGCTCGCGATCTTCCTTCGCATCTGCGACCAGTTGCAGAGTATCGCGGGTGAGAAGCATACTCATGGCCGCCCCGGCCTCCTTGTAACGAAAACTGTCTTTGCCAGGCGTGTCCAGATCGACTTTATGGTGCGCGTGCTTGATGGTTGCCACGTGATATCCCCGGTTCACCAACTCGCGGATCAGCTTTTCCACCAAAGTGGTCTTGCCGGAACCCGAATGTCCGACTATCGAAATCACACGCTGCATCATGGACGCTGCGACACCCATGAATCTCCTTCCGGAGTTGTTTCCTTTTTCCAGATGGGCACGCGTAGTTTCAACTCGTCTATCATCCATTGGCACGCCTCGAACGCGGGTGCTCGGTGCTCAGCCCCGGCGGCGATAAACACGATATTGTCGCCCGGACGCACCGTGGTGACACGGTGCACGATACGCGCGTCCAGCAGTTTGAATCTTTCGATGGCTTCCTCGCGCAACTTGCGCATCTCGGCCAATGCCATTTGGCCGTATGCATCGAAACTTATCTCGCTGACACTATGCCCCTCGGAAAAATCTCGTGCACACCCCAGAAAAGTAGCCACACCTCCTATGCGCCGCAAATGTGCTTTGATTGCGGCCACTTCCTCGTCCTGAGAAAAGTCTTCCTGCTGGAGACGTACGGGTTCGGCCATTTTATCCACCGCTGAACTTAGCCATAAATGCGATCTCGTCGTTGTCTTGCAACGCCATCTGGCGATCATGCACCTGGTTCTGGTTCACCGCGATGAAACTGACGATACCAAATACATTCGGATTCTGCGCGCCAATTCGCGCAATAACATCATGCAGCGTCATACCGTATGTGAAATCAAGTTGCATCTCGCGCGTCTGGACACGCTCCGCAACCGGTCCGAAAAACAAAACGCTTATCATGAATCGCGCTCCCCAAATTCTCCCCTGACCCAGACTCCACTCTTGCCCCCGCGTTTCTCCTCCAACCGGATAGATTCGATACTCATACCCCGGTCAATCGCCTTGCACATATCGTAGATCGTGAGCAACGCGATGCTTGCGCCTGTCAGCGCCTCCATCTCCACACCGGTCTGTCCCGTGCAATTGGTAGTCACTTCCACCTTGATGCCCACGCTGCCATCTGAATCGGGCCCGACCACATCGCTGAAACGTACATCCACTCCGGTAAGCGCCAAGGTATGGCACATGGGAATGATGTCGGATGTTCGCTTGGCTGCCATTACCGCACCCACATCGGCCACAGTCAGTACATCGCCTTTTGCGATACTTCCACTGCGGATGCGGGCCAAAGTTTCGGGCTGCATCCGCAGAACGCCACTGGCGATCGCAACACGTCTTGTGTCAGGCTTATGCGTAACGTCCACCATGCGGGCACGACCCGTTTCCGAGAAATGTGTCAATTCATCCATAACAGTTTTTCCTAATCGCCACCCGGCTCTACCTGTAAGCGCAGACCTCACAGGCACCATCTCGGCTCAGACTGCTGGTCATGATATTCATGTCCAGTGCGTTGATGGTCAACAACCTGCCACTCAGGCCCCGTGATATCCCCACCAGAATCTTTATCGCCT
This sequence comes from Gallionella sp., assembly GCA_041739955.1. GTDB lineage: Bacteria > Pseudomonadota > Gammaproteobacteria > Burkholderiales > Gallionellaceae > Gallionella. Next base: position 14,039 of record JBGSMU010000104.1, on the reverse strand, counting down.
CTGCGGCCTGTATTGTACCTACGATACCGGTGAGCGGCGAAAAGACCCCGGTGGTGGCGCAACGCAACTCGGCAGCCTCGCTATCCTCCGGGAACAGGCAGTTGTAGCAGGGCGCGTCATCCATCCTGAAATCAAAAACCGCAACCTGACCATCGAACTGGATCGCCGCACCGGACACCAGTGGCGTACGGCTATCATGGCACGCCCGGTTCACCGCATATCGTGTGGCAAAATTATCGCTGCAATCCAGCACCACATCCGATCTGCCGACCAGCTCCAGCAACCTTGCGCCATCCACCTTCTCCGCCAGCGCCTCACATTTCACCTCTGGATTGATGCCATGAAGTGCAGATTTGGCCGACACGACCTTTTCCTGCCCCACCGCTTCTGTGCGGTGAATGACCTGCCGTTGAAGATTGCTGATGTCAACTCTGTCATGGTCGCACAGGGTCAGGTGGCCCACCCCGCTTGCCGCGAGATACATCGCGGCAGGTGAACCGAGTCCGCCCATCCCGATGATCAGCGCACTTGATTCCAGCAGTCTTTGCTGGCGCTCGATCCCGATCTCATTGAGCAGAATGTGGCGTCCATAGCGTAAAAGTTGCTGGTCGTTCATTTATGGATTCTGTGCAGATTCATTCCGGCAAGGATAGCTTAATCCCAAGCAAATAAAAACGGGCATCCGAAGATGCCCGTATAAGTTCTTTTATGCTGCGATCAGGTGATCGCCGACATAATTAGAACGAGTGGCGAACACCAACAGCGATAGCTGTCGGGTTGTTGGCAGCGTTAGCACCGCCCAAAGCACCTGTAGTTGTACCCGCGAAATTGCTACCACTTAAAGTGTAGGCCATGTTGGTGCTATTCTTATCGTTAGAAATGCTGGTATACAAAGCGTAGACCGTAGTGTTCTTGGTCATCGCATGGTCATAGCCAAGAGAGATCTGGCTTGCGCTGTCCTTGTTCTTCGTGCTGCCAGTCTTGGATTCAAAGCCCATGGTATAAGCCAGTTTCACCATGCCAGCATCACTAACCTTCATAGTACCGGACAGGTACAGATTAGCTTGATCAGTCTTGTTGCCGACGTTAGGCTTCATATTGATCATCTCGTAAACGGCATTCACTGCGAAGTCATCCATCGCATAGCTACCACCCAGCTTGGTACCGGTAATATCAACCGTATTCTTGGCATTAATACCGATGTAACCCAGCGCTACTGTGAAGTTATCACGAGCATAGTTACCAGAAGCTGACACTGCAGAGTAAGCTGCGGCAACTGGAAAGCCAATGGTCGTCAAAGTGGCACCCAAAGTATTGTCATTCTCACCGACCATAGCAACTACACCTGTGAAACCGCTGAAGTCTGGCGTGATATAAGCCAGCACATCGGACGCATGGTAATCCAGCACTTTCGCGCCCATAATGGACTGGTTGTCGGCGATGCCGTCGCCAAACACGTCATACCCGCGTGTGGACATGCGATATGGTGTGTCATGGTTTCCCAGTACAACTGTACCGAAGTTGCCAGCCAAACCCAGGAATGTGTTGTTGGTAAACAATGCAGTAGCGCCTGTGTCCATCTCCACTTCGCCTTCCATCTGGTACACAGCTGTCAGGCCGTCACCCAGATCTTCAGAACCCTTGACACCGATAAACGACGAGTCGCTGATTACCTGATTACGCTTGGAGGCTGCTGTACCAGTACCGCCTGTACCGCCGGTGTCCGTCATGGCAAAACCCATGTTGGCCTGACCGTATACGGTAGGAGCAGCGATAGCCATTGCAGGCATAGTCATTGCGGAAGCGATTGCCAGAGCGATAATTTTCTTTTGCATGTGAAACTCCTTATTAAATATCAAGTTTGTGTTCTAGTTTTATTCCGTACTTTACATTTACCCGACACCATCAGATTTTAATAGTCTCGGGACTATATCCATTTAAAACTTCATGCGCACGCCGACTGCCATCGCACTTGGATCCTTGTCAGCTACTGATGTACCAAAACCGCCTGTAGAGTTGGTGCTCAGACCGTAGGTAGCAGCAGTGTCGTTTGCAACGCTGGTGTACAAAGCGAATACAGTTGTGTTTTTGGAGAGCGCGTGGTCGTAACCCAGAGATACCTGAGTCGCCCCGGAACCCTTGTTGGTTGCGCCGCCGGTCTTGGATTCACCAGACATGGTGTAGGCCAACTTGACAGTGCCCGCATCGCTAACTTGGTAAGTGCCGCCCAGATATACATTGTCACGCTCGGTCTTTACACCAGGTGTACCAACTTTGTTTGAGAGCATCTCGTATACCAATCCCACTGTGAAAGCGTCCATTGAATAGGAGCCGGCCAGCTTGGTTGCAGTGTTGTCGCCCTTGTTCCCTGGAACAGCATTGTCTTTTGCGCTGATGGTCTGGGTAGCCAAGGCAACTGTGAAGTTGTCTTGCGCATAGTTACCAGCAAGCGACATTGCGCTATGCGTAGTTGATGCAGCACCGCCAGTAAGGGTGTTATCAGTTGTACCAACATAAGCGATGGAGCCGGTAAAACCACTGATGTTCGGGCTTGCATAAGCAAAAACGTTCGTCAGTCGCGTATCATGAGACCTGCCCATGATGCTGCGGTTATCTGCAATGGAGTCATAAAACACATCCAGTTTGCGGGTAGAGGATTTGTAAGGAGTATCCATATTGCCAAGCATCACTGTGCCGTACTCGGAGCCAATACCCGTAAAGGTATTGCGGCCGAATGTAAAGCCACCAGCAGAACCATCATCAATATTTACCTGACCTTCAAACTGGTAAACAAATTTGAGACCGTCGCCCAAATCTTCAGACCCTTTGAAACCCAGACGTGATACATAGCTGGATACTTGGTTGCGCTTGTCGGCTGCAGTTCCAACACCCGCTGTTGAATTACCAGTGTCGACCATCTCATATGCAAGATTGGCCTGACCATATACGGTCGCCTCGGCATAAGCCAAGGCAGGCACGGTTATTGCCGATGCGATTGCCAGAGCGATAATTTTCTTTTGCATGTAAAACTCCTTTTAGGTTTTCATTTCATTTCGTAGACCATGGACTACGAGTCATTGAAAATCCCCTATATATATAGAGAATTCAGCTGGCGATTATCCACACCCTATAAGGCAGGGCAAGCCAAAACATACACTATGTTGTTTTTTTGCAACAAGATCGTTTCCGCTAGCCGCCTATATATGACATTTCGATCTTCTTCAACAAGCTTGCATCGGTAGCCGCATGGCGTTGTTCCGAATACCTGTCACTGCGCCGATGCCAGCAATCGGCTATCAGGCTGGACAAGGCATGCTCATTCGCTCCATTGCGCAAGGGATAGCGCAAATCCAAGCCCTGGCTTGCAAAAAGACAGGTGTAAAGTTTGCCATCGGTAGAAATTCTGGCGCGACTGCAGGTTTGGCAGAATGCCTGGGTGATTGCAGCTATAACCCCGATTTCTCCACCGCCGTCGCAATAGCGCCAGCGTTGCGCAACCTCACCCGGATAGTCTGGGCCGACAGGTTCAAGCGGGTACAGCAAGGATATCTGCTGAAGTATCTGACGCGCACTGATCACCTCTTCCAGCTTCCATCCGTTGCTGCTGCCGACATCCATATATTCGATAAAACGCAGCACAATGTTTCTATTGCGAAAATATTCTGCCATCTGAACGATCTCGTGGTCATTCACTCCTCGTTGTACCACCATGTTCACCTTGATAGCCTCAAAACCGGCACTTTGTGCAGCGGCGATGCCATCCAATACCTTTTGCACCGACACGTCCGTATCGCTGATGCGCTTGAATGTCTTGTCATTCAGGCTGTCAAGACTGACCGTGATACGCGACAAGCCGGCATCCTTCAAAGCGCTCTCTTTTCCGGACAGTAGTACACCATTGGTGGTCATCGCGATCTCGACATACTGGCCTTGGGGCGTTTTCAGGGCGGAAAGTAAGCCTACGAGCTGCTCGATACCACGGCGCAACAATGGTTCGCCCCCGGTCAAACGAATTTTCTGCACACCCAGACCAACGAAAATTTTTGCAAGGCGCACGATCTCTTCAAAACTCAGTAATTCCGTGCGGGGCAAGAATACGTGATTCTTATCGAAAACGGTGCTTGGCATGCAATATGTGCAACGCAGGTTACATCGGTCGGTAACTGAGATGCGCAAGTCACGCAATGGACGCCGAAGCGTGTCCTCGAGCTTATACCTTTCAGTCTGTTTACCAGACTGCTCAGCCACCTGCGTTGAGCCTCCGCTCGCTCGCTCGATACCTGACAGGTCGCGCAGTGAATAAATATTGATAAATCCGGCATGTTGCAACAGCGTACGCACATGCTCGGCCTGGTCGTAGCCGTGCTCAAACAGTAAATGGCCTCCCAAATTGAGATGTTCTTTTGCTTGCCCTATGATATTGCGGATATCTGCCAAGCCGTCAGCACCTGAAGCTAACGCATTTTTCGGTTCGAAACGCAGATCACCCTGCGCCAGATGAACATCACCATCAGCCACGTAGGGAGGATTTGAAACGATCAAGTCAAAGCGTTCGCCCTCCAGCATTTCAAACCAGTCGCTACAAAGAAGACGGACATTAGAAATGTTCAGTGCACGCAAATTCTCGCTGGCAACTGCAATCGCTTCTCGTGAAGCATCTACTGCAGTCCCCTCGACATCAGGCCGCGCATGCGCGATGGCAAGTGCTATCGCACCGCTGCCCGTACCCAGATCAAGCACTCGTTTGGCACCTGTTTTCGCAATGTATTGCAACGCCTGATCTACCAGTAACTCAGTCTCGGGGCGCGGTATAAGTGTGGCAGGCGTTACTTTGAACTCCAATCCATAGAATTCCTGCTTGCCTAAGATATAAGCAATCGGTTCTCCAGACGAACGCCTCTGCAGCAGGGTTTGATAGGACATAGCCTGCTTCTCGTCCAAAACCTGCTCAGAATGGGCAATCAGATACGAACGAGTTACGCCCAGCACGTGCTGCAACAACATCTGAACTTCGATGCGCGCCGTGGAGGATTCAATGCCGAGCATGGATTGAAGTCGACGTGTGTCGTTATGCAGGATTTCCTGTATGGATAGTTTCATAGCGTGATTATCGCGGAAACGGCACCAGCGTTTCCATCCGCCGTATGGGTTATAAGGCTTTCTCTGACATTGCGGCCAGTTGCTCGGCCTGATGTTCAGCCATCAATGCACCCGTCAGCTCACCGATGTCACCGTCCATGATTGCGTCCATCTTGTATAACGTGAGGTTGATACGGTGATCAGTTACGCGCCCCTGAGGAAAGTTGTAGGTACGGATCCGCTCGGATCGGTCTCCGCTACCGACCAGACTTTTTCGCGTAGCGGCTGTGGCTGCATTCTGCTCCCGAACTTGTGCATCCATGATACGCGCCGCCAGCACACGCATAGCCTGCGCCTTGTTCTGATGTTGTGAACGACCATCCTGACACTCGACCACCACACCGGTAGGCAGGTGGGTGATACGCACCGCAGAGTCTGTCTTATTGATGTGCTGACCGCCCGCACCACTGGCGCGGAAAGTGTCGATACGCAAATCGGCGGGATTCAGTACCACTTCGCTCACTTCATCTACTTCCGGAATCACTGCAACAGTACAGGCTGAAGTATGCACTCGCCCTTGCGTCTCGGTTGCAGGCACACGCTGAACGCGATGCGCACCAGATTCAAACTTGAGCACTGAATATGCACCCTGTCCGGCAATCCTGGCGATGACTTCCTTGTAACCGCCCACTTCCCCATGACTTTCCGAGATGATCTCGACCTGCCAGCGCTTTCGTTCGGCAAAGCGTGTATACATGCGGAACAGGTCACCGGCGAACAAAGCGGCTTCATCGCCGCCGGTCCCCGCCCTTACTTCCAGAAACACATTACGATCATCGTTGGAATCTTTGGGCAGCAATTTGACCTGCAACTCACTGTCTAGTTCGGCCAAGCGTATCTCCCCCAGCTCGATTTCTGCGGCTGCGAATTCTTTCATTTCGGGATCATCCGCCATCTCGCGGGCAGCCTTGATGTCTGCCTGGCACGCTTCATAGGTGTGGAAAAGCGTTACCACGGGCTCGAGCTCAGCACGTTCGCGACTCAGCTTGCGAAACCCGTCCATGTCTTTGGTGGCTTCTTCGGTACTCAGCAGTTGGTCGACTTCGAGCAGACGCTCGCCCAGCTGGGCGAGTTTGGAGAAAATACTGGGATTCATTCGGCTACTGATTACTCGTCAGTGTTCAGGTGATACAAGCGATGGATCACTTCGAGGAATTTTTCACGGTCATTACCTTGAACCTGATTCAAGGCATGAGTCGGGGCATGCAGGAACTTGTTTGTCAAACCGCTGCTCATCGCATCGAGTACTTTTTGAGGGTCATCACCCTTCGCAAGCAGCTTCAGTGCCTTCTCCATTTCATGGCGGCGGTTACGCTCGGCATGGTCGCGAAGTGCTCGTATGGTCGGCACCACCTCCCGGGAATCCATCCAGTGCAGGAAGTCCGACACGTTGGAATCAATTATGACCTCAGCTTCCTTGACCGCTCCTTGACGAGCATCGACCCCCTCTTTTACAACTTCGGCAATATCGTCAACGGTATACATGAACACATCATCCAACTCCGCAACTTCAATTTCCACATCGCGGGGTACAGCAAGATCGACAATGAACATCGGTCGATGTTTGCGTATCTTGAGAGCGCGTTCGACCATACCTTTGCCCAGAATGGGCAATGGACTACCGGTACAGGTGACAATGATGTCGTGATGCCCCAATTGTTCGGGGAGATCGGTCAGCGTGATTGCGTGGCCGCCAATGCGGCGCGTCAATGTTTCAGCACGTTCCAGGGTTCGGTTTGCAACGGTTATACGCTTGGGTGTGCGTGCGGCAAAGTGCACTGCGTTCAGCTCTATCATCTCCCCCGCGCCGATGAACAGAACGCTCTGCTCCGAGATATTGGGAAATATCCGTTCGGCCATTTTCACGGCGGCGGCAGCCATCGAAACGAGGTTTGAACCTATCTCGGTTTGCGTGCGAACATCCTTGGCGACCGAGAAGGTGCGCTGAAACAATTTGTGCAGTAAAAATCCTAACGTACCGGCTTCCTCAGCCTGACGTACCGCCTGTTTCATCTGTCCCAGTATCTGTGGCTCGCCCAGAACCATGGAATCCAGTCCGCTGGCCACACGGAAAGAGTGCTTGATCGCCTTCTCTCTGGGCAACAGATACAGATAGGGTTCGATGTCCTTGCGCGGCATGTGATGATATCCGGCCAGCCAATCAACCGCATGCTCCGGGTGCTCGGCGTTGCAATACAGCTCCATACGGTTGCAGGTTGACAGTATCGCCGCTTCCTTGGCGCCGCCGTTTTCCACCAAGTCGCGCAATGCATTCTCCATCCCGTCCGCATTGAACGCGACCTGCTCACGCACAGCTAGCGGAGCGGTCTGGTGGTTGATACCGAAAGTGTACAGTTGCATATTGATGTATCTCGAACTGTTGGTTCAAAAGTCGGCTCGGATTATAGTCGGAACCGTGACGCAACACCATCCGCCCGGACAAATGTCCCCGCCACGCCCAATCACCCTCATCCCATGCATGCTATTTGATACTTGCGAACGCAATGAGTTCACAGTCAACCAGTCAGCTTACCCACCGCTATCAAGCCAGTGCATCTCCGGCAGCCCATTCTCAAGGAACATCCTTTTTGTGATTTGCAGTGCTTCCCGATTTCCTGCCGCATAGACGTCGAATTGACCCAGATCAGGGTAAGCGCCAATGATTCCGGCCAGAGTGGATTCCAGATTCTCAATGTCCTTATGGGGGTTGTAATAGAAGTTATCCAGCGCATCAGCCCACGCTCTGCACTGATTGTCCTGATAATGACCAGTCTCGTCCGCTAGCCAGTGAAGATGCATAAATTCAGCGTTGTCCAGCGACATCGCATGCTGAATCAAGCTTTTTATTGGCGCGAAACCGGAACCGAATGCGACAAAGATTATGGGCCGCTCGGATTCGTCATCCAGCACAAACTTGCCGTAAGGCCCATGCAACTCAACATTTTCATTTGCTTTCAATCCGCTGAATAACAATTCGGCGAAAGTATCGTCCCGATTGTGAGATACCTGTATTTCGATATGCCGCTCTTCGCACGGACAACTGGCCACCGCGTATTCCCCGCTCACGCCATTTGCCGTCAACCTGACAGTCTGCCCTGCCAGATATCGCAATCGCTGGCTTCGTGACGCCAGCAAATGCAACGCAGCCATTTCGGGATTGAATATCTCCACCGACTTGACCTTGACTGTCAGCTGCTGCTCTTGAATATCACTGGCACCTGCAACATTTGCCTCGATCACCAAATCGTTTACTGCAGCGCAAGAACACAACAAAATAACCCCGGAATCTTTCTCGGCCTGGGACAAAACATAGTCATGGGCCCGGACCTTCTTCACTTCACCGGAGATCAACCGTGCCTTGCAATCGCCACAGTTCCCGTTGCTGCAACCATATTCAAGAGACACTCCTGCACGTAACGCAGCCTCAAGAATCGTATCATTGCCCTCGAGAAAGAACTCGTGCCCACTGGGCTGGATTCTGATGTTTGCAGACATTATTTTGAGCATCCTTTCCTGCACAAGTAAGGCCTCAACCCTGGCGGTATCGGGTGGTGCCTCATCCAGATGACGAACCAGAAACGATCGCAGCGTATGAAAAGCATGGCTGGTCTCGGCACTGCACTCCTCCTCCAGTTCATCAATTTTCTCATCCAGCCACGACATTACATTGCTGTAATACATAAGCAAAGCTTTGGCGGCAGCATACTCATTACCCAACTCCAATAGACGGCTCGCCAGTATTTCCTTATCCGGCAGGGCACGCTCAAACACCCGCTTGCCGAACGCCTTCTCCTTTATCTCGGTGACACGCCTGATTTCCGCATCGTCTTCCCATTTCACGTCGGGAAAGGCGCGCAATAATTCTTTCAGGCTGACCATGCCGTCAAAGGTATCGAGATCTCCGTCGCGTATCATTGCCTGCAACGTATGCCGTGATATTCCGGCAAGTTTGGTGACGCGGGAAAGTGGGAGGAGGTAACTCATGCGTGCATACCCGATCTATTCAGGTGTTCTGCTTAATTCTGACAGGATCGCAATCCTCCGCAACCGTTTACTCATATTGCACCACAATTCAGCGGGCCACCCATTACCAACGGCAATCAACAAATAGCCTCTTGATTACGCGTCCCGCATCATGATGGCGTACTGAATTTTCATCGTAATTGCGGAACCCGCGACTATCGAAACGAGTGCGAGCAAAGAGCCTAGAGAGAGCGTGGATATGCCGGTTATGCCCTGACCTATCGTGCATCCCATTGCAGTTACACCACCAAACCCCATCAGGGTACCGCCGATGATATGGTAAAACATATCCTGTGCAGACGAAAAGGCTTCCCAGCGGAATGACTTGGTTATCAGCGCATACAGGAAGGACCCTATTCCCACACCAAAAATAGTAGCCACTCCAAAAGTGACAATGTTCGACGCATCAGTCCAATAGGCCCAGTATTCGAGTGTGTATGCTGTTGGCGCAATAAAGGACATCGACTCTGCCAAATGGGAATTGGTACCGAAGTGGGTCATTTCAAGTGTATCGGGATTTTCACCATAGGCAAGGTGGCCGGTTACATACCAACCGCCGATCACGACCAAACCGATGATCAATCCTGCCAGATTGTTGTCCAGACTCTTGCGAAAACCGTTGTCTTTAAACACAAACACCAAGATTGCAAATGCAACCAAGCCTGCCAACCCCATCTGTACATTCTGCTGTGTTAGTCCCGCGAAATCCCCCAGCATTGCCGGCAAGGTTTGTCCGTGTTCGAGCTGAATTGAAACACTGTCCGCCTGCAGAACATTGACACGAAATGCGCCAAGAATCCCTTTCAAAGTCACCATGGCTGCGTAACCCATATAGATGAACACGACGACCGACCTCAAATTGCCTCCACCAACACGGACCAGCGTCCTGTTGCCGCATCCCGAGGCGAGCGTCATACCGACCCCGAAACACAAACCACCCACAATGTAGGCCAGCCAAAAGAAATTCTTGCCGGTATAGATAGTGTGTGACAAATCCAGATACCCAAAATATGAAAGTGCATTGGTGCCGACCATCGCAATAGCAATAGCCAGCAGCCATGCACGCATACGCCCCCAGTGCCCCATGTTCACGACATCCGAAATAGCCCCCATGGTGCAGAAATTGGTTTTATTGGCTATTAAGCCGAAAACAATACCCAGACCAAAGCCCCACCATACAACTGTATTTGTCAGAACGGATACATCCATGTCTAGTTATCTCATAGAAAAATTATTAAAGGTATCCAATTACGGAATTAATGCATGCCAACATAAAATGTCAAAGTAATCGCCGATTACCATTATGCGATACCCTTGTTATCTTTCACACCGATCAGCTTGGGCAAATTGAGTTTGCGAGGTGAGATCACTTTTTTGTCTCTCAGATAACTTGTAACCACATCCCAAATCGGCTCGCCAGTCACCCCTTCAGCTACCGGAGCCCAGCCAGCCACTTTGTATTTTTTGTTCGGGTCGAGTGCCTTGCCGTCAAGCATCATGTTGTTGATGCGCTTGCCTATGCTTTGCTGCAGATCACATGTATAACTTATGCCTCCGACGCGAACCATGTCGCCCCCCTGCTGCTTGTACGGATCCGGATTGAAAAGATTGTCGCAGACATCTTCCATGATGGCCTTGATGGTTTCGCCGGTCATTTCGGTCAGCGTAGTTTGCGGGTAGGTGATCGCTGTCTGGTCCATTACATGTTCCAGCGTAATGGCTTCGCCGGGTAGCAGCGATGTGCCCCAACGGAAGCCGGGAGAAAACGCTGCATCAGCACCTTTCACTTCCATCAATGCATCAAGGATCAGTTGATCGAAGGTGCCGTTAAAGTTGCCGCGGCGGTAAAGCATGCCTTCAGTGATTGCCAGCTTTTCGGCAAGCTTTGCTTCATAGGGGGCACGGAAATTCTTGATCAGGTTTGTCATTTCCATATCAGGTGCTATCAGATTGGCGAATACCGGCAACAGCTTGTATTTGATATCGACGACCTTGCCGCCTTTCACATCGAAATCCATCACGCCAAGAAACTTGCCATTGGAACCGGCATTTGTTACCAGAGTCTGGCCGCCGTCATTCTTGACTGGAATAGGTGAGGGTATGCCATCGTGGGTATGGCCGCCCATGATGGCGTCTATACCGCTCACCCGACTTGCCATCTTCAGGTCAACATCCATGCCATTGTGGGAAAGCAACACGACCACTTGCGCGCCCTTGGAGCGCACTTCGTCGACAACGCTCTGCATTTCGTCATCACGGATGCCAAAGCTCCAGTCGGGAACCATGTATCTCGGGTTGGCAATAGGTGTGTAGGGAAAGGCCTGACCGATAATTGCTACCGGGACACTATTGATTTCCTTGATAACATAGGGCTTGAAAACCGGATCACCGAAATCGTTGGTTTTGACGTTTTGTGCTACAAAATCCACTTTTCCGCTGAAGTCGTTATCAATAACCTGCTGGACTCGCTCTGCACCCAGCGTGAATTCCCAGTGGCCTGTCATGACATCCACGCCTAGCAATTTGCAGGCGTCTACCATGTCCTGCCCCTTGGTCCAAAGCGCGGTGGCAGAGCCTTGCCAGGTGTCTCCCCCATCCAGAAGCAAAGCACCGGGGCGGCTGGCGCGAATATTTTTGATCAGGGTCGATAGATGTGCAAAACCGCCAACCTTGCCATAAGTACGGGCGGCGTTTTCAAAGTCCAGATAGGTGAACGCATGGGCTTCGCGTGTTCCCGGTCTGATGCCGAAAGACTTGAGCAGATTTTCGCCCACCAGATGCGGCGCCTTGTTCAGACTTCCACCCAAACCAATATTGACATTGGGTTCGCGAAAGTAAATCGGCAACAACTGCGCATGACAATCGGTAATGTGCAGCAGGGAGACATTACCGGAGGGAGGCAAATCATAGAAGCCACCCGCACTCTCTGCGGAAAGCGCAGAGCGGCTGTTCAATGCAAAGCCTGAGGCGGCCGCCACCGCCAGTATTTGCATAAATTCCCGACGATTCATCGACATGATCGCACTCCTGAACGGTATTTAGTCTTGACTCAGGCGAATATGAGCGGATTAACCGGGCACAGGGTCCGGGCCAATCCGTTCACGAATACTACTTGCGGAATACCGGAGTTTGCATGGGCAGGCCGTTGCTCATGTAAGTAATGTAATACTCCAGATTGTTATATTCCTCACTATCGGCTTCTTTTGGCTTCGCGCGCACGTTCTTCTCGCATTGCTTGAAGCGCCCCTGTAGCGTAACGATGTCTGTGCCACCACGAAACTCCGGCCAGTGTGAAGCCTGACCGATCAGCATCGAAAGTTGATCGCTGCGAATGAATTTACCGGCACTCTGGACATGGCAGCTATTGCATGAAAAATTCAACTGTCCGTTCCGGGTTGAATAATATGCCTTACCCTTCTCGTATGCAGCCAAAGCGCCAGCACCTTCCACCTTGACATTGACTTTCATTCCGTCTGACAGGCTTCTGGCATAGGCAGTAAGCAGACCCATATCACTATCGGCGTATTTGAGCTCTTTCTCGCCGTTCGACTTCAGGCAGCCATTGATTGCGTTTTCGAAGGTCACTACACGGTTAGCTGCATTGTCGAAATAGGGATAGTTTCCTGCTACATTCTTGCCGCCATTGGGAAAGCAAGAAGCAAACATCTTGCCGTTCTTAAAAGGCGTTTCCCACATTTTCTGCCCTTTGTCCAAATCCATGCCGTAGGGAGGAAAATCCATAATCTCATTGTATTGACCCATAGCGTCCGGGTTCATGGCAAGCGCGCCATATTTATAATCCTCGAACTTGATGTCACCAGGGAGGGTCTGTTTGAAATGTTCGATCAAAGCCTTGCGATCTGCTTCTGGGCCAGTGCTCTGAGTGCCCATATGAGCACATCCGAGCAATACCAGTCCCGCCATTGTGAATGTGAGTATCCGTTTCATGTCTTATTTTCCTCTTGGTTGGAAGAATCAAATATTCTCAAAGCCATTGTCCTGAATCAGGCAACGACTACTTCACCATCGTACTTATTGCCGAGATTGTCGACAGCATTAACGGCGACCTTATCACCGGGCTTGGCTCCCTTGACCCTGAAACCGATAAAGGGATTCTTTGCAATCCCTACGCCCCACTGAGATTCCAGCACTGTTTTGCCATTCAATGTTGCTTCGACCTGATTGATAAAAAACGCCGGTATCAGTTTGTCGGCTTTGTCCTTCATCGTACCGGTGTCCATTGGATGCTGGATCAACACTTTTACGTCTGCTACGTCGCCTTCCATCTTTGCGCGCATTTTCATCACTTCAGCCATGTTCGTATCCTCTTCAAAATTATCTAATTAACAGGTAATGTGAATTTACAAATTGGTCAACGGATCAACCGCCACAACCGCCGATCGTAACCTTGACTTCACGACTGCTGGTGTAGTTTTTTCCGCCCGCCTTCACAGTTACCCTCACGATGGAAGTCTTGGCCATCTTGACACGCGTGGAAATGTACGCCTCGGCACCGTTAGAAAATGCAAAATCGGCAATTAATGGAGAAGGATTTTTCTCCACGAAAATAGCCATTGATGTGGTTCCCGGAATGTTGCTGGTGGCAGATACCGGAACAACAGCACCATTTTCTGCAATGTCAGGCACTTTGAGCTCAATGTCGCCACTCTCCGTAGCGCCACCGTAACCGGCATTTTCCATGGCTTCGGCCGTAGTCTTTGCTGTGAATGCAAGATTGTTCCGTGCTTATCCGGTTGTCACAGACATCCACTAGCGGTAGTATGTTGAGTATCTGCCCCCAAGTGGAATAATCATGGTTATCGACGTACTTGAGCGAGACGATCTGCCGTTCCCGCGCTCGCTGCCGGAGTTTCAAC
>JBGSMU010000102.1:0-4868 GCA_041739955.1 Gallionella sp. | reverse complement strand
GTTGAAACTCCGGCAGCGAGCGCGGGAACGGCAGATCGTCTCGCTCAAGTACGTCGATAACCATGATTATTCCACTTGGGGGCAGATACTCAACATACTACCGCTAGTGGATGTCTGTGACAACCGGATAAGCACGGAATAGATTATGCGGAAATTGGGCTTGTTTGGTTTCTGCAGGGCTGACGTTGAATGACATGACGATCTCCATTAGCGATCGCTAATTCTACTCCCGATTCGGGCTGGCAGCCGACCAGTGCGCATCAAATATCTATGGTCGGTACAGGCGAGTGTTACCCCGGCACTGCTTGTGGCATCATTCGGCTTACAAGGTCGACATCATCCCCAGGAATCGAAGTGAAAGAAAGTAGCTACAGCAGCAATCCCGCCAAGGAAGCAGGCAAGCAAACCCCGATGATGCAGCAATACCTGCGCATCAAGGCCGGGCATCCCGACATGTTGTTGTTCTACCGCATGGGTGATTTCTACGAACTGTTCCATGACGATGCGGTACGCGCCGCCAAGCTGCTCGACATCACACTGACCCAGCGCGGCGCATCGGGCGGGCAGCCGATCAAGATGGCCGGTGTGCCCTATCACGCCGCCGAACAATACCTCGCGCGATTGGTGAAGATGGGCGAGTCAGTGGCGATCTGCGAACAGATCGGCGACCCCGCCACCAGCAAAGGCCCGGTCGAACGCAAAGTCGTGCGCATCATAACGCCCGGCACACTCACCGATTCGGCGCTCCTTGAAGAAAAGCGCGACAGCCTGTTGCTGGCGCTGCACCAGAACAGGAACGAAGTCGGTCTCGCCTGGCTCAACCTCGCCTCGGGGCAGTTCTTCGTCGCCGAAGTGAGTGTCAACCAACTTCCCGCAGAACTGGAACGTCTGCAACCTTCCGAGATACTGCTGGCTGAAGATGCCGCGTTGCCGCCATACAAGAACGCCGCAAACAAATCCCTGCCCGCATGGCATTTCGAGCTAGACACCTCACGTCGCGCACTGTGCCAGCAGTTCGGCACACTCGACCTTGCTGGCTTCGGTTGCGACGACTACACCGTCGGGCTGGAAGCGGCAGGCGCACTGCTCGGCTATGCGAAACTGACACAGGGGCAGGGCATCGCGCATGTGCGCGGCATGCAGGTCTATCACGCCGACCGCTACGTGCGCATGGATGCCGCGACGCGCCGCAACCTTGAGATCACACAGACCCTACGCGGTGAGCCAGCGCCCACATTGCTATCGCTGCTCGACACCTGCGCCACCAACATGGGCAGCCGCCTGCTATCCAATTGGCTGCATCATCCCTTGCGCGACCGCACGGTGCTGAACGCGCGACTGGGCGCCGTGGATGGATTAGGCGGGCGGTATCAAAAAGTACACGAACACTTCAAGCCCTGCGTCGATGTCGAACGCATCACCGCGCGCATCGCGTTGCGCAACGCAAGACCGCGCGACCTTTCCGGCCTGCGCGATACACTCAAGGAATTGCCGCAACTGCATGCACTGCTTTCCGCGAGCGATTCGACCCTGATCAAGGACTTGATCGATGCTTTCCAGCCGTCCGTTCGTCCTGAGCTTGTCGAAGGACAGTCGCGTAGCGACGAGCAGGCCGGTGCATCTGTTCATGCTTCGACAGACTCAGCACGAACGGGTAATGAACTGGTATTGCTGTTGCAGAACACCATCAGGGAAGAACCTTCCACGCTGTTAAGGGAAGGCGGCGTGATCGCCGACGGCTTCGATATCGAGCTGGACGAGTTGCGTGGCATCCAGAACAACTGCGGCGATTTCCTGCTGGCGATGGAGACCCGCGAACGGGCGCGCACTGGCATCGCCAACCTCAAGGTCGAATACAACCGCGTGCACGGTTTTTATATCGAGGTGACGCAGTCCCAGGCAGCCAATGTCCCGGACGACTATCGCCGCCGCCAGACACTTAAGAACGCGGAACGCTACATCACGCCCGAACTCAAGGCCTTCGAGCACAAGGCATTGTCTGCGGACATGCAAGCGCTGGCGCGCGAGAAGCAGCTGTACGAACAACTGCTCGACAAGCTGGCATCCCACATTCCGCAGCTGCAACTCATCGCCGCCGCGATCGCAGAACTGGACGTGCTCGCCACCTTTGCCGAACGCGCGACCACACTCAACTTCAGCGCGCCGCGTTTCGGCAACGACGGACAGATCACCATCAAGCAGGGCCGCCATCCTGTGGTGGAAGCGCAGATACAAAGTCAGTCCGGCCAGTTCACCCCGAACGACACCGCGCTCAACGATGCCCGCAAGATGCTGCTGATCACCGGCCCCAACATGGGCGGTAAATCCACTTACATGCGCCAGGTCGCGATCATCGCGTTGCTCGCCCATGTTGGCTGCTTCGTCCCGGCGCAAGAAGCCATGCTTGGCGAGATCGACCAGATATTCACCCGCATCGGTGCGTCCGACGACCTTGCCTCTGGACGTTCTACCTTCATGGTCGAGATGACCGAGGCCGCCAACATCCTGCACAACGCCACAGAGAAGAGCCTGGTGCTGGTGGACGAGATCGGGCGCGGCACCAGCACCTTCGACGGCCTTGCGCTGGCCTACGCCATCGCGCGCCACCTGCTGGACAACAACCGCAGCTACACCCTGTTCGCCACACACTACTTCGAGCTTACCCGCCTTGCAGAAGAGTTCGCCCAACTCGCCAATGTCCACCTCGCCGCTGTCGAACACCAGCACAGCATCGTCTTCCTGCACAGTGTGAACGAAGGCGCCGCCAGCCAGAGCTACGGCCTGCAGGTCGCGGCGTTGGCGGGTGTGCCCGGCAGCGTGATCCGCAGCGCGAAGAAGCAACTGGTGCGGCTGGAGCAGCAGAGCGCCGCGCAGAATCCACAGGGGGATCTGTTCACTGCCGTGCCCGATGTTCCGGAGCCGGAAGAGCATCCGCTGGTCAGCGCGTTGCGCGATGTGCAGCCGGATGATCTCAGTCCTAAGGAGGCGTTGGAGAGGTTGTATCAGTTGAAAAAGTTGATTTGATTTGTGTAGGTTGGGTTGAGTGTAGCGATACCCAACATCAATCACACCGTTCGTGGAGAGTATTTCGTTCGCCCTGAGCCTGTCGAAGGGTGAACTTCCTTAACATCAAAAACCAACTTCGCCGGGGGTAGCCCGGCTGCTAGTTACCTTTCTTGTCTTGCCAAGAAAGGTAACCCAAAGAAGTCGCCCCCGGTTTACCGCCGCTTCGCGGTTCCCTCCGTTGCTCAGCTGGTCAGGCTTCCTCATAAACTCGCACGATCCGCTACGCGGCCACGTGCTCAAACATATTCGTCAGAATTCCCTGACCAGCCTGCGCTACTCGGCGGTGCACAGGGGAAGGAAAAGCGAAAATCCAAAACCAAAAAGCGGGTGAGCAACGAGTTGCCCACAAGGAAATTACTTTTGTGGCGGGAACACCCGATCCAGGATCGACTTGAACGGGAACGCGGCACCGGGGTCTACCTTGCGCCGCTGTGTTGTGTCGCAGGTCATCTTGCCGTGGTCGATATCTGAGTGGCGCTTGATGCCGTCGCGGGTGATGCCACGACGCAGGGTGATGTCTCGCAGCAGCTTCACCAATGCATCAAGTTGTGCTTCGGGAAATGGGTCGTGCCCGTCGCCCTCGTTGATCAGCTCGATAGCGATGGAGCGGCCACTGTAGTGCAACACATGATGTGCCAGTTGCTCCTCCGGCACGCTGGCGCGCACTGTCCCGTCGCGGTCTATCATGTAATGGATGCCGAGTTTGGGATGGGCTTCTATCTGTTGAATGTTTTCTGCGAGGGTACCGGCACCCACCCATACCGGCTTGCCGGTTGCGGCATAGCAGGTGGGGCCGCCAGTCGAATGGATCACCAACATGTCGATGGGTTCGGTGCGAATACCGCCGGTGCGGCGGGCTTGGGCGTCGGTGGCGGGGATGGTGAGTGTCGCAAGAAGCAGCGTGATCAGGGCTGATATGAATTTCATGTTTTGGGATTCGGTACAATTCATTTGTTAATCACCGAAATAATGTATTTCTACACCCTCACAAGAATTCATCCATAACTTCAACTCGCCAGTGTTAAGCACGTCAATATAGAAGTCGTCAATATAGGTCTCTATCTTAACTGTCAGGCCCGGAGCCTTTTTCTCCCACCCTATACTTAAAGTTTTACGTGGCTCCGAGTCCTTATAAGAAACTTGGCCATAAGGCCACTTTACATTTCTTGTGCCTTGCCGAACGTAAGATCGCAGCGGGTCCAATCTTGCCTCAAGTGCAATATCACATCCAAATTTCCAAGCGACATAATTTAAGCCAATGTGCCCCAAACAACGCCTGAATTTGTGTTCGTCGAATTCAGGTGGGTCGGGAAAAGCAATACGATTTTGGCCTTCATGCGATTCAACCCAACTCTCTTGGTATTTAGCGGTCACTATTTTATTTACATCGTCCGCAACGAAGTGCCCCAGTTGCTTTCTTTTTTTTCCACTCTTGCCTGGAGCTCTCAACATCATGATTGGCACCCAAATACGATTGTGATGTACGAAGGCCTGCTCAAGTTGCGCGGCATAGCTGTTACATGCATCACACTCTACCCCAAGAGGAAGAGTTACATTATTTCTAAGAAGCGCTTCAGGAATAATGTGGGCTTGGCTTTTGCTGTCAGATGAATCTTTACGGCAGTAAATACAGATTCCCATATGTCCACAAATAACAAAATTTAGGGAATCTCTGATTAAGTCCTGAACGATTTGGTTTCATGATGTCAGAAGCGAAGATCGAACAAACGGAGCCGAACGATGAAACAAACGACACTCTCTACAAGCAGCTTTGACCGTTACAGCAAAACGACGCGACGCGC
>JBGSMU010000101.1:0-6873 GCA_041739955.1 Gallionella sp. | reverse complement strand
TGCGTCTGATGAACGGGAAATCGTCCGGAATGGTCGGCGAAATGACCCTTGCCAGGGTAATTTCCGGCCAACTCGAACATCTGCAACAGAATGTGCGCTCGTCGTTTTCATTTATTGCTACTTATTCAGACCTTCCTTAGTATTTCGGCTTCACTTTCAGGTGACCTATTAATAGTTTGATAACACCATGTAATTTCTTCGTGATCATTGTGTCCTTCGTGGTGAATTGAGCTTTTCAGGTTTATCGATAGTCGATATTGGTGCCGGGGATGATCCTGCTCAGTCTTTCCCACCCGAGTGATTTATGACGTATTTGATATCGAAATCGAGCACTCTGGCTGCAAGTTTATCGATCACGATCCCCCTGTTTGGATAACGACTGTCATTCGACTCGTCCTGGGGGTTGGTCTTGTCCGAGTCGGGTTGTTCCTTGTTAATCAGCATACGCATTTCTTCCAGGTGATCTCTGGCGTCTTTGTGGTCATTCAGGCGGTAAGCCTTGATAGCTTCCTGTGAAGAACGACGGAGCTTGGAATAGAACGCACGGTCAAGCAATTTTATTTCTGTCCACGTTTTCATGTGGTCTTGAACGCGCTCCAGTATTACGGCGGAATCAAAAGGGATAGGTACCCTGATGGTCGGTACCGCTGCGTTTGCCTGGGCATGATCGCTTTGCTCGAGCTGCATCAGTTGACGGATGATGGAGACATCCGAGTTCGTGTTGTTTTTCGGAATGCCCGACAATGTGGAATTGCCTTCCATTTCCACCTGGCCTATCCCGGGCAGGTCATGACTGAAAAAACCAAATCCGGGCAAGCTGGTTCCGGGTTTGATCCCATCGCTGGCACGGCCTGTGGATTCATTGACTACGGGATTCCATCCTAACCTGATACTTTCCTCGTTATACATGCCAAATGAGATGGAGCCTTCCCAACCTTCCGGTGTGGTGAGAGCGGCTGAATTTTGTTCCAGCAGTGCTGCCGTGGCCGAGGAATCCATCTCGTGTTTTATCTTGAACTCCCGGTCATCACGGGTACCTATGATCTGCCCGACCTGATCGAAGATGATGAGTCCTATATCCTGTTTATTTTGCGCGTCATTGGTAACCGTATAACGGTAGGTGATGGTGTCAGTGTCATCGGTATGGAAGCGTGACTGTATCGATGCCACCATGGGCGGCGGAGCCGAAAAGCCCGGCTTGTCGGAGGCGGTTGGTCCATTTACCTGCGGAGCGGCATTTGCGCAAGAGCAAGCGCCAAGGACTGCCACATAGAGACAAAACCGGAGTTCTGAAAATATTTTCATTGATATGCTTCCAAAATTTGGTGATATGGATGCTTGATGCACTGTTTTGGTTCCGTGGATATTGTACTCCAGTGAATCCCCGAGCAAGACCCCCGTGAGGCGCTTTGACGAATTTCTGCGTGCGCAGTGAGTTTGCCCATAGTGATATATGCAGAATTTGCCACGATATTGTTTCAATCATGTTTCATATTGCCTGCAGGAATGGCTGATGAAGCCCTATCATTGTTCACGATTGAGTAGAATGACGCATCATGCAAGCATTGAAGATCGCCACTTATAACATCCACAAGGGATTTTCCCATTTCAATCGCCGCGTTGTGCTCCATGAGCTGCGCGACCGTGTCAGGGAGCTGGATGCGGATATCGTTTTTTTGCAGGAAGTACAGGGCAGTCATGAGCACCACGGTCGGCGTTTCCACAATTATCCCGCGGGCGCCCAGCATGAATTCATCGCGGACCAGGTGTGGCCCCACCATGCATACGGTAAGAATTCGGTATATGAGGCGGGTCATCACGGTAACGCCATCCTGAGCAGATTTCCCATCGCGCAGACCAACAATACCGATGTCTCCGCACATCGTTACGACCCGCGCGGGCTGTTGTATTGCGAGATAGCGTTGTCCGGGCAGAACGTACACTGCCTGTGTGTGCACTTCGGGCTGTTTTCAAAGTGGCGTAAAAAGCAGACCGATGCCCTGATAGAGTATGTGAATGCTACTGTACCCCCCGATATGCCGCTTATTATCGCGGGCGATTTCAACGATTGGCGCAACCAGCTCAGCCCGACGCTGGCAAGCGAGCTCGACGTGCATGATGTGTTTCATCTGGAAGGAGGCCGGCCGGCGCGCAGTTTTCCTTCCAACCTGCCGTTGTTCCAGTTGGATCGTATCTATGTACGCGGTTTCACCGCGGTGCATAGCGATGTGCATGTAGGGGGAGCATGGCAGCGGCTTTCCGACCATGCAGCCCTTTCGGTGCAACTGCATAGACCATGACGCACAATCATCGGGTATCGAAAAATCTGCTGACTTTGTTGAAGAACGGTGAGTCGTACTTTCCGGCGCTCTGTGCAGACATTGATGCGGCCAGGTTTTCAGTCCAGCTTGAAACTTACATATTTTCCGCGGATGAAGCGGGGCAGTTGGTCGCCGGAGCATTGCGACGGGCAGCTGAGCGTGGAGTCAGTGTATATCTCATGATCGATGGTTTCGGTTCGGCGGAATTGCCCGATACTTTCGTTGATGGTCTGAGAATGGCGGGGGTTGAAGTGCAATGGTTCCGCCGCAGGATATCCCCCTTCACCCTCAGAAGAAATCGATTGCGTCGTATGCACCGCAAGTTGGCGGCAATCGATGGGGAGATCGCCTACGTCGGGGGTATCAATATCATCAACGATATTCCCGTGGAGTTGCAGGGTGATGTCCCCCGGCTTGATTATGCAGTGCGGATCCAGGGTGATCTTGCGGGCGAGATACAGGTGGTGATGCTGCGTCTATGGAAGATGGTTTCATGGGTTGCGTTTAGAAGACGGGTCAAAACGATAGGGTGGAAGCTGCGACGTGCAGGCAGCAATGATGATCCGCGTATCAAACTGGTGTTAAGGGACAATCTGAGACACAGGCGAGAAATCGAGCGTGCTTATCTGAAGGCAATAGCGGAAGCCAAACACGAGATCATTATCGCCAGTGCCTATTTCCTGCCGGGACGTCTTTTTCCAAGGGCATTGGCGCACGCGGTTAAGCGCGGTGTGCGCGTGATTTTGCTGTTGCAGGGTAAGGTAGAATATCGCCTGCAGCACTATGCAACACTTGCGCTGTATCAACGGCTATTGCGTTCGGGTGTGGAAATATACGAATATCATGCCAGTTATATGCATGCCAAAGTCGCCGTGGTGGACGGGGTTTGGGCGACAGTGGGTTCTTCGAATATCGACCCTTTCAGCATGCTGTTGGCGCGCGAGGCAAACATAGTCGTCCGCGATGCGGGTTTCTCCGCAGAGTTGCACGCCAGCCTGTCCGAAGCGATTGAAAAGGACGGAAAACGAATCATGTTCGAAAGCAGTAGTCTGGCAATGTCCTTCATCTCGCGGGTCATCTACGTCATGATCCGTTTGGTCATCGGCTTGCTGGGTATTTCCAGAAGGCATTGATGGGAAGTTCAAGAATATCTGCGTGCACAGGATAAGGAGCTGGTGATGAGCAACGACAAGACACCAAAGTTTCAGAAGGTGGGAATGAGCAAAGATGCGATACGTACTTCGCTTGCGCATCACCTGATCTACTCCAACAGCAAATACCCGGTCAATGCCACTACGCGCGACTGGTTCCAGACCACTGCGCATACCGTGCGGGACCGTCTGGTCGAGCGCTGGATGGAGACCATGCAACGCTACTATGAGCATGATGCAAAGCGTATCTATTATCTGTCGCTGGAGTTCCTGGTCGGGCGTACCCTGAGCAACGCCATGCTCAATCTGGAGATGGATGAGCAATGCAAGGCTGCGCTTTATGAATTGGGCCAGCAGTACGAGTCGATAGCGGAGATCGAGCCGGATGCCGCCCTGGGTAATGGTGGATTGGGCCGTCTGGCGGCCTGCTTTCTCGACTCTATGGCGACGCTAGACCTGCCCTGTTATGGATATGGCATCCGTTACGAATATGGCATGTTCCGCCAGAGCATCGAAGACGGCGCTCAAGTGGAACATCCGGACAACTGGTTGCGCTATGGCAACCCATGGGAATTCCCGCGTCCGGAGTTGCTGTATCCGGTCAAGTTCTACGGGCGCGTGGTGGAGTACAAGCACGAGGATGGTCCGGTGCGGCATCATTGGGTGGACACGGACGATGTGATGGCGATGGCCTATGACACGCCGGTTCCCGGTTACGGCGGCAAGACGGTCAATAACATGAGGTTATGGGCCGCCAAATCTTCGCGGGATTTCGAGTTGCGCTACTTCAATCAGGGAAACTATATCCAGGCAGTGGCCGACAAGAACGAGTCCGAGAACCTGTCCAAGGTGTTGTACCCGGATGACTCGACCGAGGGGGGGCGCGAGTTGCGCCTGAGGCAACAGTACTTCTTCGTTAGCGCGTCCCTGCAGGATATGTTGTTCCGTTACAAGAAGAACCACGAGAGCTGGGATCAGCTACCGGACAAGGTTGCCGTGCAGCTGAACGATACCCATCCATCCGTTGCAGTTGCCGAGATGATGCGTTTGCTGGTGGACATACATCACCTGCCCTGGGAAAAGGCGTGGGATATGACCACGCAAATCTTCTCGTATACCAACCACACGCTGATGCCCGAGGCACTTGAGACCTGGCCGGTGGCTATGTTCGAGGAGATGTTGCCACGGATATTGCAGATCATCTACGATATCAATCACCGTTTCCTGCAGGGTGTGATGCATCAGTTTCCCGGCGATGGGGAATTGTTGCGCAGGCTTTCCATCATCGACGAGGGTAACGGTCGCCGGCTACGCATGTCCCATCTCGCCATTGTGGGCAGCCATACCGTGAACGGTGTTGCCGCACTGCACACCGAGTTGATGAAGCGCACCATCTTTGCCGATTTCGAATACATCATGCCGGGCAAGATCATCAACATGACCAACGGTGTGACACCCCGCCGCTGGCTGAATCAGGCCAATCCCGGGCTGGCGGAAGCGATCAACGCACGCATCGGCAAGGGCTGGCTGACCGAGCTCGACCAGTTGCAGAAGCTGCGAGAATTTGCCGACGATGCCGAATTCCAGCTTAAATTCAGCGGGGTCAAACGCGCCAACAAGGAACGTCTGGCCGCGATGATACGTGAACAACTGCAGATCGAGGTCGATCCAGACTCGATGTTCGATATTCAGATCAAACGTATCCACGAGTACAAACGCCAGTTGCTCAATGTGCTGCATGTCATCACCTTGTACAACCGCATCCGGTCCGGCGAGTACCCTGATATCGTGCCGCGCACCGTCATCATTGCCGGCAAGGCGGCGCCTGGTTATGTGATGGCAAAGCTCATTATCCGGTTCATCAACGATATCGCCAGCATCGTCAACAACGACCAGCAGGTGGGCGGCAAGCTGAAGCTGGTGTTCATTCCCAACTATGATGTCTCCAATGCCGAGCGCATCGTTCCAGCCGCGGATCTGTCCGAGCAGATATCGACCGCCGGAACCGAGGCGTCCGGTACCGGCAATATGAAGCTGGCGCTGAACGGTGCGCTTACCATCGGCACTTTGGACGGTGCGAATATCGAGATACGCGAGGAGGTCGGGGAGGATAACTTCTTCCTGTTCGGCATGAATACGGATGATGTAGTGCAACTGCATAGCGTGGGATACGACCCGTGGTCCTACTATCACGGCAATACGGAGTTGAAGCAGGCACTGGACATGATCGAACACGGCTATTTTTGCCCCGACGAACCATCGCGATACCAGGAGATATTCGATGCCCTGCTCAAACACGGCGACAAGTTTCTGCTATTGGCGGATTTCGCGTCATACATTGCGTGCCAGGAAAGAGTGGAAGCGCTGTATCGTGACAATAAAGAATGGGCTCGTCGTGCGATCCTGAATGTGGCGGGAATGGGTAAATTCTCCAGTGATCGCACTATCAGGGAATATGCTGAACAAATATGGAAAGTCTCTCCTATTAAACCGGACTGAGATAACTTCCCGAAAAATTGACAAGGTATTGTAATGAAGAGTTTCACCGGTAATTTCAGGCGGCTCACGCTTGGAAATCTGCTTGCCCTGCTTGCTGTTTTCGCCGTGATCATCTCTTTCGTGTTGCTCATGTTTGCGTTTCAGGTGATACGCGATCGGGCTGTGCACGAATTGGCGCGGGACGATGCCATGCAGACATCCAGGCTGGTATTCCAGAGCCTTTATTCGGCGATGCGCAAAGGATGGAACAAGGCAGAGATCAACGATTCGATCCTGAGATTGAATTCAACCTTCCCGGATATGAAGATACGCGTCTACAGGGGGGAGATCGTCTCCAGGCAGTTTGGCGAGATGAGCGGTGAAGCGGGGATAGTGCAGCGTGATCTGGATCTGAGGCAAGCATTGCAGGGCGGGGAAGAGAAAATGACTTACCCGGGCAATGATGCCATACGCTATCTGTATCCGGTCATCGCGAAAGATGAATGTCTGAAATGCCATACGCAATCCCATGCAGGTGCGGTTCATGGTGTGATCGACATCATCTATCCGATCACTGCGCTTAAGGTTTCGCTCGACGAAGTGATCGCCAGTGTGGCGGCATATACCTTGTTCGTGACTGCCCTGATCTTTATCGGGCTTTACTTCAAATTTCGCAATCTCTTTGCATTGCCGATTTTGAGCATCATCAGAGTGGCGAAAAGTGTAGCTCGTGATCAAGATCCCAGCCGTGATGTCGGCTACAAGGGAATCGCCGAGAATTTCAATCCGTGCTTATCCGGTTGTCACAGACATCCACTAGCGGTAGTATGTTGAGTATCTGCCCCCAAGTGGAATAATCATGGTTATCGACGTACTTGAGCGAGACGATCTGCCGTTCCCGCGCTCGCTGCCGGAGTTTCAAC
>JBGSMU010000100.1:0-12437 GCA_041739955.1 Gallionella sp. | reverse complement strand
GTTGAAACTCCGGCAGCGAGCGCGGGAACGGCAGATCGTCTCGCTCAAGTACGTCGATAACCATGATTATTCCACTTGGGGGCAGATACTCAACATACTACCGCTAGTGGATGTCTGTGACAACCGGATAAGCACGGATTGTAGATTGCCACGTAATGGGTGATCTCGTTATTTTCATTCTTCACTGCAGTGATCACCATCCCCATCGGAATCCCGACACCGCGTTTATCCCTGAGCTTGGTTTCCCCGCTCCATGAGCCACTGTGTAATAGCTGCTTCCACATTTTTTCGTAGTAACTCTGGCTATAACGTCCGGTCTGGAACAGACGGGGGTTCTGGCCGACCAATTCTTCCATGGCATAGCCGGACATTCTCAGGAACATTTTATTGGCCCGCAAAATATTGGCATCCACGTCGGTGATCAGGATAGGGTCCTTGCTTTCGAATGCTACCGATAGAATGCCCAGTTCTTTTTCTATGCGCTGGAGATCCGAAATGTTTTTCAACAGCGGGCGGTAAACAAGAAAATAGAATATCGGGAAAAGCAGAAGCACCAACAACATGGCGTCAAGCAGAAAACCTATAAAATGGGGCTGAGGCGGCAATAGATCCAGAACGAACATCACCATCAGTTCGCTCAGAAATACCGAACCGAGCAATATGAGCAATAGTTTTCTGACTGACTGTTGAGATTGCATATTATTTATTACATAACATTGGTTTCAGCAGGGTCTCATCCTACACCCGAAGTGGAATGCAATCATCATTCACACTATCCAGAACGCATATAGTTTCCCACTGCAGAGTTTCATATTGAACCAATCCAGACTCCACCCAGGGATAACTGTCAAAACAGTGACAAGCCCCTGCGATCAAAGTTCGTCAATGATGCGCGCTCTTGCCTTCCCTGCTTCTTCTTCGGTGATCAGGCCTTTACCCAACAATTCCCGGATCTTCTCCAGACGAAGTTCGACAGATTCGTTGCTACGGGGGGGCGCATCGATATGGGCGGGGGTCTGTATGGAATCCATCACTCCGCAATCCAGCTGCGCGTGCAACCCGTTATTACTGATCTCGGAACTGACGGTGCGGGTGTAATCCTCGCAACCCGCTCTTTTCAGGGTCACTCTGCCGTATACGGATTCTTTTTCCTTGGGATAGATATTCGGGAATATATCCTTGCTGACAATCTGAATCGGCGTTTCGCCGACCTTTTCCCCCATCACGTATACCTCCGCACCAGCAGGGATGGATTCGATCAAAAAGGTTCTGTTTCCCGAAGGCGGAAACAAATTGCCTGTGGATGAACAACCTGCCAGGAAGGTCAAAATAAAAAAAGGCAACGCCTTGGTTGAATGTTTCAAAAACATGATTACCCCGATCTGAATTGAGATGCCATAAGGCTATGCTGCGCACTCGCAGATGAAATCCTCGAACTTTCCGCCCCGCCCGCGCGGGATATCCTTGTCGAAATAAACAAATTTCAACTTGAACGGATAACCCACCGTTTTGTGGATGATCTCGGCCAGACGTGCCTCCTGCCCGGCACTGACCGGAGCATCCGAGACCAGCCGCACTTCGAGCAACTCGCGGCTACGCTGGATTAACTGATATTGCCTTATCGGCGCGACCTCATGATAGTGATATGCCCCAACCAGAGGCCAGTGCCGCCTGCCATCCGGAAACAGGATCATGTTGCGCTCTCTCCCAACGATGCGTTGCAGTGTAGGCAGTCCGCGACCACACGGGCATGGAGAGCCGACCTCAGCGTAGTCGCCGATGTCGTAACGTAGCAACGGGGTGGCGAAGTTATGGAGGTCGGTTACTACGACACGACCGGTCTGCCCCGGCAGGCAGGGTTGCGCTTGGTCGTCGAGTATCTCGACTATGAGGTTCTCCGCCATCACATGGTACATGCCGCTGTGCGGACACTGCAGCGCGACATTGCCAACCTCCTGTGAACTGTAGATATCTGCGATCTCGACCCCAAGCGCTTTACGCGTCGCTTCTCTCAGATCCGCAGGCAAGGTCTCGCCTATGGCCCGCGCCTGGCGCAGCTTGGGAAGCCTGATGCCGCGCTTCCCGAATTCCTGCAACAAACCTGCAAGATTGGTCGGATAGGTGAGCAGGTAGTCCGGATCGATCTGCGCCAGCCAATCGGCCTGCCGGGCAACATCGGTGGTAAGCGACATGGCATGGGAAGCGCCGGTCTGATAGAACAGGCTGACCGGTGGCCCCCAGCTATCCAGTGACTGGGGTTTTTCGATCGCGCTATTCACGCGGATGATCGCCAACTTTCCGGAAAAATCGCGTTGATGCCAGAGATGCTCGCGCAATGCGGTGGCCAGCCAGAACAAATGATTGACGGCGGTACGCTTGATGGTGACCGGCTCCCCGCTTGATCCGGATGACTGCGTTTCACCCACCGGCAAGTGCGCTTTCGGCAAGCGGGTACAGAACAGGCCCGCTCCCGCAGTCTGCAGATCGCGACGACTCATCAACGGCAGCTTTCGAAATCCATCGTGATTGCCGAGTTGCTCCGGTCGTAGCCCGGCATCCTCCATGCGCCGGTGAAAGTACGGCGAAGTGGCGAACGCATGTGACGCCAGATTCTCCAGTTGCCGGTATTGCTGTCGCGCAAGTTCCTCGGGTGACTGCCACTGCGTCTCTTCCAGTTGATACATCAGCGCGGCCAGCGGTGCGGGAGGACCGTTAACAAGTGGCGGCCAGATGATCCCGGCCATTCCGCTTTTTTCCACAACGAATTTCGTCATGGCCTGGATTCCATGATCAGTGTCGGGCAGCACTCGGCCAGCTCGTAGGTTCCGTACTCGATGCCGGTCTCCCTGAGTTGCTGCGGCAAGGTCCCGCGCAATTCCGACAGCGTGGGATAGCTATAACGCGCACCGGAATCTCGATAAAAGTCGATAGTCTCTATGTCCTCCATAGTCCAGCCTGTCACTTCGGCCAGCCTGTCACGATCCGGCAGCAGACGATCGAAAGCTCGCCATGTATCGCTGACACTGATCTCAGGGCCACCGCCTTCTGCCGCGACCGCCATCGACAAGCGCCACTTGAATGCATGGAAGCCATTGATATTACCGTTCATCGCCTCGGCGCAGACATCCGCACAGGTTTCAAATTTTTCCGGACGGAGGAAAAAACGTATCATCACTTTCCCACCCGGCCTGATCACCCGGACGAGTTGCTCGAACAGGCGGTGGTAGTGCAAGGGGTAGGACAACAGCACGGTGCTTCCATCGCCGATGATATTGTCGAAATACTCCGACTCGAAAGGCATATCCAGCCAGTCCCCCAGCACGGCATGATGCCCTACCCGTTCGCCGAGCCAGAGAGCCGAGATCATTGCCGCGTTGTTATCCAGCGCGATAAGTTCGCCCGGCAGGCTGGCCAGCTCGGGCGTGACTCCCAACAACAGCGTGCGACCCGTACTGCGACCAAGATTGCGCCGCATGATCTCCACATCCTCGGTGCAGGGACGCAACGGCGAAGACAGTCTGTTCCATTGCCGTGCAAATTTGTTCCAGTGCTGCTGCGGAAAACTGGCCATCGGCTAACACAGCCCCTTTTCTTCCATCACCCTGAATAACTGCGTTACATTCTTCTCGGTGAACGAACCGCCACGCCGCTCGATCAACTCCACCCTGACACCAGTGGCCGGATCGCGCCGGAAAAACACCTGGCGCAAACCTTCATCGCTGGCTATCGGTGTATCGGTGACACTGCCATATTCATTGGCTCTGCTGATGGCCGCATCAAGATCGGAGACTGCAAAAGCGATGTGATGTACGCCGCATCCGAACTCGGTGATGAATCTCGACACTTGCGACTTCGGGCTGGTGCCCTGTAGCAGCACGATAATCGACTGGCCGGCCTTCATCACCGCATAGAGCATGGAGGTATGTTCGCCGCGCGTGATATGACGATCCAACAGCGAAAAACCCAGCGCCCCCGAATACCAGCGAACGGATTCATCCAGATCTTCCACCGCAATCGCGATATGATCAACCTCGAGTATCAGGTCGGCAAGTTGCTCCGAGAGTGGCGGCCGTATTTGGTTCATCCTGAACAACTCACTTCACCACGAAGGGCAGGAAGAACACGAAGGTTTTTGCGAGTTATCGAGCACGGTCGAAATTTCTGCCAATCCCGATTCATGGGGTTGCATGATATTGGACGATCCCCCAAAAGGTGGATCCCATTTATAAAATAATCTGTTGTTGTACTTCGCGGTCTTTGTGTTCTTCGTGGTTCAAATAAGGAATTTGGATTCATGGCCATATCCTAGCTGTGCTTGCGCGCGACCAGATCGATCAGCGCAGACATGCCGCTATGTCCCGCACCTTCCCTGATCTCCCTGTCATGCTCCGCGAAATGCAGCCACTCCATGTCGGAGAAAGTATCACGCAGGAATGCCTCGGTGTACAGGTTCTCAGCTGTTGACGGCCCGCCGGTCTTGTATTCAAGCTGGCGCGGTGTATAGCCCTGAAGTAACAAAAGACCGCCGGGCTTCAGGCAACGTTTGATATCTTCCAGCATCTGCTCGCGCAAGCCCGGTGGCGCAAACTGGATGAATATCGCCGCCACCACATCAAAGCGGTTCTCACCCCATTGCCAATGCGCAAGATCAGCCAGTTCAAAATCCAGCATCGCTCCGCGCTCATCGGCAAGTTTTTTCGCCTTGACCAGCGCGACCTTGGACGCTTCCACAGACAGCACCTTTAAGCCCTGCTGTGCCAGCCATACGCCGTTGCGCCCCTCGCCGTCTGCTACCGCAAGACAACTCATACCGGGTTTCAGCAGATGTTGCTGCAACATCAGAAATGCATTCGGCTCGGTACCGAACAAATAATCTTCCCCGGCGTAACGTTCGTCCCACACACTCATCTCTTGCCTCCTTCACCTAATCCGGCAAGACTGCCCGGGAGCGGAAACTCAATCATGCTGAATGATCTGACGGAGCGACGCCCTTACCAGTGCCGCTCGCCGCGCATATTCTGCGGCCTGACTCTCGCGACCCAACTTGGTCGAGACGCGAGCTATTCCGTCCAGGTCATCTCCGATGCGCGCGCCCAGGCCGAGCGATTTGTCCATTTCCAGTGCGGCCTGATAATGTTGCAAGGCATGTTCATTACGCATCAGGCTTTCCTCGGCCGCAGCCTGTATGCGCAAGGCATTGGCTTGCTCTTCTTTGCCTGCCGCACTTTCCGAACTCGATGCCTGTGCCAGCGATAACGCACCCTGCGCATCACCTTTCAACAGCAGCAATCTCGCACGCAGCACATCCAGTCCGAACTGCAACCGGCATTTGCTGTCGCACAACTTCTCGGCCAGCAGCAAAGCCGATTCCGCCTCGCTCAACCGCGACAGGTCGGCAAGGATCACGCCTTTGCGAAAGGCCGCCATGAGTTGCGACTCGGCTGGGTAGATGCCCGGTTTTTCCAGCAGTATCCTGTCCAGCAAAGCCAGCGCCGTTTCATCATCGTTCAACTGATGATCTACCGTCGCCAGATTGATCAGTGTCGTGGCCGCACCCCCTACATCGTCCAGCGATTGCTGCAACACCAGCACCCGGATGAAACCTTGCTGGGCACGCTGCAACTGCCCGTCCCGCAACGCATGTCGCGCCTCCTTGTCCGCCTGCTTGGCCTGCTCCACAGCCAATGGCTGACGCTGAACAGGAGCGCTTCCGCATGCCGTCAGAAAGATCGCGGACAGGAACAGAAAAAACCTAATCATGGCTATCCATCCGGATCACGCCAGTTTCGGGTTCCGCAGCCATACGGTTGAACGGCCAACTGGAACTCATGGAATCGACCATTTCCTGGGTGTCACCTATCAACTCCTGTGACTTGCCCATAGTCTGGCGCGTCTCGCTTATCATTCCCGGCAACTGGGGCGCAGTTCGCTGTACGGTTTCATTTAGGGTCTCGCTTGCCTTGCGGATGCTCTCTATCGAAGAGTCCGCCTTAAGCAGTAAAGCAGGCAGTTCCTTGGCGAGTTTCCCGGTCAGCGATTCTGCGTTTTCGGCGGACCGGCTCAATGTGTGCAATAACGGCTCCACATCACGATTGAGCGTGGTATCTATCCCGTCCAGAACATGGTCTATCCGCTCCCGTGTCACGCGCATTTCGGCGGAAAATTCGCGCAAGTTCCTGAGTGTCTTGTGTACATCCCCTTCCGGGTCATGCAGTGTCAGATATATGTCGTCGAGTATAGGCATGGCACGATCCTTCACATCTATGACTGCCTGCTCCAAACCGCTCGCGCGTTCAAAGCGCACCTTTCCTCCCGCTTCAAGGGCAGGCTGGTTTTCTCCTCCCTTGCTGATCGCAAGCACACCGTCGCCGATGACACCTTCTTTTTTCAGTGTTACCACGGCATCCTGCCTGATCAACCCGAGATACTTGGACTCGATCCCCACCTCGACCTGCACATGCCCTTGCTCGTCAAGTGACAACGCGTTCAGCTTGCCGATCTTGAAACCGCTGAGCTTGACCGGCATTCCCACGCTCAGGTCTGTCCCGCTATCCGCGACAAAATAAATCGGTGACTTGGCTGTAAAAGCAGCTTTCTTTACCTCGGCGAACAGGAAAGCAAGCACGATACCCACCAGTGCGAACACGATGAATACTGCCGACTTACCGAACAGATTCCTGAATCGCTCGTCTTTTTCTTCTAGCAATGACACATATACCTCACGCTATCCTCTCCCAATGCAGTTGCATCTCCCCGTCGGCAATCGCCAGTACCGCTCCGCCTTCTGATGCATAAGTTTCCAGGGCCTCTATCCAGCTCCGTATCAAACTGCCCCTGACATTCCGGAACAGTGCGGCATCCACCACCAGTACAGGAGGGTTTTGCAACAAGGCACGCAGCAAACCCGCCATTTTTCGTTGCCAGATTTCTACGCTGTATGGCTGAGCCGCCATGAATTTTTCGAAAGAGTCCCGCTCCAATCCCAGCATACCCAGCCAGCGCACAACCCTGTGTTCCGTTTCCACCGCCTCGTATCCGTTGTGATACCACAGCGGCAAAGTGACATTCTCCCAAATTCTGAGGTTGCTGATCAGCCCGCCATTCTCCGCCACCCAGCCTATACGTCCGCTCCGGCTCTTGCCCAATGACTGCCATATCAGCGGAACAGGACTGTTGCTGTGTCGTCTCTCGCTATCAGGAGGAACATCCGTCTCTTTGTGCCGCCTTTCTCCCTGCATGATTTCGATGACACCTTCAACACAAAGAACTTTACCAATCGCGCAATCAACCATGGCATTTTTTTCATCGCGGGAATCAAGTTGCAACAGTCTGGTTTCACCTGAATGCAGTGTGAATGTCCGCGCCCGATCGGAACCCTCGCAGCGTGCATCGACAAATCTGTACAGCGCATTCATGTCTGGAAAAGTATAACCGTGATCAGTCCGTCACATGCGAATACTGCCAACAAACTGCCCATTACCGCGCGTGAGGCGGCTACGGGAATCTGGTTCATGTCGTTTTTCACCGCCAGTCCGAAATAACAGGGCACCAGCGATATCAGCATTCCGAAACAAATCCCTTTCAACAAAGCCGCGAACATTTCCAGTGCACTGATCATCTCAAAGAAATGGGAAACTTCACCAGAAAAGGAAACGTCGATAACCCAGGCTGTCACGAACATGCCGGTACCAATCGCGATAAGCAGAAAATAGAAAGTCAGCGCCGTGCTGGTAATAGTCAATGCAATAAATCGCGATGCCACCAGATAGGCCACCGGGGAAATCCCCATGCGCTGCAAGTTGGCGATTTCCCCGTTCACCTGCATCGCTGCAAGTTCGCTGGCAATCGCGGAACTGCTGCGACCGACTATCACGATAGCCGTCAGCAAAGGACCCAGCTCCCGAACCACGGTCCAGATCAATACCTGCAGCGTCAGCAATTCGTTACGCCCGACCAGATTACTGACTTGTGTGACCATGATCAGACCTGTCAATAAAGCCATGAAAGTGATGGGGCCTATCGATTGAATACCGGTGAAATAAAGTTGCTTGAGCAACGCCCTGCGAACCGGCCATCTGATCAATTCGGGAAACGATTGCATAACCTGCACAACCAGAAAAAAACCGTTGCGCGCAGCAAGTCCTTTCATGCCCAGCATATATTGCAATCTCAACACTGGATTTTTCATGTTCGTGTCTTCGACGTCATTTGGATATCATCAAAATAGAACTGGCATTAATCCTGAAAACTCGGTTCACCACGAAGGAAACATTAATCACGAAGATCTTTTCGAGTGATCGACCTCGGCCAATATTCCTGCCAACCCCGATTAATGGACTTGCATGATATTGCATACTCACCAGCAAGATGACTCATCTTTTCATGGTAACAATTTGTTGTTCTTCGCGGTCTTCGTGTTCTTCGTGGTTCCAATGCGGAATATAGCTTAATTTAAGTTTCAAACTCGTAGCGCCAACAAGGACTGGCTATCACGCCAATGCCCTGACCGATCCACCCGACTGGCTTGCCACTGTTTTGACAATATCACGCAGATGTTTTTCACCCAAAGTATCTGTCGGCCCGGCACACGGGAGCAGTACCAGCACTGCCTCGGAAAACTCGCGCAACTTCTTCAAATAATCACCCGGACCAAAAGAATCCAGACCGATAGCCTGAAAATACAGCATGTCACGACGCCATGCGATTGCCAACAAGTAGCATGCCTGTTTTTGAGCGTTATCCTGCCGGGGGCTGACTTCCAGATATTGCGTGGGGATATCGCCTTGGGGGATATGAGATTCCCTGAATTGCCTTGCGATTTGTTCAACTAAAGCCCCAGCCTGTTCGAGTTGAGGCGCTAGGGTAATGTGACATTGACCGGGATGATGGATGATGATCGGATCATCCAGACGGACGGTCTTTCCGCTACGAATGCTCAACAGGATGACCGCGACAACTACCGCCAGTATCACCAGCTCATACATGCTTAACCCTTAAGAAGTCCCTGGCTAAACTCCGTGGGTAACTGCACGTTCAACCCATTGCTTGACCCGGTTTGCATCTCCGATGCGTGTCCGCTTGCCCCAGGAATTGAGTAGAACGATGATCACCGGGCGGCTATTGATCTTCGCCTCCATCACCAGACACAGGCCCGCCTCGCTGATGAATCCTGTCTTGCTCAGGCGGATATCCCACGATGAACTTCTGACCAATGGATTGGTATTGCTGAAGTGCATCTCACGACCTTCCAGCCCGTCTACGGAATGTGATACGGATGTAGTGTATTTCTGGATCAGGGTATAGCCATTGGCAGTTGCAACCAGCCTGACCAGATCATTGGCAGTAGAGACATTTTCGCTACTCAGACCCACCGGATCGACGAAACGCGTATTGTCCATGCCCAATTCACGCGCCTTGGCATTCATCGCCTTGACGAATGCAACCTGACCGCCCGGATAACTCCTGGCCAGTGCTGAAGCTGCACGATTCGCCGAAGCCATCAATGCCAGCTTGAGCAACTCTCCGCGGGTGAGTGTCATGCCGACCTTCAGTTTTGATTTCGCCCGCTTGATCTTGTTCAGGCCGTCATCAGCGACGTCGATCTCTTCATTCATGGGCAGCTGCGCGTCTAGCGTGACAATTGCCGTCATCAGCTTGGTGATGGAAGCGATCGGTGCAACGGTATCTGCATTCTTGTTGTAGAGGGGAGTCTGTGTACGCTCATCGAATATCATCGCGATATGTGAACGAAGATGGGGTGCGGGAACTTTGCGGGAAACCTTGACTGCCTGTGGTTTGCTGGCGCTAAGGAGATTGTTCCCTGTCTCGGCGGATGCGCTTTGAAATCCAAGCGCTGAGCCAAGCAAGATACATATCTGCAATCGTTTTTTCATAATCACACTCCAAAAAACCGGCCTGTCAGCGTAAAGCATACCTGAAAATCAATATAAATCAATTATCAGGCGACATTTGCTCTTCTTGTTTCTGAAGGTTCCACATCTGCGCATACACTTTTTGTTGTGCCAGCAACTCGCGATGCGTCCCGCGCTCGACGATATTCCCTTTGTCCATCACCAGTATCTGGTCTGCATCGACCACCGTTGACAGTCGATGGGCGATCACCAGTGTGGTGCGATTTTGCGAAATGGCGCGGAGTTCATTCTGGATCGCCCTTTCCGACTTCGAGTCGAGTGCCGAAGTCGCCTCATCGAATATCAGGATGGCGGGATTCTTGAGGATGGCTCGAGCAATGGCGACCCGCTGCTTCTCCCCTCCGGACAATTTCAGTCCGCGTTCGCCCACCATGCTGTCGTAGCCCAGCGGTAGTGATTCAATGAATGCATGGATATGCGCCGCCTGTGCGGAGGCAATGATCTCATCCCGTGTTGCATCCGGGCGCCCGTAGGCGATGTTGTAGTAGATCGTGTCGTTGAACAGCACCGTATCCTGGGGCACGATACCGATGGCTGCCCGCAAGCTGGTTTGTGTCACTGACCGGATATCCTGGCCGTTGATCATGATACTGCCCTGATTGACATCATAGAAACGGAACAGCAACCGCGACAGCGTGGATTTCCCCGCCCCGCTCGCGCCCACTACCGCGACTTTGTGTCCTGCTGAAATGTCGAAGCTCACATCGAACAGTATCTGCCGGTCAGGCGCATAGCCGAAGCTGACGCTATCGAATCGCACAGCGGCATTCCCCACGTTCAGCTCTGCCGCATCGGGCGCATCCGCCACTTCACGATGTTCGTGCAACAAGCTGAACATCTTCTCCATATCAGCCAGCGCATGCCGGATCTCGCGATAAACAAATCCCAGAAAGTGCAGCGGCATGTACAGCTGGATCAGGTAAGCATTGATCAGCACCAGATCTCCCACCGTCATCTTTCCGCTGACCACCTGCTCGGAGGCAAGCAACATCAGTATCGTGATCCCTATCGCGATGATGGTGCTCTGTCCCGCATTCAACCATGCCAGCGAAGTCTGGTTTTTCACCGCCGCCGTTTCCCAGCGCTCCATACTGTGATCGTAGCGGCTGGCCTCGTACTGTTCGTTGCCGAAATATTTCACGGTCTCGTAGTTCAGCAGACTGTCGATGGCTTTAGTGTTGGCCTTGGAATCCAGGTCGTTCATCGTGCGTCTTACCACCATGCGCCATTCGGTGATGAAAAGAGTGAACGCGATGTAGATTATCAACGTGACAAACGTGATCACCGCAAATTTCAGGTCGTATTTGCTCAGCAGAATCACCGCGACCAACCCGATCTCCAGCAGCGTCGGCAGGATGTTGAACAATGTGAAGTTGAGCAGGAAGCCGATGCCGCGCGTACCGCGCTCGATGTCGCGCGAAACCCCGCCGGTTTGCCGATCCAGATGGAAACGCAAACTCAGGCTGTGCAGATGTTCGAACACCTGCAAGGCAACACGCCGGATCGCACGCTGTGTCACCTTTGCAAATACTCCGTCGCGCAGTTCTCCGAGCAATGTGCTGAGCAAGCGCAGCATCCCGTAAGCGACCACAAGGAATACCGGCACCAGCAATATAGCCTGCGTCTTGTCCAGCGCATCTATGATCCCCTTGAGCATCAGGGGAACGGTGACATTGGCGAGCTTGGAGAGCACCAGTAATGTCATCGCAACGACCACCCGCCACTTGAATTCCATCAAGTACGGAAGCAGGGAACGGAGAGTTTGCCAATCGGATCGGTTGGAACTGCTTTGGAACGGGGATTTTGAGGGTCGCATATCAGGAATAATGACTGTCAGGCCGGATTATAGCTTGCAAAGGTGTCGTCGAAAGTATTGTCCTGCCAATCTGTGGGGTCAGGTGAACGACATGATCTACCGGGGCAGAGCTGGATATCCGTAATAATGGCCTTGGGCATAATCCACACCGATCTCGGCCAGCAACTTCGCGGTCGCTTCGTCCTCGACAAACTCGGCAACCGTTTTGAGCCCGAATTTGTGCGCCATGTCATTGATCTGCTCGACGATGACCCGATCGCGCTCGTCGGCAACCATGTTACGCACGAAGCTGCCTTCGATCTTGACGTAATCGACAGCCAGGTATTTCAGGTAAAGGAATGAAGAAAAACCACTGCCGAAATCATCAAGCGCAACGGAAATCCTGCTGGCACGCAACTCGTCAATTACCATTTTGACCTGCGTCAGGTTGGGCAATGCCTCGCGTTCGGTGATTTCCAGCACGATCTTTTCGCACGGTACACCGGCATTACGCACCATCTCAGGGATGCCGCGAACCCAGTCCAGGTCATTGAAGCTGCGCGGAAACAGATTGAAGAAGAGTCTGGCTTGCGGGTGCTTTTCGGATACCCTGGCATAATGCGCCAAGCCCTTGCGGAATACCTCCCGATCGAGATCCTTCGCCATCCCCAGATCCGTGCTTATCCGGTTGTCACAGACACCTACCAGAT
>JBGSMU010000178.1:0-3610 GCA_041739955.1 Gallionella sp. | reverse complement strand
CATGAAGGCCGAAGTGGTTGCATGGGAGCAAGACCGAAACAACAGCTTGAAAAAGATTAACTGGCAATTTACAACTTCGGATGCGCGGACCAAGCTGACGCGTCTTTATCCGAAATTATAATTGTTACATGGTACTAGTGATCGCGCTGATCTTCATTCCGACCGAATATCCGGAATGGCTCGTCATGGTGCTCAAACGTCTGGGCGATACCCTAGCGCCGCTGGCGCTGGTCTCAGTCGGATACCAGTTGCGCCTCGGGCATCTGGCGGGTAACGGCAGGAACCTTGCCATAGGCCTGGGGTTCAAGCTGGTGCTGGCCCCGCTGGTATTGTTTTTGTTGTACGTTCCGCTGCTGGGCGCGCATGGACAGGCGATCCAGATCACGCTGTTCGAGGCCGCCATGCCGCCGATGATCACCGCAGCGATACTTGCCACGGAACACGAACTCGACCCGCATCTCGCAACGCTGATGGTGGCGATCGGGATGATCCTTTCCTTCGCCACCCTGACTTTCTGGTGGTGGGCGATGCAGAGTGTGTGACATGATGTCTTGTGAAGACAACGATACCGTTACAGAGACGACAAACAAATGAGAAACCTTCCGAATACTTCTGCAAACTTCGCGGATACATTGCGCAAGATCGCCGCATTTATTGTGATGCTGATATTGCTGGGTCTGGCATTTATGTTCTCGATGGTGGTCATCGCGGTTATTCTGGTTGCGGGCGCGATCGTCTGGGCCTATCTGTGGTGGAAGACACGTGAGCTGCGCAAACAGATGCGCGACTTTCCTCCTCGCGGGGTCGTGATGGAAGATGATGCGGTCGAAAGCGAAGTGATCATGGGTGAAGTCATCGAGGGCGAAGCGATCCGCGTGGACGACTCCCATCCGAAACGATAGACATTCAACTATCTGTTCGCATTGACGCTGCACCCATTGCTGCACATAATCGTCGCAGACATTACAC
Source organism: Gallionella sp. (assembly GCA_041739955.1). GTDB lineage: Bacteria > Pseudomonadota > Gammaproteobacteria > Burkholderiales > Gallionellaceae > Gallionella. Next base: position 2,641 of record JBGSMU010000178.1, on the reverse strand, counting down.
GCCGGGTTCATCATGACCACCATACGCCAGCAGGACTTCATCGCCAGCATCGCCGACGCGCTGCAGTTCATCTCCTACTACCACCCCGCCGATTACATCAAGGCACTGGGCTCGGCCTATGAACTTGAGGAATCGCCTGCCGCCAAGGATGCGATGGCGCAGATACTGACCAACTCGCGCATGTGCGCGCAGGGCAAGCGTCCCATCTGTCAGGACACCGGCATCGTCGTGGCTTTTGTGCGTATCGGTATGGACGTGCGCTGGGATGATGCGACGATGGATATCGCCGGCATGGTGAACGAAGGCGTACGCAAAGCCTATCTGTTGCCGGACAACGTGTTGCGCGCTTCCATCGTCGCCGACCCGGCAGGCAAACGCAAAAATACCGGTGATAACACGCCCGCCGTAGTGCATGTCGAGCTCGTGCCTGGTGACAAGATTGACGTGCGCATCGGCGCCAAGGGCGGCGGCTCTGAGAACAAGGCGCGTTTCGCCATACTCAATCCCGGCGACGATGTAATGGAGTGGGTGGTGAACCAGTTGCCCGGCATGGGTGCGGGCTGGTGCCCGCCCGGGATGCTGGGAATCGGCATCGGCGGCACGGCGGAGAAGGCGATGCTTCTGGCGAAGGAATCGCTGATGCAATCCATAGACATGACCGAACTGAAGGCGCGCGGCGCGCAGAACCGCATCGAGGAGTTGCGCATCGAGATCTGCAACAGGGTCAACGCACTCGGCATCGGCGCGCAAGGCTTGGGCGGGCTGACCACAGTGCTGGACGTGAAGATACTCGATTATCCTACCCATGCGGCTTCCAAGCCGGTCGCGATGATTCCCAACTGCGCCGCCACGCGCCATATCCATTTTGAGCTGGACGGCAGCGGCACCGCACAGTTCACGCCGCCGAAGCTAAGCGATTATCCCGACGTGCACTGGAAACCCTCTCCGGATGCGCGCCGCGTCAACCTCGACACCGTCACGCGCGCCGACATCGCCAAGTGGCAGCCGGGCGAGACATTGCTGCTCAGCGGCAAGCTCTTCACCGGGCGCGATGCCGCGCACAAGCGCATGGTCGAGATGCTGGCAAAAGGCGAGAAGCTGCCGGTGGATTTCAAAGGACGCTTCATTTACTACGTCGGCCCGGTCGATCCGGTGCGCGACGAAGTCGTCGGCCCCGCCGGCCCGACCACCGCGACGCGCATGGACAAATTCACCGACACCATGCTGGAGCAGACCGGCCTGATCGGCATGATAGGCAAGGCGGAGCGTGGCAAGGCCGCGATCCAGTCGATCAAGCAGCACGGCGCGGTTTACCTGATGGCCGTCGGCGGCGCGGCCTACCTAGTCGCCCAGGCGATCAAGCAATCGAAAGTCGTCGCCTTCGCCGACCTCGGCATGGAAGCGATCTATGAATTCGAGGTGGAAGACATGCCGGTCACGGTCGCGGTGGATAGCAATGGCTGCTCGGTGCATGAGATCGGTCCGGCGAAGTGGAGCGGACGAATAGCTACGATTCCGGTGAAGGTGGTTTGAATTAATAAAGTAAGCAGGGTTTGCTGAAAACAAACCTGGTCATTTTGATTTGTTTCTTTAAGAACCATTGAGCACGAAATTCAATGGTTACCATGATTCAGAATGGATTTTGTCGGTCAATTCGACTATCATGGGTCGCTAGTTATACGCAGTACAGAATTTACGAATTGGCGGGTCTCCCCGCATTGCAGAGTAGTGAACCTGGTCAGGTCCGGAAGGAAGCAGCCACAGCTATGTATGCAAGTGCCGGGGGTAAGGCTCGCCTCCTTTTTGTCACAATGGCTGCGCTCGCGCATTGTGAGTCACTTTGATGTGATGGAGTTTGCACGATGTTGTATCGTTCAGTTTTAACTACAGGAAATACCTCCCATGGAAATCGCTAGAAATTCGTCGCATCGGGATGCATCGCAAGGCGCGCGACGCGCAGCGACCGAGAAATACCATGCCGGTAGGCGACCGAGCGAGCATCGCGCAACGCAGCGATGCGCCCGAATGACGGATTTATAGGATTTCCAATTGTCAGCGACCACCGTACTAGCCCGCAAATGGCGTCCCCGTAACTTCGAGCAACTGGCGGGGCAGGAACATGTCGTGCGCGCGCTTACGAACGCGCTGACGCAGAACCGCCTGCACCATGCCTATCTGTTCACCGGTACACGCGGGGTCGGCAAGACCACGATCGCGCGTATCTTCGCCAAGTCGCTGAATTGCCTGGAGGGCATCACCGCAACGCCGTGCGGTGTGTGCAGTGCCTGCAAGGAGATCGACAGCGGGCGTTTTGTCGATCTGGTCGAACTGGACGCGGCATCGAATACCCAGGTGGACAACATGCGCGAGCTGCTGGAGAGCGCTCTGTATGCCCCGACCAGCGCGCGCTTCAAGGTGTACATCATCGACGAGGTGCATATGCTGTCCAAGTCGGCCTTCAACGCGATGTTGAAGACGCTGGAAGAGCCGCCGGGTCATGTGAAATTCATTCTCGCTACCACCGACCCGCAGAAGATCCCGGTCACGGTACTGTCACGCTGTCTGCAGTTCAACCTGAAGCAGTTGCCGCCCGCCCTGATTTCTGAACATCTGCAATATGTGCTGGGGCAGGAGCAGGTCG
>JBGSMU010000176.1:0-10357 GCA_041739955.1 Gallionella sp. | reverse complement strand
GTGGGGAGTGGGGAGTGGGGAGTGGGGAGTGGTAAGTGGTAAGTGGTAAGTGGTAAGTGGTAAGTGGTAAGTGGTAAGTGGTAAGTGGTGAGTGGTAAGTGGTGAGTGGTAAGTGGTAAGTGGTGAGTGGTAAGTGGTAAGTGGTAAGTGGTAAGTGGTGAGTGGTGAGTGGTGAGTGGTGAGTGGTGAGTGGTGAGTGGTGAGTGGTGAGTGGTGAGTGGTGAGTGGTAAGTGGTGAGTGGTGAGTTGGGAGTGGAAAGTTGGGTTATCGTAACATTTATGGATGGTCAGGTTGCCTGCGCGACTCCTGATAAAATGCTGCACGACTGGTTGAGCACCCGCCTATTATTTCAAGGAACCATCATGATCAAACATTACGTCCGCCCTTCTGTTGCTGTTGCCCTGATGATGTTGCTGTCGGCCTGTGGGGTTAACCCGGTCACGCACCAGCGTGAGCTGCAACTGGTTTCGCAATCGGAGGAGATCTCCATCGGGGAACAGAATTACGGCCCGGCGCGCCAGCAACAGGGTGGCGATTACATCATCGACCCCGAGCTGACGGCTTATGTGCAGAGCGTGGGCAACAAGCTGGCTGCGGTCTCCGATCGCAAGCTGCCGTACGAGTTCGTGGTGCTGAATGATTCGGTGCCGAACGCATGGGCGATGCCGGGCGGGAAGATCGCGTTCAACCGCGGCTTGCTGTACGAGCTGAACAGCGAGGCGGAACTGGCGGCGGTATTGGGCCACGAGATCGTGCATGCGGCGGCGCGGCACGGCGCGCAAAGCATGGAAAGCGGGATGCTGCTGCAGGGCGCGGTGATGGCGGCGGGTGTGGCCAGCCAGGACAACAAGTATTCGAACCTGATCGTGGGCGGTGCGCAGATGAGTTCGCAACTGCTCTCCCACAAGTTCGGCCGCGATGACGAATCGGAGGCCGACAAATACGGCATGCTTTACATGAAGCGCGCGGGCTACGACCCCCGTGCGGCGGTGACGCTGCAGGAGACCTTCGTGCGCCTGAGCAATGGCGGCAAGTCCAACTTCATCGACGGTTTGTTCGCCACCCATCCACCTTCGCCCGAACGCGTGGCGGCAAACAAGGTCACGCTCGCGGAGCTGGGCGAAGGCGGCGAATGGGGCAGGGAGATCTACGCCCAGAAGCTGGGCAAGCTGAAGGCGACCCAACCCGCCTATCAGGATTATGACGAGGGCAGACAGGCGCTGGCGCAGGGCGATGTGAAGAACGCCGCCGCGCTGGTACAAAAGGCTATCGATGCCGAGCCGCGCGAGGCCCGCTTCCAGGAATTGCTGGGCGATGTGGCGATGGCGCAAAAGGATGCGAACAAGGCGCTGGGTTATTACAGCAAGGCGATCGATATGCAGCCGGGTTATTTCCGCCCGTATGTGCAGAGCGGCGTGGCGCTGGATAGCCTGGGACGCACCGCCGAGGCCGAGCCCTTTCTCAAGCGTGGCAACGAGCTGCTGCCGACCGCGACCGGTTATAACCTGATGGGCAGGATCGCGGAGGACAAGGGCGATGTGAATGCCGCCATGCAGAATTACCAGGTGGCGGCGGGCTCGAATTCCGATGTCGGCAAGGATGCGACCGCTCGCTTCCAGCGGCTCGACCTGCAGCGCAATCCGTCGAAATACCTGCAGGCTGCAGTCACAGCCGACTCATACGGCAACTTGTTCGCGGTCGTGCAGAACCCCACCGCGACGGCGGTCGCCAATGTCAGCGTGAAGGTGGTGCATTTCAATCCGCAGACCCGGCAGCCGGATAACCAGTCGCCAGCATTAAAGATCCCGAAACGCATCGAACCCGGCAAGCGCGGGCAGGTGAAGTATCCGGACGTACAAGTGCGCAGCCCGGCCGAGCTGAATCTGTATAAGGCGATCATCGTGAGCGCAGAGCCGGCGGAGTAAAGCTGGTGGGATAAGCTGTTAATACACCACGTCATGATCGCCCACATTGATCGGGATGATCTCTTCGTCATGTATCAACAACTCAAGGGTGATGCGGTAAGAAAGATTGATGGACACCGAATACAACCCCAGCAGCCTTCCGCCCAGTGCATGCAGGCGTAGCGAGGGATGGTGGGGGTTCATTTCCAGCAGTTGCAGTGTTTTGAGATATTGTTTTTCCAGCTCCGGGTGGCGCTTGAGAAAACGGGCGGCGCGTTTTTCATACTGCGCGGTAAAGATCAGCTGATAGGTCATGCCACCAGCTTTTTCACTCGTTTGACGTGCGCGGCCGGGGTGTCCTTGACGAAACGACCGGCTGCAACATCGGCGCGGGTTTCCGCCAGCGCGGCCTCGAGTTCGCATTCCCGCAGGTAGTGGTACTGGGCGATCTCCATCACCACGAACCGGTCTTTACCGCGCACCGAGATTATCGCCTCGGGCCGTTGCTCCAGCGCTGCCTCTATCGCTGCGACACCTTTGGTCTTGACGTCATTGGCTGTCAGGTTGGACATGGGGTTCCTTTATCGGATTATCTTAAGTGCGCTGAATAGTACTTTAAGGAGTACGATTAATCAATCCCTGTGCATTTCGACACGCTCAATGCGAAAGGTGTTGAAACATATTCAGGGCAACAGAATTTCCCCTTCACTTTGCACGCCACTACAATGCCCACATGAACGCTCCCTTGCTGAAAGTCATCGAAAATATAGCGGATATCCCTGCAGCGGGTTGGGACGCGCTGACCGGCGGCAACCCTTTCGTTTCGCATGCCTATCTGTATGCACTGCAGGAAAGCGGTTGCGCGACAGCGGAGTTCGGCTGGCAGGCGCAGTTCATCACCCTGTGGCAGGACGGGCAGTTGCTCGGCGCGATGCCGCTCTACCTGAAGATGAATTCATTCGGCGAGCATGTGTTCGACTTCGCCTGGGCGGATGCCTATCGCCAACACGGCCTGCGCTATTACCCCAAGCTGGTTAGTCTGGTGCCGTTCTCGCCCGTGACCGGTTCGAAGTTGCTGGCCCCGACCGATGAACTGAAAACGATGTTGCTGGATGCGGCGCTGGCGCTGGCGAAGGATACCGGAGTGTCTTCGCTGCACTGTCTGTTCCTGGACGAGGCGGATGTGCGGGTAGCTCGTTCGCGCGGGATGATGTTGCGGCAAGATGTGCAGTTCCATTGGCGGAACGACGGCTATCGCAATTTCGACGATTACCTCGCCGCGCTGAGTCGCGACAAGCGCAAGCGCATCAAGCAGGACAGGCGCAGGGTGAAGGATGCGGGTATCACTTTGCAGTGCATCACCGGCGATGTCGCGACTGCAGAACAATGGGCGTTCTTTGCATCGTGTTATTCGCTTACCCGGCAGACGCACCATTCGCCACCCGCGCTGAATGACGAATTCTTTCACCGTATCGGTGCGGCACTGCCGCAGCACACCCTGCTGGTGATCGCGTCGCGCGAGGGCAAGATGATCGCCAGCGCGTTGAACATCGTGACCGACGAAGTGCTGTACGGGCGCTCATGGGGCGCGTTCGAATTCCATTCCGGCCTGCACTTCGAGGCGTGCTTTTATCAGGCTATCGAGTTTTGCATCGCGCGTGGCATCGGGACTTTCGAGGGCGGTGCGGGCGGCGAACACAAGCTGGCGCGCGGCTTCCTGCCGGAGACGACGCACTCGGCGCACTGGCTGGCGCATCCCGAGTTTGCCCGGGCGGTGGAGAATTATCTGCAGCGCGAGACAGAGGCCGTCGCCGAATATGTGGATGAGTTGAAAGGACACAGCCCGTACAAGCGTTGAGTGATCTGCCACTGTCACCGGCTTTGTGAACAACATGCGACACCGCCACTGCATAATGACCTGAGGATGTCAGGTGCATTATTCGACAAGCCCTACACCGGGGTATAGGATGAACTCGGGTTGGTCAGGCTTATCGGCAGGCCTGATGGAAGAAACACTTTCTTCCACCATACGAATTGGAGGTCAATCATGGGCAAACCTTACGTCTCGGATTTCGAGAAATTCATAGACCAATACAAGATCGAGCATCCCGAGGTCGTCATCGAGCAACGACGCGGATGGAGTTCTTTCTGGGAAGCGGATGTCAAGCCGGGAGATCGGGAGAACGCCAAGGGATCACTCGCCCCGGACGATCAATACGGCTTCCAGAACAAGTTGCACGGGTAAACAACGACCCCCTGCTTAATCGCCTGAAGGCCAGTCGCTGAACGGGAACGGTATCTCTTCGGTAGCGAAGGTGAGGAAGTTCGCGCCTTGCGCCAGGTAACGACCCAGGCTTTTCCCGAATGAAGTCAGGCGCGGGTTGGGAATATCGTTCAGCAACATCATCACGAACTGTATCGCCGTGACGATGAACAGCACTGTGCCGCAGACATGGATCGCCAGCATCGTCAGCACCATGAACAAACCGCGCATCCAGATGTTGCGCTTGTCGGGTGTCACATCCATTTCATCATTCATATCCTGTTCTCCGTGAATTCGTTTTAAACAACATTGCGGAACATTATAAGCCGTACAGGGTGTGCATTCACTTTTCAGTCGCACCGCGACGATCCATCACCCCGCGACATCTGACAGACAGTTCAGCCGGATAGAAATTCTATCGAGTGATATTCCAGTCCGAACGCTTCGGCGACTTTACGGTAGGTGACTTTTCCGGCATGGATGTTGAGACCCTTGCGCAGCGCCGGGTTTTGCCCGAGTGCCTCAGCACAACCCAGCCGGGCGATCTGCAGCACATATGGCAGGGTTGCATTGGTGAGCGCCAGCGTGGCCGTGAACGGCACGCCGCCGGGAATGTTGGCGACGCCATAGTGCACGATGCCGTCGACGATGAAGGTGGGATCCTCGTGCGTGGTGGGGTGCATGGTCTCGACGCAACCGTCCTGGTCTACCGCGACATCGACGATCACCGCGCCGGGGTGCATCAGCTTGAGGTCTGCACGACTGATGAGCTTGGGCGACGCGGCACCGTGGATCAGCACCGCACCGATCACGAGATCGGCGCTGGCGATATGCTTGAGGATATTGTGGCGGTTCGAGATCTGCAGCTGCACATTGGCGGGCAGGATGTCGCCGAGTTGGCGCAAGCGCTGTTCAGACACATCCAGCAGGATGACCTCGGCGCCCATCCCGGCGGCGATCTTTGCCGCATTGGCCCCGACGATGCCGCCCCCGAGTATCACGACCTTGCCTGGCGCAACACCGGTCGCACCGGCCAGTAATACGCCGCGTCCGCCGTATAACTTCTCTAGATATTTCGCGCCTTCCTGCACGGCCATGCGTCCGGCCACTTCGGACATCGGCGTGAGCAGCGGCAATTCGCCCGACGCCAGTTCGACCGTCTCATAGGCGATACAGGTGGCACCGGACGCGATATGAGCGCGCGTCAGCTTTTCGCTGGCGGCAAAATGGAAGTAAGTGAAGATGCACTGGCCTGCACGGATGCGCGGCCACTCGGGTTCGATGGGTTCCTTGACCTTGACGATCAGCTCGGCGGTGTCCCACACGGTTGCGGCATCCGGAACGATCTGCGCACCCGCGTTGAGGTAGAGCTCGTCGCCAAATCCGCTGCCCTGCCCCGCGCCGGACTCGACGATGACCGTATGGCCGTCGGCCACCAGTGCGGCAGCACCGGAGGGAACCAGTGCAACGCGGTTCTCGTTGGTCTTGATCTCTTTGGGTATGCCTATCTTCATGCGTCATTCTCCCGATATCCATTCTCAATGCATACTGGCGGCATTGATTTCGCAAACAACAGCCAAATGGCTTGCGCGATGTATGTCATATAATTGCCGCATGATTATATGGGCCATTGCTACGCACCGTAATTTTAATCCCCCCTAGCCGTCATACTGGAAATCCATGTCTTCGCACTCCATCACGATTCCCTCAGACGGCAGCATGAGTCCCAAGGACTGGTACCGCGAATTCCGCACGCTTCCCGGCTACATTGAAGATGCCGCCCAGGCCGCGACGGTAGACGAGCTGGATATATTGTGGCACCAGCTGGTCGAGTTCAAATCCAGACGCAACAATTTTCTCGGGCGCAGCCTGCTCAGCCCCAATGTCCCCAAGGGCCTGTATCTCTGGGGTGGGGTGGGTCGCGGCAAGACTTTTTTGATGGATGCGTTCTACGCCTGCCTGCCCTACCGCCGCAAACGCCGTATCCATTTCCATAATTTCATGGCCGAGGTGCATCACGAGATGAAGCTGCTGGCCGGCGAAAACGATCCGCTGATCGCGCTGGCCGACAACATCGAAAAGTCCACCCGCCTGCTGTGCCTCGATGAATTTCACGTCGATGACATCGCCGATGCGATGATCCTGGGGCGGCTGGTCGGGGCGATGTTCGAGCGCGGTGTGGTGCTGATCACCACCTCCAACTACCACCCCGACCAACTCTACCCGAACGGATTGCAACGCCGCAATTTCCTGCCCGCGATCGAGCTGCTCAAGCGCGAGCTGAAGGTGTTGAACGTCGAGGGCGGCAGCGACTACCGCCAGCGGATCACCCACCGCGAGCCGCTATTCCTGGTGGCTGAAAATGCAGCGGAAGCAGCCGCGAACGAAGCGAGCCTGGACGAGTGGTTTGCGCGGATATCTGCAGACACGCATCTCGACGGAAGCCATATCGTTGTGCATGGTCGTGCGATCCCGGTGAAAAGGCTCGCGCCCAATGTGGTGTGGTTCAACTTCCGGGAATTATGCGGCGGAATGTATTCGCACACCGACTATCTGTGGATCGCGCACCGCTATCCGACAGTGTTTTTGTCCAACATCCCGCGCATGACCGCCGACAACGCGGCAGAGGCACGGCGCTTCACCTGGCTGATCGACGTGCTGTACGACAACAATGTCAGGCTGGTGGCTTCATCCGAGGTGACGCCGGAAAACATCTATACCGACGGCGAGATGTCAGGCGAGTTCTCCAGGACCGCCAGCCGCCTGACCGATATGCAGACCCAGCGCTATCTGCAGCAACCGCATCATTCGCAAAACGTGACCTTGTAGAAGATAACCGCAACACGTTCCGTGTATTTGTAAAAGCGGGCCATGCCCGCGAATCAAAAGACAATCGCGGGCATGGCCCGCTCCTACAACACCGGACGATTTAGCGTTCCCAGATAAAATCACAGCGGCGAGAGCAGCACGCTGTTGCGCAATTTCCTCAACTCATCGCGCATCGCCGCGGCTCTTTCGAATTCGAGGTTCTTCGCTGCCTGCAGCATTTCTTTTTCCAGGCGCTTGATCTCTTTGGCGACCTCTTTTTCGCTCATCGCAAGGTATTTCGCCTGCGACTGCTCGGCCTTCTGTTTCTCGCGGGCGGCATCCGGCTCGTAAGTACCCTCGATGATGTCCCTGATGCGCTTCTGCACACCGACGGGGGTGATGTTGTTCGCGAAGTTGTGCGCGACCTGCTTGGTGCGGCGGCGCTCGGTCTCGTCTATCGCCCGCTTCATCGAATCGGTGATCCGGTCGGCATACAGCAGCGCCTTGCCGTTGAGGTGGCGGGCCGCGCGTCCTATGGTCTGGATCAGCGAACGCTCGGAGCGCAGGAAGCCTTCCTTGTCGGCATCCAGGATCGCGACCAGCGATACCTCGGGGATGTCCAGACCTTCGCGCAAAAGGTTGATGCCGACCAGTACATCGAATTCGCCCAATCTGAGATCGCGGATGATCTCGACCCGCTCGACAGTCTCGATGTCGGAGTGCAGGTAACGCACCTTGATACCGTGTTCGGAATAATAGTCGGTCAGTTGCTCGGCCATCTTTTTGGTCAGGGTGGTGACCAGTATCCGCTCGCCCACCTTGACGCGCTTGTTCACTTCGGACATCAGATCGTCCACCTGATGGGTCGCGGGCCGCACCTCGATGACCGGATCGATCAATCCGGTCGGCCGCACCACCTGCTCGACCACCTGACCGGCATGCTCGGCCTCGTACTTCGAGGGCGTGGCGGAAACAAAAACCGACTGGCGCATGACCTTCTCGAATTCGTCGAAACGCAACGGACGGTTGTCCAGCGCGGAAGGCAGGCGGAACCCGTAGTTGACCAGATTCTCCTTGCGCGCGCGGTCGCCCTTGTACATGCCGCCGATCTGCGGGATGGTGACATGGCTTTCGTCTATGAACATCAGTGCGTTGGGCGGCAGGTAGTCCAGCAGCGTCGGCGGCGGGTCGCCCGGATTCCTGCCGGACAGATGGCGCGAGTAATTCTCGATACCCTTGGTGAAGCCGATCTCGTTGAGCATCTCCAGGTCGTGGCGGGTGCGCTGCTCGATGCGCTGTGCCTCGACCAGTTTATGTTCGCGTATATAGAACGAGATGCGCTCGGCCAGCTCTACCTTGATCGTCTCGATCGCTTCCAGCACGGTGCTGCGCGGGGTCACGTAATGGCTGGACGGATACACGGTAAAGCGCGGCATCTTTTGCAGGATGTGGCCGGTGAGCGGGTCGAACAGCGACAGCGTCTCGACCTCGTCGTCGAACAGTGTCACGCGCAATGCATGCTCGCTGCTTTCGGCCGGAAAGATGTCGATCACATCGCCGCGCACGCGGAACTTGCCGCGCGAGAAATCGATCTCGTTGCGTTCGTACTGCATCGAGACCAGCCTCTGGATCACGTCGCGCTGGGCGATCTTTTCATTCTCGCGCAGGTGCAGGATCATGCCGTGGTAATCGACCGGGTCGCCGATACCGTAGATCGCCGAGACGGTGGCGACGATGATTGAGTCTTCGCGTTCCAGCAGTGCCTTGGTGGCCGACAAACGCATCTGCTCGATTTGTTCGTTGATGCTGGAATCCTTCTCGATGAACATATCGCGCGACGGCACGTAGGCCTCGGGCTGGTAGTAGTCATAATAGGAAACGAAGTATTCGACCGCGTTCTCGGGAAAGAAGTCGCGCAATTCCGAGTACAGCTGCGCAGCCAGGGTCTTGTTGGGCGCCATCACGATCGCCGGGCGGCCGGTGCGCGCGATCACATTCGCCATCGTGAAGGTCTTGCCCGAGCCGGTCACACCGAGCAGGGTCTGGTACGACAGGCCGTCGTTGATGCCCTCCACCAGCTTCTCGATCGCCGCGGGCTGGTCGCCGGCTGGCTCGAATGGCTGATGCAGGAAATATGGACTGTCGGGAAAAGTGATAACGCTCATAAATATATATCAGTGTTTGTTCAAGAATGGAATGATAGCTATAAAATGGAGCTGTGCAGCATAACACCTCAATGTCGCGCATCGGCACTGCAGTACATGTGTCACAATCCAAGGTTCAATGAATTCGTACCGGCAGTGTTGTTAGGCGATACAATTCCTCGCGAACTTAAAGTCGCCAATACGGCGAACAGACATAAACATGCCTCAAACCAAATATAAAATCCAGACCAAACCGGCCTTGCTGCTTACCCAGCTTGGCATTGCTGTCCTGTATTTCGTATTCGGCAACATCATCCACGAAAATTTCACCGCCAACAGTATCGTGCCTGTCATCTGGCCCGGTAGCGGTCTGGCTCTCGCGGCGTTGTTGCTTGGCGGAAGACGTTACATATGGGGCGTGTTCATCGGCTCGCTGGCATTGAACGCCTACGCCAACAGTTCCGTGTGGGCGATCACCGGCATCACCCTGGCGAATGTACTTGAAGCGCTACTCGGTTTTTGGCTGATAGAACGTTTCCGGCCTACTGCAAGCACACTTAACCGGTTACCCGACTATCTGTGGCTGATCGCACTGGGTGGCGCGATCAGCAGCATTGCCGGCGCAATCATCGGTACGGCCTCGATCCTGATGGCGGGCTATATCCAGTTCTCCGGCATTTTCGAAAATATCCTGCATTGGTGGATGGGGGATACGCTGGGTGTAGTGTTGCTCACGCCATTCATTCTGTCCTCGCATAAAGCGCGTTCCACGCCTGTCACCAAAGACCCGTCATTTGAAAGACCGCTGCTGGTTATTGCCACATTCGTCACCGGCCAGATCATTTTTATCAATTGGCTGGGTATACAGGCCAATGATATCCCTATCGATTATCTGATGTTCCTGTGCGTATCCTGGGTAGCGATACGCATGGGGGCAGCCGGCACCACTTTCGTGATATTGATGATCGCGATCCAGGCCATGTTCGGCGCGCACCTGAAAGTCGGCGTCTTTGCGCACGACATCGAAATGACCGGTCTGCAAAACTACTGGCTGTACATGCTTACCCTGTCCATCATCGGAATGACGCTCTCCACCTCTTGGATTCAACCGGTGGATGCAACAGATTGAGCAAAACACTCTGCCGGTGTTTGGTAGTTTAGTGTCTTTCTTGGGCGTTCATTCAATCTCCTCGCTACTGCATTGAGTTTAACTTGCGAGTAATTGGCCAAGCTCATC
>JBGSMU010000128.1:0-9559 GCA_041739955.1 Gallionella sp. | reverse complement strand
AAAAGAAGTTGAACGCAACGGCAGTGAACAACATGATGGCTGTATTCAGCATCACCGGGGTAAGAACGAACTGATAGCCCAGCTCATGCACGGTCGAGCCGCCCACCACGGCAGACAAGGCTGTCGCTCCACCCGGAGGATGTATGCAGCGCATGTGATACATCACGAATATGGCCAGTGACACGGCCAATGATGCGGCAAGCAAAGTATCTGGAACAAGCATGGCGCAAGTCACACCGACAATAGCTGACAGGAAGTGGCCGCCGACAAGTTGCCAGGGTTGGGAAAGGGCACCATGCGGTACCGCGAAAAGCAACACCGCGGATGCACCCATCGAAGGCACCAGCATCGCAGCGCCTTCCACACCTACTGTGTACAGGCTGACTGCCATGGTCAAACCGATGGCGATCAGCGCTCCAAATGCAGAGATGAACTTTTCAGCATGTCCTGTCACGTTCGGCTCAATTCCGAGCAGCTTCAATAGATTTTTCGTATCCATGCGGTATGAGTGTCTCACCATGCTTAATGATGCATAAATCATACATGTTTTATGTTATCTTGGTAAACGATCGGATATGACGGAAAGACGCGTGACTTACACCCTGCTGAAGAGACTGCACATCATCTGCGCCGCAACCAGTTACACACTGTTCATGCTACGCGGTATCTGGACGATGAGTGGATCGAAGATCATGCAGCAACGATGGGTGAAGATCATTCCACATATCGTTGACACTCTGCTGCTAATCAGCGCGATTCTTCTTGCCTATACGATCAGAAAATACCCCTTCGTGGACAGTTGGCTGACTGCGAAGGTGTTGGCGCTGTTGTTGTATATCGGGCTTGGGTTCGTTGCGTTAAAGTACGGCAGAAGCAAGACCACACGATTTTTTGCATGGATGGCGGCCCAGACCGTATTCATCTATATCGTGCTGGTCGCCGTCAACCACAACCCACTTGGGTTTTTCGGCTAAAAAGTATGCTCACTCTGAATTCAACCACATCACCCGGTTTTGATGATCCGCTGGAAATGCTGCATGCCTGCCATGGCAAGATATTGCAACAATGCAACACTCTAAAAAAACTCGAAGCACATCTTGTTAAACAAGGCTGCGACGAGGCAGCACAACAAGCCGCGCATGGCATCCTGCGCTACTTCGACACCGCAGGACGCTTACATCATCAAGACGAGGAATTGGATCTGTTTCCCTCCCTGCGTATCAATGCCACCACAAGCAAAATGCAAATTGACAGATTGCTTGACAGACTTATATCTGAGCACCTCCGGATGATGTCGGCGTGGGAATCAATAAGAGTGACATTACTTCATCTGGCGGATGGAGAGTACTTACCGCTACCGAATTCACTGATTGAAGAATTCATCAATAGCCATGTCTCACACATAGCACTTGAAGAAGCCGAACTACTGCCGCTCGCCGCAGCCACGTTAAGCACTAAACAGATCGAGATATTAGGCCATAGCATGGCGAAAAGACGGATCACGACCAATCGCACGGTAAAGTAACCCATGTTTCATTACCGGATGGAAAATACAGGTACAGCACAAGCACTCGAATACGAAACATTGGCGGCGTTTATCGCAACAATAGCAGCATCAACAATCCAAATCGACAAACTCAGTCGGCTTGCGGTTCAATACGGAAAGGTCTTATCATTCAATCCGTACCACGGCTATTCATAGATTACTTCCAGCCTCGGAAACTCGTGAACTGTAATGGCCGCAGAAAAACATAATTGCTTGTTTTGGTTTCAAGCTTAAAGAGAGGTCTAAATGTTCAAAAATGCGCGGGTAAGTGTTCTTCTCTGGGTAGGGTTTTCATCCGTTGTATTGCTGTTTGCATTGAACTTGCTGCTGGTAGGATTTTCCCTGTCAAAGCTTATCAATAACGTAAATGAAATCGATGCCCTTACACTGCCGAATGTAATGGTTGTCGACAACATGGATCTAAACCGCTCTGAAGTTCAGCAATTCCTGACGGATGTCTCAGCCACCCATGACCGGGCTGCTTACCAGGAAGCAGAAGAATCCGCGCAAGGATTCTTTAAGGGAACGGAGCAATTCAAGCAATATTACCGTCAGTCAAACAATGTACTGCGTATAAAGCAGATAGAAGAAATGGAAAAGGATTTCAACCAGTTTTATTCCAGCGGAAAATCCATGGCGGAGGAATACATCCGCAAGGGGGTCGATGCCGGAAATGTGCTGATGAAAGGGAATAATGAAATAAGGGGTTTCGATAACGACAGTACATCCATTGCTGAAAAACTTACATTATTCCGCGAGCAACTTGTTGCTGAAGCCCGAAAAGTCACTTCAGAAACCTCAAATGAAGCCAACAAAACCATGCAAGAGATGATTTGGGGCGGGTTGGCTGCCGCACTAATTGCTGTAATACTCGGCATATGGATCACCAGAAGCATCTTGCGTCAATTGGGTGGCGAGCCGGTATATGCAGCGGAAGTGGTCAAACACGTTTCAGAAGGCGACTTGACTGTAGTAATAGAAACAAAAGCCAACGACCAAAGCAGCATGTTGTATAGCATCAAGGAAATGGTCGGCAACCTCGCACAAATCGTTTCCAATGTTCGAAGCACCACCGACTCAATAACTACCGCCTCCAAAGAGATCGCCTCAGGCAATGCCGATCTGTCACAGCGCTCTGAAGAACAAGCCTCCAGCCTTCAAGAGACCGCCTCAAGTATGGAGGAATTGACTTCCACAGTACGGCAGAATGCAGAGAACGCAAAGCAGGCCAACCAATTGGCCCACAATACTTCTGACATTGCGATCAAAGGGGGCAAGGTTGTGGATGAAGTCGTCGAAACCATGGCCTCGATAAGCGCAAGTTCAAGAAAGATCATGGACATCATCAGCGTCATAGAAGGCATCGCGTTCCAGACCAATATCCTCGCATTAAACGCGGCTGTCGAAGCGGCGCGTGCCGGCGAACAGGGCCGTGGCTTTGCTGTCGTTGCCGGAGAGGTGCGAAACCTGGCACAACGCTCAGCAGCTGCGGCGAAGGAGATTACCGCCCTGATCGAGGCTTCCGTAGATAAAGTCGATAGCGGCACCAGGCAAGTCGACCAAGCCGGTGCAACCATGACCGAAATCGTCCTGGCGGTTAAGCGTGTCACGGATATCATGTCCGAGATATCTGCTGCCTCTCAAGAGCAGGGAGCAGGCATTGAGCAAGTGAACCAGGCAATCACCCAGATGGATGAAGTTACCCAGCAGAATGCGGCTCTGGTTGAAGAAGCTGCCGCTGCTGCAGAGGCAATGAAAGAACAAGCTTCTGCATTATATTCAGCCGTAAGTGCATTCAAGCTTGATACAAAATTGGCAGCAGCACCTCAGCATCAGCGATCTTCACCACAACCCGCAAAACGAACAGTTTCGCAGGCACCTTCCCCCAGTGGACCACGCAAATTAACTCAAAAATTCAAATCGGATCAGGATGATGATGAATGGAAGGAGTTCTAGATCTATAGCTAATGTCTTTTTTGGCGCATCTGTACAAGCCTGGCTTTGTCGATTGTGTTTTCCAGACAATGGCCGGGAAGCTGCCACCTCATAACTCGGGTCGGTTAAGCAGATATTTTCACCCGGTCAGATTTTCGTGGGTAAAGTTTGTATCGAAGATATAAGTATGCCCTTTTGGAAATACACTTTAACGAACGATTCAGAACGCATTACCTTGAAGCACTGATCTTGCGTGCTTCTTTCACCGCCTCGGCCAACTGGTACACCGACATCGCATAAAAATCACTGTTGTTGTAACGCGTGATAACCTCGAAGTTGTTAAGTGCCAACCAGAATTCTTTTCCTTCATCCATCGTAAAGTCGATCAGGCGGGCGGAAACATCCTGCCCGACACTTCCAGAAACCTCCACACCCGCTATATTCCAAGCCGCAACGGAACGTGGCATGTCGATTTCCCCAAGGCAAACTTCCTCACTGACCTTAACGTGCAAAACAACGTCTTCGCCACTAAGCCAGCCATAGCCTTTAAGGTAACTGGCGACACTGCCGATTGCATCTTCGGTTTGATCAAGCAAATCAACCTTGCCATCACCGCTAAAGTCCACCGCATAATTACGGTAACTGCTTGGCATGAATTGCGGGACTCCCAAGGCTCCGGCGTAAGAGCCTCGTATGGACAACAGATCAAATCCCTGGTCGCGTGCCAATAAAAGATAATTTTCCAGTTCACTCCGGAAAAAATCTGCTCGCCTCGGGTAATCAAATGCCAACGTCGTCAAAGCATCCAGCGCACGAAACTTTCCCGTATCCAGTCCATAGACTGTCTCTACCCCTATCACCGCAAGAATTATTTCCTGGGGTATGCCGTATTGATTCTCCGCCCTCGATAAAGCTGCACTGTATTTTTTCCAGAATTTCAAACCCAGCTCGATACGCTCCCTGTTTACAAAGGATGCGCGGTATTCCAACCATGGCCTGACGGTCGATGGCCGGGAAATCGCTTCGATCACCACCGGAAGATGCTTGGCATGTCGAAACGCGCTTTCCAGCTCGGATCGATTGAAATTATGCTTTATTACCATTTCATCAATAAATTCAGGGATACCGTTCAGTGTGGCGGAAATAACCAAATTTGACGTGCCTGACAGCAGAATCAAAAGCAGAAATCTATTTATTTTCATCATGGATCGATTTTAACCGATGTGGCACTCGACACACTTCAGCAACTGCTGTTAAATTCCATCTTTAAATCTATTTTTGGGCTGATCATCATGACCGAAGCAACCCGACATCATCGTCTAATCATCCTCGGCTCCGGACCTGCCGGGTACACTGCAGCCGTATACGCTGCCCGAGCCAACCTTAATCCAGTATTGATCACCGGAATAGCCCAGGGAGGGCAATTGATGACCACCACCGAGGTGGACAATTGGCCCGCCGATGCTATGGGTGTACAAGGCCCGGAACTGATGGAACGCTTCCAGAAACATGCGGAGCGTTTCAATACAGAAATCGTTTTTGATCATATCCATACAGCTAAACTGCAGCAAAAGCCTTTTCTGCTTGTCGGCGATAGCAGTAGCTATACATGCGACGCGCTAATCATCTGCACCGGTGCTTCAGCACAATACCTGGGCATGGCCTCCGAACAGGATTTCATGGGACGAGGAGTATCCGGATGCGCTACCTGCGATGGGTTTTTCTACCGCGGCCAGGATGTTGCAGTAATCGGTGGCGGCAATACCGCCGTCGAAGAAGCAATGTACCTTTCCAATATTGCCAAACACGTAACACTTGTGCATCGGCGCGACACATTCCGAGCCGAACGTATCATGATCGACCACCTCATGGAGAAGGTAAAGGAAGGAAAGATCACCCTGCAGCTAAACAGCGTGCTTGATGAAGTTCTGGGCGATGCAAGCGGCGTCACCGGCATGCGCGTCAAGAACGTACAAAACGATGAAAAACAGGAAATCGAGCTGAAAGGCGTATTCATTGCCATCGGCCACAAACCGAATACTGATATATTTTCCGGTCAGGTTGAAATGAGCAATGGCTATATCCTGACCCGTGGCGGATCACAGGGGAACTCCACTTCCACCAATATCCCCGGTGTTTTTGCGGCTGGTGATGTGCAGGATCAAATCTATCGCCAGGCTGTCACCAGTGCCGCCACCGGATGTATGGCAGCGCTGGATGCAGACAAGTATCTCGCCTCGTTGGGCAAAGTCTGACCAATAACGAAACACCATGTAAAAAAGGTGAAGACTCCTCCAGAAAAACAAGCAGACCAGGTCGAGCAGGAGGATATAGCATTATTCCGCAATGCTATCGGGAGCATTAAGCCCATAGCCGACCCCAACCGTGTGGTACTGGACAAGACACCGCGTAAACCCTCTTTCAATAATCACGCGCCCGCTCAAGAAGTACCGGATATCCTCTCTGATTTTGTCAGCGGGGACACACCAAGCGAATTTCTTTCCAATGGATTATCTGCCACAACTCTACGCAAACTTAGACGTGGGACATGGCTAGTGAGGGATAGTCTTGATTTACACGGTTTTAATACAGATACAGCACGTAAACTCTTACAGGAATTCCTGCATGATGCGTTACAACGCAAACTACGCTGTGTATTGGTGATACACGGAAAAGGAATGAATAGCTCCGGTGGAGAAGCGATACTAAAAAAACTTACTCGCAATTGGCTCGTACAGCATCAAGCAGTTCTGGGTTTTTGTGATGCCAATCCAAATCAGGGTGGAAACGGAGCGGTTCTGGTGTTGTTAAGGTCTAGCCGCTAGTCTTCTTGCTCATCACATACATCAAATACTCGAAAAACATTTCACACCAGTCCTGGTCATTATTTTTCAGGGAGTGAAGCAGTTTCTGCACATCAGTTACCGGCCATTTCGGATTGTATGCTACCAGCATATGTTCAGGATAAAGTTCAAGAGAAGTTGTAAAACGCGAAGCCATTTTGGTTATTCCGTCCAACATCACGCCGATATCCTTATCCGACGCCATCTCCGCCGTCAGGTCCCCATATACTTTGGGATTCTGCTTGGTGAAATCGATAAATTTGGTGAGCACAAAAAAGAACTCACCCTTATTTTCCTTGGTCACCGTATCACCCATCATGAAAGGCATAACTGATAACTCCAGCCAGTAATAGCCCAATTTCGGATTTCGGTGTTTGGATACCCCAATATAACCATTACGTGATTTGGCGCGCTGTATGACATCTTCCAGCAGTATCTTTTCAGAATTACGGGATGCTATCTCTTTGCCTTCCAGGATACCTGGCTTGATCATGAAAAAAGAAGGGAAATCCTCATAGATTTTTCCGGTATGGATATGTGTATGAAAATATGCCTTGAAAAGTTTAAGAGCCAACTCCCCATTTTTTTCCACATCCAGATATTCCACTTTTTTATCCGCGTCAACTTGATTGTCAGACATTACCCACACCTCATCCAGATTAAACAGAACCAAGCGAGCCGATTCTGTTATGCATCGCCAGTTGCAATCATACCTTTACATGCTAGACTTGTCCGCAAGTTCAATGCTGAATTCGAACGGGATAAATGCTACATAAATTTTCCACACTTATGGGAATGGTTGCCATGAAAAATACTCTGCTGATTTTCTTGTTGATATTTTGTAGCTCGGCTCTGGCTGCACTCAACAGGTGGGTAGACCCCCAGGGCCATGTTCATTATTCCGACCAGCCCCCACCGCCTGATGTGGATTCAAAAGTACTGCGTTCCTCCTCCGACAGCTTGGAAAATGGCGAATCTGATGCTGAAAGCCAGAATGGAATTGCCGGGGACGAAATTGAAGGTTCGAAATCCTTGGCCGAGCAAGAAGTGGAGAAGAAAAGAATCCAGAAGGAAAAGGAAGTTGCTGCCGAAAAAGCCTCGAAAGAGCAAGCTAATGCCGAATCCATGAAGGCTTACTGTAATTCCGCACGACAAAACCTGAGGGCATTGCAGGAAGGTCTTCGGATGACAGAAATCGACATCAACGGGGAGCGTATCATCATGGAAGATGAAAAGAGGCAGCAAAATATCTCAAAGATTCAGCAAGACATCAGTAAAAACTGCAAATAAAACCTTTGCTCCCGAAAAACCAGGCTTGCCGAACTGAGTGCCGCATAATTCCGCAGCACTTAGTCCATTAATCACCCCCGATTATTCATCGAGTTTGACCGCGATGTATAGCGCATTCTCACCACGTTTAACCAGCAACGCAATATTCTTCCCTTTTGCTACCTGCTTGATGATCTTATTGAACTGATCCAATGAATTGATCTGGGAATTTCCGATTTTAATCAGGATATCACCCTGATTCAATCCGGCAAGCCTGCCTGCAGAACCTCTGACTTCCTCGACCAGCAAGCCGCCGCTGAGTTGCAACTCTTCTAGCTGTTCCTTGCTGAGCTCGCTGACAACAATACCCAAACGTGAGATCGATTCAGTCCCTCCGTCTGCTTTATTCTTGTTTGAGGAGCTTAACACCGGCCCTTCCTCTTCCGGCATTTCACCAACTGTAAGCGTCATCAGCTTGGATTCTCCTTTGCGCCACAACTCGATTTTGACTTTGCTACCCGGTTTGGTCGCCGCCACAATACGGGGCAAATCGCTGGAATTGTTCACGGACTTACCGTCAAACTTCAGAATCACATCGCTCGCCTCAATTCCCGCCTTGTCAGCCGGGCCGTTTTTTTGAACACTACTGACCAAAGCCCCATTGGGACTGCCCAACCCGAATGACTCGGCCAACTCCCGGGTCAATTCCTGTATCGTCACGCCAATTCGTCCTCGCGTTACCTTGCCGGTATTGCGCAGTTGATCAGCAACTTGCGTCGCAACATCGATTGGAATTGCAAAAGACAAGCCCATTGAACCGCCTGAACGAGTATAGATTTGCGAGTTTATGCCTACAACCTCGCCATCCATGTTAAACAGCGGCCCGCCTGAATTACCGGGATTGATCGCCACATCAGTCTGGATAAAGGGCACAAAATTTTCACGCGGCAATGAACGCCCTTTGGCGCTGACAATGCCGGCAGTCACGCTACTATCAAAGCCAAATGGCGATCCGATCGCAACCACCCATTCGCCCACTCTCAGTTTCTCCGGATCCCCCATGGACAACGTAGGAAGGCCGGTCGCGTCGATTTTCAATACCGCGACATCCGTTCTCTTATCAGCTCCTATGACCTTGGCATTGAACTCACGTTTATCAGTCAGTCGAACAGTAATTTTTTCGCCATGCTCGACCACATGCGCATTAGTCATGATGTAGCCATCAGCACTGATTATGAATCCTGAACCCAATGATTGCGTTTCCCGCTCACGAGGCATCTGGGGTGCAAAGCGACGGAAGAATTCGTAGAATGGATCACCTTCAGGAATCGCAGGCAATCCGGGTGCATTGCGTATGGTTTGGGCAGTGCTTATATTGACGACAGCGGGGCCCTGTTGTTCCACCAAATCGGCAAAGTCGGGTAACTCTCTGGCCTGAACAGAAATGCCGTAAATCATCCCGAAAACCAATACAAAGATTCCAGTAATGTTTCTCAACATATATGTCTCCTCATTGAAAAAAAAATAAACTGCCGGAATGCAACGAAAGAATCACATGTTTTCAAACCCGATCGGGTCTACTCTTCTTGCAGCTTTCGGGTGATGAAAGGTCTGAAACGACTCTTCCCCTGACGTAATGAAATCCACCATATAACGACGAAACCGGTGACCAACCCACACAAAGCACCAAGTGCGGCATAAGCATCACGCTGCTCTGGTGACCCCGACCAGGAATCGCCCATCATCGCGCCAATGAACAACAACAGGAGCGGCATGGCGTAAATCAGACTTATACCTTTCAATATCGCACCATCCCCGATAGAAATGATGACTTTGTCTCCAACGTTGGCATCTATCGGGTTATCAACTTGAAATTGCCTAGGTTTGCTGCAAAACAAACGGGACAGCTTGCCTGCCCCACAGCCCGCGCTTTTACACTGTCCACAACCGCTACCTTGATCAGACT
>JBGSMU010000123.1:0-5767 GCA_041739955.1 Gallionella sp. | reverse complement strand
AAGTTACCGCCAGCTCCCTATCAATTTTTATCAGATACAAACCAAATTCCGCGACGAAGTGCGACCGCGCTTTGGTGTGATGCGTGCACGTGAATTCATGATGAAGGACGCATATTCGTTCCATGAGGATTTTGCCAGTCTGGAGCAGACCTACAAGGCAATGCACGAAACATACAGTCGCATCTTCACCCGTTTGGGATTGAAATTTCGGGCGGTTGCTGCGGATACCGGCGCGATCGGCGGAAGCGGTTCACATGAATTTCATGTGCTGGCCGACGCAGGCGAAGATGCACTGGCCTATTGCCCGAATTCCAGCTATGCGGCGAACGTCGAGCTGGCGGAA
This sequence comes from Gallionella sp., assembly GCA_041739955.1. Taxonomy (GTDB): domain Bacteria; phylum Pseudomonadota; class Gammaproteobacteria; order Burkholderiales; family Gallionellaceae; genus Gallionella. Next base: position 5,424 of record JBGSMU010000123.1, on the reverse strand, counting down.
GCGCTTGCACCTGACATGTCGCGTGCCCTTCCCGCAGAAGAGATGCGGGATATCGATACACCCAGGCAAACCACTTGCGAGCAGGTTGCTGAACTGATGGGAATCACATTGCAACGTACGGTCAAGTTGCTGGCAGTGGCGGCTGGAGAGAAGTTGCATATCCTGTTGCTGCGCGGGGATCACAGCCTGAATGAAGTGAAGGCAAGCAAGTTGCCAGGTCTTGCTGATTTCCGTTTTGCCACGGACGAGGAAATCAGGTCACACTTCAATTGTCCTCCAGGGTTTCTTGGTCCAGTCGGCATGGATCGAACAAAGATCAGGGTTATTGCCGATCGTAGTGTAGCCGTGATGAGCGATTTTGTCGTGGGGGCGAATAAGCCCAAGTTTCATACTGCCGGTGTGAATTGGGGACGCGACCTTCCAGAACCCGACCTGGTGGCAGATATTCGTAACGTGGTATCCGGCGACCACTCACCCGATGGCAAGGGCACATTGGAAATCTGCCGGGGTATAGAAGTCGGACATATCTTCCAGTTACGTACCAAGTATGCGGAAGCACTGAAGGCAACCTACCTGGATGCACAGGGTAAATCTCAGTTTATAGAGATGGGATGCTACGGTATAGGGGTTTCACGCATCGTTGCCGCTGCCATTGAACAAAGTTTCGATGAACGCGGCATTGTTCTGCCGACTGCTATGGCACCGTTCCAGCTTGCCATCATTCCCATTGGCATGGCCAAGAGTGATGAGGTGCGAGGTGCGGCAGAGCAACTTTATGGCGATTGCCTTGCCGCAGGGATAGAGGTGTTGCTGGATGACCGAGAAGAGCGCCCCGGTGTGATGTTTGCCGACATGGAGTTGATAGGAATACCGCATCGCATCGTCATCGGTGAACGCGGTTTAAGAGATGGGAAGTTGGAATATCAGGGGCGCTCGGACACTTCAGCACAATCCATCCCCTTGCAAAATGCGCTCGAGCTCGTAAAATCGAAAATATGCAATTGATCCGAAAGCCATTTCCAGCATTTTCTGTTTGGCCATTGTGTTTGGCAGGGGTGTTTTATGCCCAGCTTGCATCAGCCGGAGCGCAGGTATATACACCGCTTTCCGACAGTGTGCGCGCCGTTTTGCAGCGTAGCGTGTCGGATAAAGCGGCACCCAAGCTTGCATTTGCTTCGCAATATGAGGCCGATTTCTGGCTGAATGAGATGTCGCGCCGAATGCAAAAGCGGATCCCGGATGCGGAGTTTCGGGTGGATTTTTTGAAAACAGTGCACTATGAAGCCAAGCGTGCCGGTCTTGAACCTGAATTGGTGTTGGGATTGATCCAGGTGGAGAGCGGCTTTAACAAATATGCTGTTTCAAAAGCTGGCGCACGGGGTTATATGCAAGTGATGCCATTCTGGGTCAAGGAACTGGGCACCCAGGAACACAACCTGTTTCATCTTAGAACCAACCTTCGTTACGGATGCACCATCCTTCGCCATTATCTGGATATAGAAAAAGGAGATTTGTATCGTGCATTGGGCAGATATAACGGCAGTTTGGGGAAGTCTAAGTATCCCAATCTGGTTCGTACCGCCTGGCGCAAAAATTGGCTGCTACCCCGCCCAAAAGTCAGTGGCAGTTACCTGCCGGCTAGTTGAAATTCTGCTTCTTGATGTAGGTTTCGACACTCTTCCGCGTGACTTCCCCTGCGTGCCGATCCATTAATTTCCCTTTCGGCGAATACAGATAGCTCACAGGTAAGGCATCCACTACGCCGATCTGTGCAGTGATATCCCGATTGCCCATGATAACCGGGTAACTGATGTTATGCGCTTCCGCAAAATCAGCCACCTTGTAGCTTGATCCGGACTCGATTGCGATGCCGATCACAACCAGATCCTTATCCTTGTGTGCGTTATGAAGACTGGTCAATTCAGGGATTTCGCTCAGGCATGGCGGACACCAGGTCGCCCAGAAATTCACCAATACCCATTTTCCCCGGTAGTCAGAGAGTCTGTGGGTATTGCCTTGCAGGTCTTCAACAGTGAAATCTTCCGCGTTACAGGTGAGGGAAATGGAGAGTAACAGCCACGCCAGAGCAAGGCGTAGCATATTAATGGTCTTTTCCTCTTTCCGTGTTCTCTTCTGCATGATTATTTTTGCCGCTTGTCTCATGTTCAGAGGCATGGGTGAAATACAAGGCAAGTGAGATCAGGGCGATGCTGGCACCCAGATACACAAGATCCAGCGGATTGTGGATTTCCATGCGCAACGCTTCCTTGAATAACGTGACGATCAGGATCATCAGAATGACTTTTGCCAGTCTGGACTTCAGGTCATCCAGACTGTTGATGACCAGAATCTTGCTGGAGGATTTGCTACCGTGCGCCTGGTCGATCTCGCTGATGAAAAGTTCATACAAACCCAGCGAGAATATCAGCATCACGGTCGCAAGCAGATAGCCGTCTACCACTTCGACGATATGAGACACGGTTCCGTCGTGAAGTGCCTTGCGTGCTTCGTCAGACAGACTCGAGTCTGCGTAATGCATGGCGTGACCAAACAGGGTGAAAACGTCCACGGTTGCCATGTAGAAGATCGCGATACCTGACAACAGGCTGCCTATCACTGCCGAAAGTATCATGAAGCGGCTATTCCATAAGGCGCCTTCGAAAAGTTTTTCCAACATGTTCATTGTATTCTCCTAAATTAGCCGCGCATTAAATCCCATAATAACCGCTCTATGCAAGCTGTCAGGCAGGATTGTTGTTAAAGAGTTCCTGCAAGGTCAAATCGGTGCTTTTCTCTAACTGTTTTGTACAGTTATCGAGCCATTTTCTAATCGGGTCATTGTATTGTCCCGCAGACAGGGAAGAAATATCCAGTACAAACAAATGGAACAAGTCAGTAGCGCGTATCTGGTTTATATCCCGCGCCAATAGCCACCCCAGTCCTTCTGCCTTGCTTACGATCCTGGCATCAGAAAGTTTTCCAAGTATGACTTCCAGCGTGTCATATCCCAACTTAAGGGATTTGGATAATTCCGGGAATGTGCTCACATTTCCTTCCTTGAAATTCTCCGCCATGACTTTCAATATCCTGAGGGCATCCAGCAGTTGAGCGGGGGGTGAAGCCAGGGAGGACGACGGTGGTGTTCTCCAGTGCGACAGCGAGGCAGTGATCACTGCACCAATCAGAATGGCCAGCCAGGAGAGATAGATCCACATCAGGAATATCGGCACACTGGCGAACGCACCGTAGACCAGTTTGTATGTGGGGAAATGGGAGATGTAATAGCCAAACCAGCGGTTCATGGATTCAAACACGATTGCTGATACGAGTGCGCCGATAAAAGCATGGGTTCTAGGTACGTAACGATTAGGTACGAGTCGGAACAGTATGGAAAAAGCCAGGGTGGTAAAGAACACCGGCAGGATTTTCAAAACGCCTATCCCGAAAAAAGGCATGTGCTTGGCGTAGCCCATCGAGAGACCGACTAGCCATGAGGTCAGTGAGAGGCTGGCGCCGACAAGTAACGGTGCCAGTGTGAGGACTGCCCAATAAGTCACCAATCGCTTGATCAGAGGGCGTGGGCGCTTGACACGCCAGATAGTGTTGAATGCCTTGTCGATGGTCAACATCATCAACATTGCGGTTGATGCGAGTAATACGATACCAACAGTGGTCAGGCGTGCCGCGCTCTCGGCAAATTGCTGCATATAGCGGGTGATCACGCTACCGCCTTTTTCCGGCATCAGGTTGTTGAGCAGGAATGACCTGATTTCTGACGAGAAATCCTGGAATACCGGGAATGCCGAAAACATGGTCAGCGCGATCATGATCAACGGGACGATGGATAGCAATGTGGTAAAAGTCAGGCTCGAAGCGATCTGAGCACAGCGATCTTCCCTGAACCTCCGAACGACAAAGCGAGTGAAATTAACGATGTATTCCCAATACTTTTGCATGGTTGATTCATTTGACTAATAATGCGCATATGATAACCGACAAGGAAATTTTGGTGCTGTACTACAGTCAGCACGGCGCCGTTCGGCAGATGGCACAGTTGATCGCCAGCGGGGTCGAGCAAGTCGAGGGGATATACCCCCGTTTGCGTACTGTTCCCAAGGTTTCAACGGTATGTGAGTCTGTTGAGCCGGAAATTCCCGATAGCGGCGCACCCTATGTGGAGTTGCGTGATCTGGTGGAATGCGCGGGATTGGCTTTGGGTAGCCCTGCACGATTCGGAAACATGGCTGCACCGATGAAATATTTCCTGGATGGCACCGGCGGTTTATGGATGAAGCATGCACTGGTCGGCAAGCCTGCAGCGGTGTTCACATCCAGTGGAACCATGCATGGCGGGCAGGAAACTACGCTGTTTTCAATGATGCTGCCTTTGTTGCACCACGGTATGTTCATCGTTGGGCTGCCATATTCCGAGCCGCAGCTATCGACCACGATAAGCGGTGGTACCCCTTATGGCGCGAGCCATGTTTCAGGTACAGCGGGTGACAGGCCGGTTACCGAAGATGAGAAGAGATTGTGTATCGCCCTCGGTAAACGTCTTGCGCATACCGCGTTGAAACTTTCTGTTTAAGGACGATCATGGATAACGCACGGGAAGCCAGAATTTTGTTGCGCGCCCATAGCTACGGGGTGCTTGGAACGATATCACGAAAATTCGAGGGCTATCCATTCGGTTCGATCACACCCTACCTGGTGGATCACGATGGAAGCGTCTTGATTCTGATCAGTACACTTGCCGAACACACCAAGAATATCCAGCATGATCCGCGTGTCAGCCTGATCAGCCATGATCAACGAGACCCCCATATCCAGACTCAGGGTCGCGTGACAGTTCTGGGTGATGCCCGCATCGATCCCGACAGGGAGAAGGCGGGATCACGCTATTTGCGGTATTTCCCGGAAGCCCAGAGCTATTTCGGGATGCACGATTTTTCTTTTTATCGCATTCATCCGGTAGCTATCCGCTATATCGGTGGGTTCGGACGCATACATTGGGTGAATATGGAGAATTATTCTGTGCAACCCTATGAGCTGATCGGGCAGGAGTCGGATGTGGTAGCGCATATGAACGCGGATCACCGCGATACCTTGCGTAACTGCTGCCATCACTTTCATAAAGTTGAGGCGCTGGATGTGGAGATGCTCGGTATCGATATCGACGGTTTCGATGTGCGGGCAGATGGCAGGGTAGTCAGATTCGGTTTTAAAGAAACGGTACTGGATGCCCAGCAGGCAAGGGCTGCACTGGTAGAAATGGCGCGAGCAGTGACCCGTCCTAAACTAGGTTGACAGCAAAACGTCGTTTTTGACCTTGTTCAGGTCAGCAGCTAAAGACGCCTGGTGCACTGCATCAGGCGTTTTGTATTCTAGCGCCAGATGCGGTCGTTCATGGTTGTAGATGTAGAT
>JBGSMU010000111.1:0-4917 GCA_041739955.1 Gallionella sp. | reverse complement strand
CAATTCATAACTCAGCTTGGAGGCAGGCAAGAATTCCACTTTGGCAACCGTCAGTCCGGATTCCACTGGCGCTTCTTTTTTAACCATCTGCACTGCAGGCTCAACAACTTCCGGGAGAGTGGCATTCAGCGACTTCCTCACTACACCCAGCAGTAGCAGCAAAACACCCACGACCAGAACGATCCATACCCAGCGCCCGATATTCGACCGGGGGGTAATCACCCTTACCATCGGCTGCTCAAGTGATGCGTCCACACCGCGCTGTTCAAGCTGGTTGAGCACCTGATTTATGACGCTCATCGCATCACCTGCCAGGTTACCGCCAATGAAACCAGGATGAATAATGCTGCAATACCGGCAAAAATCCACGGCATCCAGTCTTTTCGGGTCTCGGGTGTATCTGCCGCCGCACCGGCGACATGTTTCGCAAGAACCTGTTGCCGCCCTTCGCCGTATGACAACATCATTGCCTTATGGGCCACTATATTCACCAGCCTTGGCGTACCTCCACTGACCCTGTGTAACTTGCCAACTGCAGACCTGGAAAACAATGTCTCGCCGTCAAAGCCTGCCACGGCAAGACGATGCCTAAGGTAGCGATCCAGTTCTTCCGGACGAAGGCCGGACAAGTCGTACTGAAAACTGATGCGCTGGCGCAACTGGCGTATGGAGTGATGGCGCAGATGCTGGTTCAATTCGGGCTGGCCAAACAGTACCACCTGCAACAACTTGCGCTTCTCCGTCTCAAGATTGGTCAGCAGGCGCAATACTTCCAGACTTTCCAATGGCATCGCCTGTGCTTCATCCAGGCAAACCAATGCGCGTTGACCGTTACGTGCAAAATCGATCAATGCCTTCGTCAAACCCTTGAGCAAAGCATGCTGATCAGCATCTTTATCCACCGGCACCCGAAATTCATCGGCCAGTGCCATCAGCATGCTGCGAGGTTCAAGATAAGGATTGGGAATATATGCAGTAACAAAGCGGGGAGCCTGGGGAGCGGCCAGTGCTTCATCCTGTGTGCCGATCAGGGTTGTAGATGTTGCGCCTCTGTTCAGGGTTGCAAGAAATTTTCGGCACAGCATCGTCTTGCCATTGCCGACCTCTCCGGTGATCTTGATGAAACCTTCACCGTTTCGTGCCGCCACCAGCAGGATATTGAGCGCCTCCTGGTAACTGCTGCACGCAAAGAAAAACGAGGTATCTGGGGTCAGTCCGAATGGAAGTTCGCGTAAACCGAAATGACGCCGGTACATATCAGGGTATTTCACCCCGGCCTGTCATTCCCCTGAAACGGTCTCGGCTATTGGCGATGTCATCCGACCAGTCCTTGTCTGAATCTACAACTGTAGGCTTGAGGAGTATGACCAGTTCGCGTTTCTGGGTGCGTTTGTTGGTCTGGCCAAAGAATGATTTCGGCAACCCGGGCAAACCCGATTCTTCATCGTATGTCGCCTGCCTCATCAGGCCGCCGATGGCGACGATCTGGCCATCGCGTGCACGCACGATACTGTCCGTTTCAGATACCGAGCTGGATGCAAGCGGCAAATTGAATACGTTGGAGACCCCGCCGGTTGTTCCCAGATCTATGGTCTTGTTTACTGTAGTGACATTGCTTACCGAAGGGTGGATATGCAGGATGATCTCGTTGTTCTCATCTATCCGCGGTGTTACATCCAGCGCGATGCCGGAGAAGAACGGTTGCACCTTCACGGTTGGTGAAGTTCCGGTGATCGTTGTTGTCGACTGTGTTCCGCCCGTAACTTCTGTGACGAAGAACTCATCCGTACCCACTTTCAGCACAGCCTTCTGATTGTTAAGCGTTGAAATGCGCGGGCTCGACAGTACGTGCACGTTGCCCTGCGATTCCAGGAAACTCAACAGCGCTGCAAAATTGCTGGTCTGGAACGCCAAACCGAATAATGACCCACCGGCATTACTCGCTGCATTCGCCAAAGTAGTTCCCGGATTGGCGCTAAGCGAACCGCCCCCAGTGATTGTTGAAGTAACGCCGCCTATACGTGGCGCCAATAAACCACTGCCACTGATACTACTGGCTATCTGCCCCCCCGAGATCGAACCTACATTGCTGTTCCCGAATCCCGCCCAGTTCACGCCCGACTGGAAGCCTTCATCCAGTTGTACTTCGACGATCTTGGCCTCCAGTATCACCTGGCGCTCGATGGATAATTGGGACGCCCTCAGATAGGCGGCAACATTTTTCATTTCATCCGGCATGGCTCGCACAACAATGACCCCCGACATCGGGCTGATAATGACGCTACGCCCACCGTCGGTGCCCACGATGGCTTTCAGTGACATCGACAACTCTTCCCAGAAATCCGCACTGGAAGTCATTGTCACTTTGCTGCTGTCGCGATTCTGGTTGCTGTTGTTATTGTTGCTGTTATTGTTTGTCGTAGAAGTTCCGTTTGTACCGCCTGTCTGGCTGGCCGAATCGGAAACCGACCCTGAATTGACCCTGAGTGAAGATCTGCCTTCGCGCAGCCCGGTCAGATAGTTCACGTGAAAAATTCGGGCCTGCATGGTCAATGGCTGGATATAGATCCGCGTGCCATCGATCTTGTAGTCATAACCGTACATCTCGCGTATCGATTCCAAAGCCTCGAAAACAGTCACATCCTTGAGGTTGAGCGAGATGCTCCCGGCAACTTCGGGATGCAGCAACACGCTATAACGTGTCCCTGAAACGATAGCCATGAACACCTGATTCGCGGGCGTATCGTTTACGGACAGATCGAACCGTGTTTCCAGGGACTTATTGCCGACACTGGGCAAATTAACGGCAAGAGGCGGCAACAACGCATCGGAAACGGCAGCTGAGCTTGCCGGAGCCGGTTCTTGCACAGCCTTATCCATTTCACTCTGAATGGTATCCAGCGTCTTGTCGCCGCCGGAAGTGGCGCAGCCCGCCAGCAGCATCGCAATGACCAGCCATGTTAGTACTCTCATTTCTCCTCCTTGTGCTCGACCGGGTCTACCCTGAGGGCGTCGGATGATCGGCTTATGCTCTTCGCATTCGATTTTTTATTTGCTGCTTCCTTTTTGCCAGACATTTTAACGTCAGGGAACATAGTCATCACCTGCCGCCCTTTACTGCCAAGCAATACTACACGTCCTTCACTTATCTCGACCAACCGCGCCCCCTCGTATTGCCCACCCAGCTCGACAAGCTGACCGCCAATGATGGCGGCGCGGTGCGTTTTGGAAATAATCACCGATTGCAACCCTGCAGGCTTGGCTTCAACTTGCCCGTCGGCTGATTGTATCCCGCCATTATAAGCACCACCGATACCCTCGGGGGGGCGAGTAGGATCGGTCATTTCTGCAAACACAGCTTGAGCACTTCCCAGGGAAAGCAGAACAAACATTACAAGCCGGATCATACGATCAACCATGTTTTATCCAGACTTAATGTATAGAGTGTCAGGGTCAATACCGCATCGGGATATTGCTCGGTTTTCAGGTTAGCCTCACCCCAGAACATCTGGGTGGGCAATCCTTCCAGTGCAGATACATATCCTGCAAGCTCCGCATATCGACCGCGCAGGCTGATCTGTACGCCGTGCTTGAATATCTGCTGCCTGTTGTCCAGGGCTTCAACATCAGACTGTCCGCCTTGATCCGGGTTCTTTGGCTTTTCGATCAACAATCCGACAGGCAGCGTCTTCATTTCGACCAGTTGCAGACTGCCATGCTTGCTCAAGACCTGCTGCAGCAACTCCGCCATCTTTTCAGGTGCCACCAATCGATCACGCCGACTCTGCAAATAGGCCTCCTGGTCAGCCAACGTTTGCTTCAGGGATTCAATATGCTGGTGCAAGGGTGATAGCTGATTATCCTTCTTCGCCTGCAGTAATGCCTGCATCTGCGCTTGCAGTGCTTTCAATTTTTCCTGCTGCTGCGTCACCTGCTCCGACATGGCCTTCTGCTTTGCAAACAGGGGATCCAGCAGCAACACGTTCATCACTGTGATCACCACAAATGCGACCGCAAGGAAAACCATGACCCGCTCCCGCAGCGACATATCGTCAATCTTTCCCCTCACCAACTCCCAGTATTGCTTCATGGCTTGACCTCGCCGGTAGGAGTGGAAAGCAGCTCGAACTGCACATACCCGGCTGGCGCATTGCCATCAACCTTGGGTTGTTGCATTTTCATGCTGGAAAAAGTCTTACCCTTCATCACAGCTTCCGAGCTCAATCGACGGATGTATGAAGGCAGTAGTTCGGGATCCGTCACTCCCCCGGCCAGAGTCATTTGCCCGCCATCACCCACGATGCGGAAACCGGTGAGCCACAAACCCCGCAATGTACGCCGGCTGAATGCACGCATGTATTCCGAGTACCCCGTTGTATTTCCCACAGCGCCTGATTTCATGGTCTCGGTCAACTCTGCCTGCTGGGCAACACGACGCTCAAGTTTTTGCGCCTCTTCCTGCAACAGCTGATTGACCTGCTGGGGAGAAAATTCTGCGGAAAAACTTTTGAGGCGCGCCTGATCTGCAACATAGCGCGCAAAACTTTCCTGTGATTGCTTGTTCAATTGATTGACCTGATATACCGCATATCCATAAAACAACAGGGTGCCAAGCACGACCAAACCCAAAGCCTGCAGCATGGTAAACAGCGAAAACACCTTGCGCTGTTTCATGAAGATCGGGTTGAACAGATTGATCTGCTGACTCATAAAGTCTTACTCTCCTCGCGCAATGCGGCTCCAAGTGTAGCCAACGCATGCGAAGCAAACTCACTGTCTGCCAATTCGGGCGCTGCAGTGATGTCCATCACCTGTGACAGATCAAGCGCTTCCACATTCGCCTCAAGGTGCTCATTCAGGAAAGGTACCAGGCCGGTTTCCTCGGGAACGCAGACCAGCATTCTGCTTACCGGAAGA
>JBGSMU010000240.1:0-14037 GCA_041739955.1 Gallionella sp. | reverse complement strand
GGCCGCTGCTCAGCGCAGTGTGAGCAATTGAACGAGGCAAAGCGCTTGCGATCAGGCCAATCGCGCTGACCAGAACCTGCTGTGCATGCTCTGCATTTTTCATCAGGTTTGCTATCGCCATATCTGCGGTCACAAGCGCTTCCTTCGGATGCCAGCAGTCGTAATCGGTCGCCAATGCCAGTGTAGCGTAGGCGATCTGCGCTTCGCGCGCCAGCTTTGCTTCTGGCATGTTGGTCATGCCGATGATGCTGGCTCCCATGCTGCGATACCAGTGCGATTCGGCAACAGATGAGAACGCAGGGCCTTCGATGCAGACATAAGTGCCGCCTTTATGCAGCTTCAAATCCGCGAAATTCTGGTCTTCAATAGCTTGCGCGAGCAACGCTGATAAAGCCGGACAGACCGGTTGCGCCATGGAAACATGCGCAACCGCGCCATCGCCGAAGAAAGTGGAGGTGCGATGTTTGGTCAGGTCAATAAACTGGTCGGGCAATACCATATCGAGCGGGCGTATGTCCTCATGCAGCGAACCTACCGCCGAGATGGAAATCAGGTAGCGTACACCCAACGACTTCATTGCATATATATTCGCCCGGTAGGGTACTTCTGTCGGGATAAGCAGATGCCCGCGGCCATGCCGTGCCAGAAATGCGACCCTGATGTCACCCATGCTGCCGGTGACAATGACGTCTGAAGTCTGCCCGAACGGGGTGTCTATCCTGTGTTCCTGTGTGTCGGTCAGGCTATCCATCTGATACAAACCGCTACCGCCCATCACGCCAATTATTGGTTTACTCATGTTGTGTCGTTTCCCGAATATTGATTTGTTGACCTTGGTCGCAGCGCAGTTCACGATTCTTACAGTTTTGCGCGTAAGGTTTCGCAGTTATCCACGACTAAATCGGTATCGCACATTTTTCCGGAGAGAAATCATGACCAAAACTGTCCTGCTGGCACGACCGCATCCCTTGATCATCAAGGAAATGAAACCGTTCCTTGAACTGAACGGATTTTCCCCGAAGTCGGTCGAAGCCTTAACCCATCTTGCCGCCAGCAGCGCAAACGCATCCGGTGCGATCATATCGCTGGCCGTGTCGTCATCTATTGAGAAATCTGCGGAGGAGGTCTTTTTGGAAATACGCAAATATGCTCCCCAGCTGCCTGTTCTATTTGCGGCCATGCTTGATTTTTCGGCCATGAAGGGGGCGCTCAGGCAAATTGCCAAAGCCAGTGAAATCGAGGCCTCGATACTCGGCGTGGATGCGGCAAGCGAAAATCATCCTGACCTGGGCAAGCCCAACACGCTGCTGTATCTCAGCATGAATGATCTGGTCGCACCCGCCAAGCGCGCGCTTGCGGCAAAGATCGTTCAGGGTCATTTCCGTTGATCCAGAACACCATGAAGCGCCTGATACTGGTCGGGGGCGGTCACGCGCACCTTGGCGTTTTGCACGCACTGGCAAAATCGCGCCAGAAAATTGATGCGCTGCTGATTACGCCCAGTGCTCACCAAACTTATTCCGGCATGTTGCCGGGCTGGATGGCGGGCCATTACAGCCTGAAGGATTGCCAGATTGATTTGCGTCCGCTCGCGCGGGCGGCGGGCGTGAAACTCATTATCGACCAGGTTGCCGGTATGGATGCAAAGCGGCAATGTGTCGTATTGTCCGACGGCAGGCACCTGGATTACGATTTTGTGTCGCTAGACATGGGCAGCGAACCCAATCTGTCCTGGCTGGAAGCGCTGGGTGACCGCCTGCTGCCGGTCAAACCGCTGGCGGAGTTCGTCAGGCGCTGGCCGGATATTATTGCCGAAGCCGCAAAGCAGGATCATTTCAAGTTGGCCATGGTAGGCGGGGGCGCTGCCGGGGTGGAGCTCGCCTTTGCGGCACAGCATGCGTTTGCCGAACGCGCCTGTAACGCCAGCGTCACCTTGATCGCCTCCGAAAATGGCATCCTGCCCGGACATGCGCCCGGCGTGGCGAGGCGGATCGAAAATTTGCTTAAAAAACGTGGCATCGCCCTGCATCAGGCGCATGCCGTCGGCGTCGAGAATGGCCTGCTGCTGGGTAACGGGCAGCAACTTCATGCCGATGTGGTCATTACGGCAACCGGCGCCACTCCAGCCTGCTGGCTGAAACTTTCCCGGCTTGGGCTCGATGAGCGAGGCTATATCAGCGTGGATGCATCTCATCGCAGCAACTCACATACCAACGTATTCGCTGCAGGTGACGTATGTACCCGTACTGACACCGTCATGGCGCGCTCCGGTGTTCATGCCGTATTTTCTGGCCCGGTGGTGGCGCACAACCTGATTGCCAGCCTCACCGGGGGGCGACTCATCAGATACCATCCACGCCAGCGATCCCTCTACCTGCTGGCCACCGGCCCAAAGCATGCCGTTGCTTCGTGGGGGAAATTCAGTGCAACAGGGCACTGGGTTTGGCGTTGGAAGAACTGGATAGACCGTGGTTTCATGAATAGAAACAGTATAAAGGTCAAGCAATCATGACCAGATTATTCCGCCTGAGCCTATCCCGCCGCATTGTCAAAAATGCGTTCAAAATTTCATTGGTGGTCGGCAGTATCCTTAATGTGATCAATCAGGGCGAGAGAATTCTGAATGGGGATACAATCTCCTGGTTCCACCTGCTGCTGAATTATTTTGTGCCATATTGTGTGGCGAGCTACAGTGCCGCGAAGAATGAGCTGGACCGAAGGGAGATAAATGTCGATCAGTAAGCGTGTAGATGAAGCCAAGACGCAGGAAAGCAGTTTGTTTACCGACGAAGTTTTCCTCGAGGATATTCGCAGGCAGATGATCCGGTTCGCAACGCTGCAATTGGGCGACGGCCATCTGGCTGAAGATGCGGTGCAGGAGGCATTGATCGGTGCGCTGAAGAATGCCGCCTCGTTCGGCGGGCGCGCGGCGCTCAAGACGTGGATATTCGCGATCCTGAAAAACAAAATCGCCGACACCCTGCGGCAAAAGCAGCGCATGGTGAACGCGAGCAGCCTGCTGCGCGAGGGAGATGAGGAAGAGGAGTTATCCGAATTGTTCGACCGCAAAGGATTCTGGCAGCCGGACGAGCGTCCTGTCGCATGGGGAAATCCGGAAGCATCCCTGCGCGAGGGTCAGTTCTGGCAAGTATTTGAAGCGTGCCTGGAAGGCCTGCCGCCCAAACAGGCGCGGGTATTCATGATGCGAGAATTCATCGAGCTCGATGCGAATGAGATCTGCGCCACGGTGGAATTGACCACCAGCAATCTGCATGTCCTGCTGCACCGCGCGCGCCTGCGCTTGCGCGAATGCATCGAAAATAAATGGTATCTGGAAGGAGAAAAAAATGTTGAATTGTCATGACGCCACACGCCTGATGTCGGAATCGCAAGAACGTTCACTGTCGGCGATGGAGCGGATATCATTGAAGTTGCATGTGATGATGTGCAGCGGATGCCACAACTTCAAGGAACAGATGGGGGCAATGAGGTTGATGACGCGCACTTATGCGAAGAGAAAGAATGATCAAGCTGACAAAGAATAGACTCCATACAGTTGGCCGAACATTAAAAATATTGTGCCATTAAATTGAAGTGAATGGAGTGTTGGAAAAATCGGGTTAATTTTCCCAAGCCAGTGACTTGAAGTCGAAATGTTCAGTCTCAAGCGGTTTGACGATGCGAAAGTAGGAGGAAGTGTCAAAATCTTTCGGTGTGAACAAGCTGTGATGGCGGATTTTTAAAACCTCATCAATGCAACCGGGACAGTAGGGGCTGTCAGCATTTCGTGTAGAGACAACTGGAAGAATTGGGTAGCGTACCGATTGAAAAGCCTGGGCAATTAAAGTCGAGCAAATCGCCCTGGTCGGATCGCCGCTTCCCAAAGCCAGCAACCTGCGCCTGAACCGGGCTGGTATAGGCGGGCTGGGCAACAAGTATCGAGCCAGGTCAAGTACATTACGCAAGTCGTAATGATTGCCAATGCGACCAATCGCGAATTCGGAAACTGATTTGCATTCTTTCTCGTTCATTCCGAAGGGGCGGCAGATTCGAGTATGCATATCATCGAATTCTTCGATTCCAACACTGCGGATACCCTCCACCAGGTCTGCTTCTACAAAGTTGTGCGCCGGGTTCCCACCCGCTTTGGCAAGGTAGTGCCCGACATATAATGCAGCGTGTGACCAGGTCGATTGCGTTAAATACTTTATTGCCGAACTGATCCTGCTGTTCCCTTCCACCAGCAATACATCACCGGGTCGCAAGCAAGCCAATAGCCGATCAGCATTGCAGGATGGTCCTGTGCTGTGTATGTGCTGGGGCTTGGTGAGCAACTTTGCAAGCGTGCCACCGACCCTGGATGATATTGCACCCATAGCTGGTCCGTTACATGTTCAACAGGCTATCCAGTTTGCCTTTGAGATTAAGCTCGGCCAAATCGTCAAAGCCGCCAACGTGCGTGTCGCCGATAAAAATCTGCGGAACGCTGCGGCGGCCGGTGCGCGTAATCATGATATCCATCTCTGCCGGATTTTCATCGATTCTGATTTTTGTAAGATTAGTTACGCCTTTGCGTTGCAGCAGTTGCTCGGCCTGAACGCAATACGGACATGTGAGTTTGCTGTACATAGTGACGGAATTCATGCTTGTTCTCCTGTTGTGGTTGTGGGCGTGTCACCTTGCTGCCGACTTTGAAGGTCATCAAGCCTCCGGTGCACATGACTATAGTCGTGGGTACCCTGAGGTTCCTTACACGATATCCCTGCACGGTGTTTCATCGTTATACTTTGTAAGGAATCCGGAGGCTGTCACGACAAAGGCCCATGAACGCATTGCACCGTGAGACTGGTGCAGTTGCGACAAGTCTACATAATCGACAGGGTCAAACACATGCACGCCACGCTACCTTTGCTGCAAACCACGGAGTTCCCCGCTATAAGTCGTCGCACACTGGAAATCCTGCAAGTCAATATGGGTTACAAATGCAACCAGACCTGCGTGCACTGCCACGTGAATGCTGGGCCCAACCGTACCGAAATGATGGACAGCGAGACGCTGGCGCTGATTCCGCAGGTACTAGCCGCGCGCAACCTGCACACGCTTGACCTTACCGGTGGTGCGCCCGAGCTGCACGAGGGATTCCGCGATCTGGTGCGCAAGGCACATGCGCAGGGATGCAGGGTGATCGACCGCTGCAACCTCACCATCCTGTTTGAGCCGGGTCAGGAATACCTGGCGGAATTCCTCGCGCAACACCGGGTCGAGATCGTCGCTTCGCTGCCCTGCTATTCGCTGGAAAATGTGGACAAACAACGCGGCAAGGGCACGTTCGACAAGAGCATCGCCGCGCTGCAAAAACTCAACGCATTGGGCTACGGCATTCCCGGTAGCGGCTTGACGCTGAATCTGGTGTTCAATCCGCAGGGAGCATCGTTGCCTCCCAATCAAACGGTATTGCAGGCCGACTATCAGCGGGAGTTACTTGCGCACTTCGGCATCGTGTTCAACCAGTTGCTAGTGATTACCAATATGCCGATCCAGCGCTTCGGCTCGATGCTGGTTTCAAAAGGCCAGTTCAACGACTACATGCACCTGCTGTATGAGAATTTCGCCGCCGCCAATCTCGACACGGTGATGTGCCGCAATCTGGTCAGTGTGGATTGGCAGGGATTTATGTACGACTGCGATTTCAACCAGCAACTGGGACTGGCGCTGCCGGGATCGGGGCGCCCGCATTTGCGCGACCTGTTGCGGGAAGACTTGCAAGGTCACCCGATCCGCGTTGCCGATCACTGCTACGGCTGTACCGCCGGTCAGGGTAGCAGTTGTGGTGGCGCATTGAAGGAAGAAAGCGGCGCGGCATGATGCGCATCCTTCTGGTTGTAGCGATACTGGCGTTGGCCGCAAGTATCTTTGCCTTCGACCTGGATCATTATCTGACGCTGGAATCGCTGAAACAGAGCCAGCATGATTTTATTGAGATCAAGGAGAAATCATTCTGGATGGTCGCCGGTGCAAGCTTCCTGTTGTACGTGATCGCGGCCGCCCTGTCACTTCCTGGCGCGTTGGTAATGACGCTGGCGATGGGTGCGATGTTTGGGCTGGGTATAGGTACCTTGCTGGTGTCATTCGCCTCGACCATCGGCGCGATGCTGGCATTTCTTGCTTCGCGGTTTGTGCTGCGAGATGCGGTACAACAGCGTTTCAGCGACAAGCTCAAAGCTATCAACGACGGTATTGCCCGCGATGGCGCACTGTACCTGTTCACCCTGCGCATGGTGCCGCTGTTTCCATTTTTTCTCATCAACCTGCTGATGGGGCTGACACCAATGAAGACACGCACTTTCTACTGGGTGAGCCATATCGGCATGCTGGCCGGCACATTGGTGTTCGTGAACGCGGGCACGCAGCTGGCTCGCCTCGAAAGTCTGTCCGGCATCCTGTCGCCGGGATTATTGTTCTCGTTTGCCCTGTTAGGAGTATTTCCCATGCTTGCAAAGAAAATCACCACTTGGTTGCAACGTCGCCGCGCATATGCCAAATGGGATCGTCCTGCTAAATTCGACCGCAACCTGATTGTCATCGGCGGTGGTGCGGCGGGGCTGGTATCGGCCTACATCGCGGCGGCGGTGAAGGCCAGTGTCACCCTGATCGAAACACACAAAATGGGCGGGGATTGTTTGAACTACGGCTGCGTGCCGAGCAAGGCGCTGATCAAGAGCGCGAAGCTGGCGCAGCAGATGCGCCACGGCGAACACTATGGGCTGAGTTCAGTCCAACCTGAATTCAGTTTCCGCAAAGTGATGGCGCGCGTGCATCGTGTGATCGCCGACGTCGCACCGCATGACAGTGTGGAGCGTTATACCGGCCTTGGCGTGGAAGTGTTGCAGGGCTATGCGCGTATCACCGACCCCTGGACGGTAGAGATCAAACTCAACGACGGCACGACGCAAGTGCTGACCACGCGCAGCATCATCATTGCCACCGGCGCGCGACCCTTCGTTCCGCCGCTGCCGGGACTGGACGAGGTGGGCTATGTCACCAGTGATACGCTGTGGTCCGCTTTTGCCGAACTGGATACAGCGCCCAAGCGTCTGGTGGTGCTTGGCGGCGGCCCCATCGGTTGCGAACTGGCGCAGAGTTTTGCGCGGCTCGGCTCAGGCGTGACGCAGATCGAGATGGCACCGCGCATCATGATCCGCGAAGACATCGAAGTGTCCGAACTGGCAGGCGCGTCTCTTGCTGCCGACGGCGTTGAGGTGTTGACCGATCACAAGGCTGTGCGCTGCGAGAAAGAGGGCGAACACAAATTCATCGTAATCGAACATGACGGTCAAACGCGCCGTATCGAATTCGATGCGCTGATCTGCGCGGTAGGTCGCAGCGCGCGGCTGAAGGATTTCGGTCTGGAAGAGCTGGGCATCCCCACCCAGCGCACCGTCACCACAAACGACTATCTGGAAACGCTGTACCCCAACATCTATGCCGCAGGCGATGTGGCAGGGCCGTACCAGTTTACCCACACCGCAGCTCATCAAGCATGGTATGCGGCGGTGAACGCACTGTTCGGCGACTTCAAACGCTTCAAGGTGGATTATTCGATCATCCCGTGGGCGACGTTCATCGAACCGGAAGTCGCCCGCGTTGGACTCAACGAGCAGGACGCACGCGAGCAGGGTGTCGCGTACGAGGTTACGAAATACGGTATCGACGATTTGGATCGTGCGATAGCCGATGGCACCGCGCACGGCTTCGTCAAGGTGCTGACCGTACCGGGCAAGGACAAGATACTCGGCGTCACCATCGTGGGCGAACATGCTGGCGACCTGCTGGCGGAATTTGTACTGGCAATGAAACACGGTCTGGGGCTGAACAAGATACTCGCTACCATCCACACCTATCCGACGCTGGCCGAGGCCAATAAATATGCGGCGGGCGAATGGAAGCGCGCTCATGCGCCACAGCAGGTGATGCGCTGGCTGGAAAGGTTCCATGCCTGGAGGCGCGGGTGATATGAAGCTATCCATCATCATACCGATGCTGAACGAGGCGGCGCAGTTGCCGGAGCTGTTTGCTCATCTGCTGCCGTTGCAGCGCACGGGTTGCGAGATCGTGTTTGCCGACGGCGGCAGTTCTGACGGTTCCGCGCGGCTGGCCGAATTGGCAGGCTACACGGTGGTGACATCCGAGCGCGGCAGGGCGCGCCAGATGAACGCAGGAGCTGCATGTGCCACGGGGAATGTGCTGTTGTTCCTGCATGCCGATACGCGCTTGCCGCCCGGTGCACCGCATCACATCGCGCGGGTCTTTTCCGGTGCGCGTTGCTGGGGCCGCTTCGATGTGTGCATCACTGGCAAGCCGTTCATGCTGCGCGTGGTGGCGCGCATGATGAACTGGCGCTCTTGCTTCACCGGTATCGCCACCGGTGATCAGGCGATCTTCGTGAGCCGTTCCGTGTTCGAGCAACTGCACGGTTATACCGACCAGCCGCTGATGGAAGATGTGGCGTTGTGTAAACGGCTTAAGACATTGTCGCGTCCTGCCTGTATCACTCACTGCGTGACCACTTCGGGTCGCCGCTGGGAGGCACGCGGTGTGTGGCGCACGATATTCCTGATGTGGCGTTTGCGCTGGGATTACTGGCGCGGTGTGGACGCGAACGTACTGGCGGGACTGTACCGATGAAAAACACTACGACGAAAGATTTTGTGATGAATCGGGTGCGTATCATCATCTTTGCCAAAGCCCCGCAGCCGGGTTACGCCAAGACCCGACTGATTCCCGCGTTAGGTCAGGAAGGCACTGCTGTGTTGGCACGGCAGATGCTGCTTCATACCTTGCAGGAGGCGATAGCTGCGGACCTCGGCATAGTCGAGTTGTGCGTTACTCCGGCAATCAATGATGTGGCTTGGCAAGGTATTCAGCTGCCGTCGTGCATAGAATTATCCTGCCAGGGCGAGGGCGATCTCGGTGAACGTATGGCTCGTGCCACCCGGCGCTGCATCGAGCAAGACCAACCCGTTCTGCTGATCGGTACCGACTGCGTGGAAATGTCATCCGAGTTGCTGCGCAAGGCCGCACTAGCGCTGCTCGAACGCGATGCCGTCATCCATTGCACCACCGATGGCGGTTATGCGCTGCTGGGACTCAAGCAGTTCAGCCATTTTTTATTCAGTCGCATGCAATGGAGTAGCGAAGAGGTCGCCAGTTCCACCATTTCGCGCCTCGGTCAACTCGGCTGGACGGTGCATGTCGGTGAGATGCTGCACGATATCGATGAACCGCAGGATCTGAAATACCTGCCCGAGGCATGGGACTCGCATGTGGCCGCGTAGCGTAGCGTTTCTGGTGCTGTGTGCGGCATCACCTGCCGCGCAGGCGAATGGGCCGGTTTGGCTTGAACGTTTCAGCGGGCCATCGGCGGATGTGCCGGCTCCCTGGAAGATAGTGCAGCTGGACAAAAAGGTGGCGCCTACCCGCTATCGCATTGCAAGCTGGGATGGAGTGCTGGGTATCGAGGCGATAGCCGATCAAAGCATGGCTCTGTTGGCGCGACCGGTCGAGGTCGACCTTGATCGCACACCGGTACTGTGCTGGCGCTGGCGGGTTGATGCGCCGCTGGCCAATGCGGACATGGCTACCAAAGCGGGAGACGATTATGCCGCACGGGTGTATGTGTCGTTCGTACTCCCGCCATCCGAGATTGGCTGGGTGCTGCGTAGCAAACTCGCACTGGCGCGCAGCATCTATGGCGATGCCGTGCCCGATGCCGCAATCAACTACGTGTGGGACAACCGCTATCCTGTCGGCACGCGCCGTCCGAACGCCTACACCGACCGTACCCGCATGATCGTGGCTGAATCCGGTGTAGAGCATGCGGGCGGCTGGGTCGAGGCCCGGCATGATGTGCTGAAGGACGTGATCAACGAGTTCGATTCGGCACAAGCACGGATGATCCAGCTTTCGGTTGCGTCGGACACCGATAACACCGGCGAAAGTGCCCATGCAGGATTCGCTGATTTCCACTTTGTTGCCAGGGATGCGGCCTGCATTTTTTAATCGCCGCGATCCTGTAAGAAATGACTTTGCTGGCCGACTAAACAGCATCATTAATCTATAAATGGGGGCTGGACATGCATGAAATCGTTAAGGACTATTACGGAAAGCAACTGCAAAATTCGGATGACCTGAAGACTTCTGCGTGCTGTGATGCCTCGCTGGTGCCGGACTGGCTCAAACCGCTCCTGGCACGCATCCATCCAGAGGTGTTATCGCGCTATTACGGTTGCGGTCTGGTTTGTCCGCCTCTGCTGGAAGGGTGTCGCATTCTCGATCTGGGCAGCGGCTCCGGGCGCGATGTTTATGCCCTAGCGCAGATGGTGGGCGCCAAGGGGCAGGTGGTCGGCGTGGATATGACCGAGGAGCAGCTTGCCGTGGCGGAAAACTATCGCGTTCATCACGCCAAAACATTCGGTTTTGACAATGTACTGTTCAAGCAGGGTTACATCGAGAAGCTCGACGAATTGGGTCTGGAGAGCGGTAGCTTCGACATCATCGAATCAAATTGCGACATCAATCTCTCGCCCGACAAGGATGCGGTGCTGCGCGAGATACATCGGCTGCTCAAACCGGGCGGGGAGTTCTACTTTTCCGATGTGTATGCCGATCGCCGCGTGCCGGATGTCGTGCGCAACGATCCTGTGCTGTACGGTGAGTGTCTGGGCGGCGCGCTGTACTGGAACGATTTCATTAGCTTGTCCAAGCGTTACGGCTTTGCCGATCCCCGTCTAGTGGAAGACAAGCCGCTTGAGGTAACCGATGCGAAGCTCGCGGAACGGGTGGGCAACATAAAATTCTTCTCGGCGACCTATCGGCTGTTCAAGCTGGAAGGATTGGAGTCCGCCTGCGAGGATTACGGACAAGCGGTGATTTATAAAGGCACGATATGCAACCACTCGCACCGTTTCATTCTTGATGCGCATCACGACATCGATACGGGAAAAGTATTTTCAGTGTGCGGCAATACCTGGCGCATGCTGCACGACACGCGTTTCAAACCGCACTTCGAGTTCATCGGGAATTTCAACGCCCACTATGGAATATTTCCCGGCTGCGGCACAGATATACCGTTTGTGCAGGATGAAGGGGCGGCCACTTCCGGCTGTTGCTAGCTTGAACGAAATATCAAGATCAGGATTGAGGTGAGATATGAATGAAATAGTTCTAGGTAACAGGCAATCACGATATTTTGCACTTGGCCGGGACGAAATGAAGAAGTTGTACGCGGAATCCTTTGGCGCATTTTGCCTCGTGTTTGCAGGTACCGGTGCCATTATTATCAATGATGTCTCCGGAGGGGCGATCACTCATCTTGGAATTGCACTCACCTTTGGGTTAGTGGTTCTGTCAATGATATATGCTGTCGGCGATATTTCGGGCGCACACATGAACCCTGCCGTCACACTCGGTTTTTATGCGGCGCACCGGTTCAGCGGAAGGCTGGTTTTACCTTACATTGCAAGCCAAAGTTTGGGGGCTATAGCGGCGAGCCTCCTCTTGCACATACTCTTCCCCTCACATCTGTCATTGGGTGTCACCCTGCCGGCAGGCTCCGACTTTCAGTCATTCATACTCGAATTGATCCTTACGGCCATGCTGATGTTTGTAATCTTGAAAGTATCCAGCGGTGCCAAAGAGAGAGGTATCACCGCAGGAATAGTCGTGGGGGCGGTCATTGCATTGGAAGCTCTTTTTGCCGGCCCTATCTGCGGAGCCTCAATGAACCCGGCAAGATCTCTAGCGCCTGCACTGATTTCAGGTCAGTTTACGAGCCTGTGGCTTTATCTTGTTGCACCAACTTTTGGCGCATTCCTGGGAGTGGGTTTGTGCCGAATCATGCGTGAAGATGGTTGCTGCGGTTCCAATGATGAAGAGACCTGTTAATAGTCCGTGCAAGTTTATGTAAGGAAGCCTGGATGTTGCCGACTAACGATAGGGAGGCAAGTTCTCCCGGTTTTTCTTCCAACAATATTAAGGAGTGATGAAGATGGGAAATAATCAAATTTTGTCTGTTGCAATCGGTAGCTTGTTGGCGCTTGGATTGGCTGGCAATGTGAGTGCTGCTGACTCGAAGAAGATGGAGCAGTGTTATGGCGTGGCCAAAGCGGGTATGAATGATTGTGGCGGAAAGAAGGCCGGACATTCTTGCGCTGGTCAGGCCAGCAAGGATAGTGATCCGTTTGATTTTGTTGCCGTTCCCAAAGGCACTTGCGACAAACTCGCAAATGGCAGCCTGAGTGATGATGGCGACATGAATATGAAAAAAAACATGTAATAAATATTTCCTGAACAAATACATCGCCGATGTTGCGCTGGTATAGGTTTTTTGGACACCTCATAGCCATGAGTGTCCGAGGAGTGACCACAGTCAGGCATGGGTGATGTGGTTTGGGTTTCTGGGTTATCTGGTGCTGCAGCCGATTGATTGTTCATAAAATCCGGAACAACATCGGTTGATTTAATGTTGGGAGTAAGACATGAATTCGCTGTTACGCGTTGTGCGGGGTTATTACACTGCTTCACACTTTCCTGAATATCTGGCTCCGGTGCTTGATCTGGGGCTAAGGTTGTATTTAGCCAACGTTTTTCTAAAATCCGGGCTTACCAAGATAAAAAGCTGGGACAGCACATTGTACTTGTTCAGCGATGTTTATCAGGTGCCACTATTGCCCTCCGATATAGCCGCATATATGGCTACAGGCGCTGAATTGGCATTGCCTGTTCTGTTGGTTCTGGGAATATTCGGTCGCTTCGCGGTAGCCGGACTTTTCATACTCAATTTCGTTGCGGCTTATTCTTATTATTCCGAATTGAGTGAAGCCGGAATCAACCAACATATTTATTGGGGGATTTTTCTGCTGGTGTTGTTGATGAATCGTCGTGGTGGCTGGTCAATTGATACATGGCTGGAAAAAAGACTGTCGTTGGAAAAGTAGTTGATGGGCTGATTTTTTGAAAGACAAGTATCGTTCATGCATCATGCTTCAGCCCCATAAATCTGCATTTTAAAACCCAGACTTCAACTTTTAGATAAAAAAACACCCGCCTGATTGCGGCGGGTGCAAGGCCGACTCATCGACTGATGGGTCGGCAAGGGGCTGTTTAGTGCATCTTGGCAGCGCACGGATTTTTGGCTGCGCAGGGGTTCTTGGCCGCACACGGATTTTTGGCCGCGCAAGGGCTCATCATTTTCGCAGCACAGGGGTTCATTGCAGCGCATGGACTGGTCGGCCTGAATCCCTTTTGCAGGGTGGCCGTGTACGCAGTCAGCGCGGCCAATTTCTTGCTGTTCCATTCCAAAGGTTTTGCGGCCAGAGGCACAACCATGCAGAACTGCACCATCTCGTTCAGATGTACCGCGTTGACGCCTGCACGACTGTGGGTCATTTCAACGTAATGTGGATAGGGCTGTGCGAATGTGTTCTGGAAAGCCCCATTATTGTCATGGCAGGTATTGCACGACATCCCGTTGCTGCTTAATTTTGTGTCTAGAAAGAGTTTATTTCCGTACTTCACGAGTTCTTCCTGGTTTCCTTTGTAAGGGCGATAGTTCTTTGGACGCATAACCAGTTCTCTGTTCACCATATCTCCCATCGCTGCCGCACATGGATTTGCTGCTGCACAAGGGTTATGTGCAGCACATGGATTCATTGCAGCACAGGGGGTTTTTGCCGCGCAGGGATTCATGCGTGATGAACTATTACGGGGCGCACATGGATTGGCGCGACAGGGTGCGGCGATGGCTATGCCTCCCAGCGATAATGTCAGGGTGCCGGAAGCAATCAGTGCATTTACAAGTTGGGTGCGATTCATTGTGTTCTCCTCTGAGGAATTGGATTAGGGAATCTCTGATTAAGTCCTGAACGATTTCGTTTCATGATGTCAGAAGCGAAGATCGAACAAACGGAGCCGAACGATGAAACAAATAACACTCTCTGCAAGCAGCTTTGACCGCTACAGCAAGACGACGCGACGCGC
>JBGSMU010000161.1:0-14095 GCA_041739955.1 Gallionella sp. | reverse complement strand
GGGCACTATGTGCTTACAACGGTCGACTGCAAATTTGTTTGCAGTAGCCATGTATTAGACAATCCTGCGATACCGTACATTGCATCTGGGACCACATCCAATGAAACTATACGAGTTGGTGCAAATTGTTTTTTTGGGGTGGGTGCTTTGGTGTTGGGAAATGTATCAATAGGACATGGCTCAGTTATTGGCGCGAATAGTCTGGTTATTGGGGAGATACCACCGTTCAGCATTGTGGTTGGTAATCCTGCCAGAATATTGAAAAGGTATAGTTTCTCAAAGAAATCCTGGATTGATATAGATTCCGTAACTGATGACGATCTGAAAGACAATCCCGGTGAGGAGGATTATCTGGTTATGTTGAGAAGCAGCCATCCTGATTTGTCCATGCCTTTAATTGCAGCCGGTTCGGATTTGGGGAACCTGTGATGCAAAAGATCGCATTAGTAACCGGTGCATACGGATTTGTCGGACGCCAAGTTGCCCGTCAACTGGCAGATGCCGGATGGCAGGTGATAGGCTTGGGTCATGGTTCATGGACACGCGAAGAATGGCAGATATGGGGTATCTCCGAATGGCACAGCACTGATATAACGTTGGATGCATTGATCACTTATTCGGGCAAGCCGGATGTGATTGTGCATTGTGCCGGTAGCGGGTCGGTCGGGTTTTCGATGACCCATCCCTATCAGGATTTTCAGAGAACTGTCACGACGACACTTGCCGTTCTGGAATTCGCCCGGTTATATGCGCCGAAGTCACGGATTGTTTACCCATCCAGCGCGGGTGTATACGGTGTGGTACAGAAGCTACCAATTTCAGAGAACGATCCGCTTTCGCCAGCCTCACCCTACGGTGTGCACAAGCGCATGGCGGAAGATTTATGTGAAAGTTACGCCAAACATTTTGAACTTTCCATAGCGGTGGTTCGTTTATTCTCGGTTTACGGTGAGGGTCTGAGAAAGCAGTTGTTGTGGGATGCCTCGAATAAAATCGCTCGCGGACAAAATGATTTTTTCGGCACCGGAGATGAAATACGCGATTGGCTGCATGTAGGGGATGCCGCCCGATTGCTCGTGGTTGCGGCAGAACATGCTTCCCCACAATGTCCGATCGTCAATGGTGGTTCAGGGCAGGGGCTCACCGTACGCGAAATCCTGAGCGAATTATTTAATTGTTTCGGGAGGTCGGATACGCCGAATTTTTCGGGTACTGCACGCTCTGGTGATCCGGCCGGATATGAGGCCGACATTGCGTTAGTGACGAGCTGGGGATGGCATCCTGAAATTGATTGGCATCAAGGCTTGCGCGCATATGCCGGATGGATCAAACAGGGGGCACTTTGATACGGGCCGGATTCGTTTATCCATTCCATGATGGCTGGCTGGGAGGGATTAATTACTTCCGGAATTTGATGGCTGCCCTTTATGCTTTCCCCGAAAGAAAGATTGACGTAGTGGTATTTACCGCACCAGATACTGCGATTGATGTTCTTGATGATTTCCCCGACATTGTCATTGTGCGCAGCCGTTTGTTTGAACGCGGTAGTTTGCCGTGGTTGATACGAAAACTTTGGCTGCGTGCCTTTTCGCATGACTTGCTCTTGGAGCGATTGCTCAAGAAACATGGCGTGGCGGTGCTATCTCATTCCGGGTGGATTGGGAAACGTGCACGTATCCCAACCATTGGTTGGATACCTGATTTTCAGCATGTCCACTTGCCGGAGTTCTTCAGTTCGCATGAAATTGAAGTACGCAATAAAGCCTTTCATGAGACATGTGACAACTGCACCAGGGTGATTGTCAGCAGTTTTGATGCACTTGATGATCTAATCCGGTTTTCACCTGCATGCAAGGGAAGATCGGATGTATTGCAATTCGCTGTAACACGCCAAAATGATACATCTGCACTGCTCCCGATGGGCGTGCTGGAAGAGCGTTATAACTTTTCCGGTAAATTCTTTTTGCTTCCCAATCAATTCTGGAAGCATAAAAATCATGGCGTGGTGATTGAAGCTTTGGGACTGCTCTTCCGGGAAAATAAAATAGTGCTGGTGCTGTCAACCGGCAATACGGAAGATTACAGGCATCCCGAATATTTTAAATCACTCATGGATCGTATAAGCGAGCTTGGAATTCAAGGGTGCTTTCGGGTTCTCGGGCTTATTCCCCATGATGACCTTGAGGCTCTGATGAATTATTCGTCTGCGATTATCAACCCATCATATTTTGAAGGATGGAGCACGTCGGTGGAAGAAGCTAAATCATTGGGAAAGCATGTGATATTGTCCGACATCCCGGTACACCGCGAACAAAATCCGGCGCAAGCAGATTATTTTCCACCCGGAAATCCGCAAGCACTGGCGACTGTACTTTGGAATTCCTGGAATATATCCTCGTCTGAGGGGAAATCCACTTCACCAACTGACAATTGTTTGGTTAATGATATGCGCATGGCTTTTGCCAGGAATTATCAGGAGATAGTGAAAAAGACTATTGGAAACTATAACGAGTCTTCAATTTCATCAGGTTAAGAGAATATCTTGATTGAGAATCGCACTACGATCAGCGTTGTCACGGCGACTTACAATGCTACGGCTTCCTTGCCGGGCCTTATCGAAAGCCTGCGCAAGCAAACCGACCAGGATTTTGTATGGGTGGTTGCAGATGGCGCTTCTGATGACGGCACCCTGGAGTTGCTGAAATCCGTTACCGACTTCAAGGTCACCATCACTTCCCAAAAGGATTTCGGTATCTATGATGCCCTGAATCGCGCCGTCATTGCTTCCTCCGGTGAATATTACGTTGTGGCCGGGGCAGACGATGTGCTTGCCCCGGGTGCCATAGCTTCGTTCCGTGAAATTGCCGAAAGCCAGCATCCCGACATGATCAGCGCCAAGGTCATGGCAGAAGGGCAAATGTGCAGGGTACGGCGGCCGTGGCCGTGGCTGTATGGCGGATTCGCTTATGTAAACAGCCATGCAGTGGGGACACTGATCAAGAAGTCCCTGCATGAAAAGTTCGGTTTGTATAGCAAGTCCTATCCATTGGTCGCCGACCAGTTATTTTTCAAGAAGGCGGGGGATGCAGGTGCAAGAATCGTGTCGGCGGATTTTGTCGCGGGCGAATATGGTGTCCACGGTTTCAGCAGTTCGGATGTGCTCGGCGTCCTTACCGAGGACTTCCGCATTCAATTGGCAACCGGAGAAAATAAACTTCTGCAGACCATCCTGTTCTTCCTGAGAGTGGTCAAACTGTTCGGAAGATTCTGATGTGATGCCAGGCATCTCCGTCATCATCCCGCTTTATAACAAGTCACCGCATATCCGGAAAACCCTGGAAAGTGTGTTTGCACAATCCGTTCCGCCCCATGAAATCATTGTGGTGGACGATGGCTCCACAGATGGCGGCGCTGAGATCGTCGCCGGACTGGAGCATCCCAGGCTGCAACTTGTCAAGCAGGCGAACCTGGGGGTGAGTGCCGCAAGAAACACCGGCATCAAACAGGCGACCGGAGATTATGTGGCTTTCCTTGATGCGGACGATACATGGGAACCTTTTCATCTGGAAGAACTGGCAAGGCTGATCACTGTACATCCGGGATCCAGACTGTTCAGTACCATGATCTCTGTCAGCATGGGAGGCTTGAAGTATTACCCCACTTCACCGTTTCCTGCTGGTACTTCCGGGCCCATCGATGATTTCTGCAGGAGTTATGCCAACCATCTCTCCATGATCACTTCATCGACAGCATGCGCCCATCGCGAGTCCATATTGTTGGCTGGCGGTTTTCCGGAAGGAGTTCGGCGGGGCGAGGACGTGATTGCATGGGTCAAAATGGCGCATCGAGATGGCATGGTTCACTCTTCACGCGTAACGGCTGTTTATGATCGCGATGCTACAAACCGGGTCGCCAACTTGCCGGATACCGAAGCGCCGCCGTCCCTGGTGTTTTTGTCCGACCTGCTCAGCAGTGAATCCGCGGGCAGTGAGGCGTATTCCGGTGTTGCACTGCTTTTTTCCAGGATCGCCTTTAATACCTGTGCGCACCGACGTGATCTGGGACAATGGGCGGGAATCCCAGGTATCTTTGGACTGTCCGTGAAAAGCCACATGTGGTGGCTGGCCGTTAAGATCGCGCTGCTTGCCCTGGTTCCCGGACCGGTGATCAGGTACGCGAAGCACCTGAAATATAAAAACAAGACCAGTCAAACCTGATTCGACTGGCTATAGCGGAGAATGGTAGTGATCGTTGCTGTTACTGGCGGGACCGGATTCATCGGTAAAAAACTAATCGAACGCCTGATCGAACGGGGAGACTCTGTCCGCCTGTTGACACGAAACTCCCGATTGCCAAAAGACTTCCCCAACGTAGCTGTAGAGGTGTGCCAGTGTGATCTGCTGGACATGGATATCGATCGCCTTGCCACTATGCTGGAGGGTGTAGAGGTCATCTATCATTGCGCGGGACAATTGTCCGACGCGAAAGCGATGCGACTTTTGCATGTTGAAGGCACCCGGAAATTGCTCCAGGCGGCTGAGGGAAAGGTGAGCCACTGGGTCCAACTGAGCAGCGTGGGAGTATACGGCCCGGTGCATGAGGGAATCGTTGATGAGAGTTCCCGCCTCAATCCGATCGGTGAATACGAGATCACCAAGACAGAATCAGATGCGCTCGTTATTGATGCCGCGAGTCGCGGAGGTTTCAGTTGGGCTATCTTGCGTCCTTCGAATGTTTTTGGGGCAAGCATGACCAACCAGTCATTGTTCAAGATGGCGGCCATGGTAGATAAAGGATTGTTCTTTTACATAGGCCAACCCGGTGCATCCGCGAACTACATCCACGTGGACAACGTTGCAGAAGGCTTGATCAGGTGCGGAACCATGGATGCCGCCCGTGGCGGGATATTCAATTTGTCCGATCACCGCACGCTGGAGCAGTTCGTGAGCATGATCGCGCAAGCCTTGGGAAAGTCGGCCCCACGCTTGAGGATACCGTTGCCGATCGCCCGCCTGGTTGCCGCCACCTTGGGAAAACTGCCCGGCTTTCCGCTCACATCATCAAGAGTCGACGCGCTGACCAATCGTGCGGACTATCCCGTATCCCATATCCGGCAGACACTGGGTTACCAGCACGTAAGAAGCATGGAAGAGGGAGTGCGAGAACTGGTCGGGGCTTTGCCGAGATGACATCCGGTATAAAAAAGATCTGTTTTGTCGCGACGATACCTGATGTGGTGTATGCCTTCCTGAAGGATCACATCAATGCCTCGGCAGAGAAATGGTCCGTTACGGTCGTATCCAATCCCAGGGATTCTGAATTGCTAAGCGGTCTGAACGCGAGGTTCATGCCATTGGATATTCAGCGCAAGGTAGCGCCCTGGCAAGATCTGCTGGTGCTGTTTCAGTTGATCAGTCTGTTTCGCCGTGAGCGTTTCGATCTGGTTCATTCCATCATGCCCAAAACCGGGTTGTTGGCCATGCTGGCGGCAAAACTGGCCGGCGTTCCGGTGCGCATCCATACTTTCACCGGCCAAGTCTGGGCAAACAAGCGCGGCTGGAAACGGGTTGCGCTCAAACAATTCGACAAACTCATCGTATTGTTCGCTACCCATATCCTGGTGGACAGTCCCTCCCAACGCGACTTTTTGATCGCAGAAGGGGTCTTGCCACGGGGAAAGGGGCAGGTGATCGGCCATGGGTCGATCTGCGGTGTGGATCGTCATCGTTTCCATCATGATGCACAAACCAGAGCCGCCGTTCGTGAAGAATTGGGCATAAGCCCGGATCAAACCGTGATCTTGTTTCTGGGCAGGTTGAACCGGGACAAGGGCATGCTTGATCTGGCCCATGCCTTTGCCGATATCGCTTCGCGACGTAGTGATGTGGTACTTGTGCTGGTGGGGGCGGAAGAAGATGTTCCCTTCGTTCGCGTGCAAGCCATATGCGGTGCCCATGCCCAACATTTGCGCAGAGTGAGTTTTACTCCCCAGCCGGAACGGTATATGGCTGCCGCCGATATCTTTTGTCTGCCGAGCTATCGCGAGGGTTTTGGCCAGGTGGTGATCGAGGCTGCCGCCAGTGGGGTGCCCACTGTCGCCACACGTATCTACGGGATCACTGATGCGGTTGAGGATGGTTTATCGGGATCGCTGTTCCCGCCGGGCGATGTGGTCGCATTGACTGCGGGGTTGATCAAGCTGATAGATGACTCGGCACTGCGCATGAGTATGGGTGAGGCAGCCAGGGTGCGCGCGCTGGAATTCTTTGCCAGCGAAAAAATTACAGCTGAGTTGGTCAAACGATATGAAGAGCTGATGGCATAAGCTGCAGGAGCGGGCCATGCCCGCGAACAAAAAATGATCGAGGGCGTGGCCCGCTCCTGCAGAACTACTGATGACGAGACGGCTGACTATGAATACGGGTTTTAGAAATACTTATTTATGAATATCGGGGACACGATGAACAGTACTCCCAGGCTGGTGCTGGTGACCGGCGCCAACGGATTTTTGGGCAGATATCTGTGCGAAGCTATGTCACGTCAGGGATGGTTGGTTAGGGGAGCTGTCCGTTCAACAACCGTCTTGCCCCAGTGCGTTGAAGTTGCTTCTGTAGGCGATATCGACGATGCCACTGACTGGACTGAAGCGCTTCGTGATGTGGACGTGGTGATCCATCTTGCCGCGCGCGTGCATGTGATGAAGGATGTTGCAAGTGATCCGCTGGCTGAATTCAGCAAGGTCAACGTGCTTGGTACTGTCAATTTGGCAGAGCAGGCGGTTAAAGCGGGTGCAAAGAGATTTGTTTATGTCAGCTCCATCAAGGTCAATGGTGAAGAAACCGTTGCCGGGCATGTATATAGCGAAGCTGATACACCCGCACCACAAGACCCATATGGCATCTCGAAATGGCAAGCCGAGCAATCATTGCAGGGTATTGGCCGGGAAACAGGGCTGGAAGTTGTCGTCGTGCGCCCCCCACTGGTATATGGCCCCGGGGTAAAAGGTAATTTCATCAGCCTGCTGGCCGCGATAGACAAGGGGACACCTTTGCCGCTGGCGGGAGCTGACAATGCACGCAGTCTGGTGTTCGTCGGAAATCTTGCGGATGCGCTGAGCGCTTGTGCTGCTCATCCTTTGGCGGCCGGAAAGACTTTTTTAGTCAGTGATGGCGCGGATGTTTCGACAGCGACGCTGGCTGAAAAGATCGCCGCCTCCCTGGGGAGAAAAAGTCGTTCATTCTATTTCCCGCCGGTATTGTTGCGGATCGCCGCGACATTGTTGGGACGCTCTGCCCAGATAGACAGGCTGTTCGGCTCATTGCGGGTAAGCAATAAGAAAATACGCCATGAGTTATCCTGGGAACCACCTTACTCGCTGGAGCAAGGGCTGCTTGAAACAGCCAACTGGTATCAAAACTCGAAAGCCGGCCGCTAGCGTGGCACAATCCCATCTGTCACTAACCATAAATCCGACTTCATGCTGAGCTACCGTCACGCCTTCCACGCGGGGAACCATGCCGATGTGCTGAAGCACTTTATCGAAGTGCAATTGCTGCAATATCTCGCGCAAAAGGACAAACCTTACTGGTACATAGATACCCATGCCGGGGCCGGTTGCTATGCGCTGGATAGAGGCTTTGCTACGCAGAACGCTGAATATGAAACAGGCATCGCGCGTCTGTGGGATCGCGACGACCTGCCCACAGCGCTGGCGGAATATGTGGCGCTGGTGAAAAGTATCGATCCTGATGGTCAGATGAAGCTTTATCCGGGTTCCCCGCTAGTCGCGCTCAAACTATTGCGCGAGCAGGATAAGATGAGGCTGTTCGAACTGCACCCGACCGACAGTGAGATTTTGCATGAGAATTTTGCCGGTCATGGCTCAAAGGTGCTGGTACAGGGAAGCGATGGCTTCGTCGCGTTGAAAGCTTTGTTGCCGCCACCTCCGCGCCGTGCACTTGTGATGATCGACCCTTCTTATGAAATCAAGCAGGATTACCCGCAAGTAATCGTCGCATTGCGCGAAGGATTGAAGCGCTTCGCCAATGGGATCTATGCGGTGTGGTACCCGCAATTGCAACGCGCCGAGGCACACCAGTTGCCCGAACAACTCAAACAACTGCCAGTGAAGAGCTGGCTGCATGTCGCACTTACCGTGCAAACGCCAAGTGAAGACGGCTTCGGAATGCACGGAAGCGGCATGTTCATCCTAAACCCGCCTTGGACACTTTATGACACTTTGAAGGAAGTCATGCCCAGTCTGACAAGGCTGTTGGCGCAGGACGATGGTGCTGAGTTCATTCTGGAAAAACACGATTCAACCTTATAATCACAACAAATAATTCTGGAGCAGGTGTGGGTATGACAACTTTACATAAGTGGAAATTCTTTCGGGCTGGCGGCTTTGATCAGGTACAGCTTGACACTGGTGCTGACTTGCAGTCCTTGCCGGAACTGGACCAGAAATTGTGGGTAGCTTTGAGCTGCCCGACACAGGGGATCGAGTTCGATCCCAAGACACTTAAAATGATCGACAACGACGGTGACGGGCATATCCGTGCCAACGAGATACTGACTGCAGTCAAATTGAGTTGCACAATATTGAAAAATGCCGAGATGCTGATCGCGGGATCTGACCATTTGGCATTGAGTGATATTGATGACTCCAATGAAGAGGGGAGGCAGATACTGGCTTCTGCCCGGCACATACTGGAGAGTCTGGGTAAACCGGATGAGGCAGAGATCACACTGGGGGATATGGACGACATTGAAAAGCTTATTGCCGGACTGGTGTTCAACGGCGATGGGGTGATCTGTCCCGCCAATATCACGGATGCCGGATTGCGCACGACTGTCGAGGACATCGCTAAATGTACCGGCACCGTAACCGATAAGGGGGGCGAAGCCGGTATCAATCAGGAGGTGGCAGACAGATTCTTTTCCGAAGCCGATGCCTATTCAGCGTGGTATGCCAAAGGCGAGGGAGATTCGACTGTATTGATTCTGGGAGATCAAACCCTGTCTGCGGCGGCGGCGTTTCATGCCATCCGGGACAAGGTGGAAGACTATTTCACCCGATGCCAATTGGCGGCCTACGATACTCGTGCAGCCGCCCCACTGAGCCGTGCCGTTGAAGACTATCAACAGATCGCCGCTCATATCCTGTCCGGAAAAAGTGATGAAGTGGGGAGTTTTCCATTGGCAACTGTCTCAGCCGGCAAACCGTTGCCGTTGCTGGATAGCGTCAATCCGGCATGGCAACAGCGGATGGCATCTTTTCACAAACAGGTCATTCTTCCCCTGCTTGGTGAGAAAGTCAGCCTGACGATCACCGAATGGGCCGAACTACGGGCAAGATTCGCTGAGTTTGAAGCTTGGCAGGCCGTCAAGCCGCAGACGAACGTTGAGCCACTTGGGATCACCCGCTTGCGCGAGATCCTTGCGGGAAATCACAAGGCGGCTATCGACGAACTGATGCTGAAAGACAAGGCGGTAGAGAGCGAAGTCAAATCGATCCGCCTGGTTGAGACCTTGCTACACTACAACCGTGATCTGTTCAAGTTGGTGAATAATTTTGTTTCATTTCGCAGTTTCTATACGGGCAGGGAAAAGGCGGTGTTTCAGCTCGGGACGCTATACATGGACGGACGTAGCTGCGATCTCTGCGTCAAGGTTGATGATGTCAACAAACATGCCGGTTTCGCCAGTATGAGCAGTGTATGCCTTGCGTATTGCGAATGTGTGCGCACGGGCGGTACCGAAAAAATGAACATTGCCGCTGCTTTTACTGCGGGTGACTCTGATTTTTTGATGGTTGGTCGCAACGGTATCTTTTATGACCGAAAAGGTCTGGATTGGAATGTCAAAATCGTCAGGGTTGTTGATCATCCGATCAGCATCCGTCAGGCTTTCTGGTCTCCATACAAGAAACTGATCAAGATGATCAGCGATCAATTGCAAAAATTCGCTTCAACCAAGGCCAGTGCGGTCGAAGGAAGCATGCTCAAGGCAACGACTGAAGGTACAAAACCCATCGTTGACGCCGCAGCTTCAGCAACGCCGGCCAAAACGCCATTCGATGTTGCCAAATTTGCCGGTATCTTTGCCGCGATCGGTCTCGCCATCGGTGCCATCGGCGGCATCCTTGCTTCCATCGTCAGCGGTCTTCTGGGGCTGGAGTTCTGGCAGATCCCGTTGGCGATCATAGGGTTGATGTTGCTGATCTCATGTCCGTCAATGGCACTTGCCTGGTTCAAGCTGAAACAACGCAGCCTTGGTCCGATACTTGATGCAAGCGGCTGGGCGATCAATGCTCGCGTGTTCATCAATATCCCGTTCGGCACTTCACTGACGGGCATGGCCGGTTTGCCTCCCGGCTCCAGCAGGTCACTCGTTGATCCGTTCGCCGAAAAGAAGTCGATGTGGCCATATTATCTCGCTATCGTCGTAACGATCGCCCTGCTGGTCGCATTGTGGGACAGGGGATTTTTCGGGTGACAGTATCCTCTTCGATTGATTGCAGGCGTTGTGCTCGTCTAGCTGGGTTCCTTGATCAGGTTCGGATAGAACAGCCTGCGTATCATGCCCTGCCGGTGAGCTCGTTTGGCGACGCCGGGACACCATTTCTGGTTGTCGGCCTGGCACCGGGCATGCATGGTGCCAATCGTACCGGAAGACCGTTTAGCGGCGACCATGCGGGAAACTTACTGTATGGGACGCTGCACAAGTTTGGATTTTCCAGCAGTCCTGAACCGCTAGACGCAAAAGGCGCAGCCAACCCGGCCCTGTGTCTGAACAATTGCCGCATTACCAATGCGGTGCGTTGCCTGCCCCCCCAAAACAAGCCTGAACCAAGTGAGATCCGTAACTGCAATACCTATCTGGCGGAAGAACTTGCAGGGTTGCCCAAGGGCGCGGCGATCATGGCATTGGGAACGATCGCCCACCAGTCGGTCCTGACAGCACTGGGATTACGCAAAAGCAGCTATGCCTTTGCGCATGGAGCCCGACATGTTTTGCCGGGCGGTATGACTCTGTTCGATAGTTACCATTGCAGCCGTTACAACACCCAGACCAGACGCCTGACCACGCCGATGTTCGAATCAGTCGTTGAGAAGATCGCGGAACATGTCGGAAACCCGAAAATTTGATCCCAAGCCGATACTCGATAGCATGCCTTTGCTGCCGGGTGTGTACCGCTTCTATGACATTAAAGGCGCGGTGCTTTATGTCGGCAAGGCGATACAGCTGAAGAAGCGGGTCTCATCCTACTTCCGGAAAACCAATATCTCGCCGCGCATCAAACTGATGGTGTCGCATATTGCACGCATCGAATCTACGGTCACTCGCTCCGAATCCGAAGCATTGCTGCTCGAAAACAACCTGATAAAGTCATTAAGACCACGCTATAACATATTGTTTCGAGATGATAAGTCATATCCATATATTGTATTGACCGGCGACAGATTCCCCAGGCTGACGTATTACCGGGGAACGCCCAACCGCCAGCACCAGCATTTCGGCCCCTATCCGAATTCCTATGCCGCGAAGGAAAGCATTCAGCTGCTGCAGAAGATCTTCCGCATCCGGACTTGCGAAGACAGCGTATTCAATAACCGCTCACGTCCGTGTCTGCTGCACCAGATTCACCGGTGTACCGCACCCTGCGTAAAGCTGATCTCGGAAAAAGGTTATCAGGCTGACATACACAACGCCGTGATGCTGCTGCAGGGACGCGATCAGGAGGTCGAGCAAACCCTGAGGCGGGATATGGAACACGCTGCGGAGGCACAGGAATATGAACAGGCGGCCGTGTTGCGCGACCAGTTGCGCGCACTGCACACAGTCCAACAGAAGCAATTCGTCGAATCGACCGGCGGGGCTACCGATGCAGATATCATCGCTTTGGCGCAGATGGACGGGGCAGCTTGCATCAATCTTGCCATGGTGCGTGGTGGACGGCATCTGGGCGACAAGAGCTTCTTTCCCGAACATGCGGATGACTTGTCTGCGGAGGAGATCGTGCAGGCTTTCATCGCCCAGCATTATCTGAACCGTGACGTTCCGGCACTATTGGCGCTTTCGGCAGAGTGCCATGATGCAGCATTGGCCCAATTGCTGAGTGAGCAGGCAGGCCACCCGGTCAAGATCAGTTCCGCCACCACTGGGGAACGGAAGCAATGGCTGGAGATGGGTCAACGCAACGCCTTGCTTGCACTGCAGCAACGCGCAATGCAGCAGGGGGGGCAGAAGCTGAGGCTGGAAAGATTGCGTGAATTCCTGGATATGCCGGATCTTCAGCGCATCGAGTGTTTCGACATCAGTCACACCATGGGCGAGGCGACGCAGGCCTCCTGTGTGGTGTACGAGAATTTCGACATGCGTTCGGCGCAATACCGCCGTTACAACATAAGCGGCATCACGCCCGGAGACGACTATGCCGCGATGCGTCAGGCCTTGACCCGGCGCTACCAGAAACTGGCCGAGAATCTGCGTATAGGAGAAGCGGGGAGGCCGGATCTGGTTCTGATCGACGGTGGTCTGGGGCAATTGCATATCGCAATGGAAGTCATGCAGGAACTGGGATTGAACGAGTTGGCTCTGATAGGAGTGGCCAAGGGTGTCGAGCGCAAGGCGGGACTGGAGCAATTGATATTTCCGGATGGAACAAGCAAACAGCTGCGCAGCGATGATGCGGCATTGCACCTGATCCAGCAGATACGAGATGAGGCGCACAGGTTTGCCATCACCGGGCATCGCGCAAAACGCGCCAAGATCCGTACTGCTTCGACTCTGGAGGAGATCAGCGGAGTGGGGGATAAGCGCCGACGCAGCTTGCTGACCCACTTCGGGGGTATGCGTGAAGTGGCTCAGGCGAGCGTGGAACAGCTGGCTCAGGTCGAAGGGATCAGCAAATTACTTGCTGAAGCGATATACCGGCAGCTCCATTAAAAAATTATCAAGATTAGGTTGCCGAAAAGATTTATCAGCAGCTACACTAGTCGCATGCCTTTAAATGTCCCCAATCTGCTAACCTGGTTAAGAATCCTGCTGATCCCGGTTTTCGTTTTCGTTTTCTACTTGTCTGACCACACGCTTGCCCCGCATCACAAGAATCTGATCGCCACGGGTGTATTTTTGCTGGCATCGGTCACTGACTGGCTGGATGGCTACCTTGCGCGGAAGTTGAACCAATCCTCGGCTTTCGGGGCGTTCCTTGATCCTGTCGCCGATAAACTGATGGTAGCAGCCGCCTTGATCCTTCTTGTAAAGCTGGGGCGCGCCGATGCGGTGATTTCATTCATCATCATAGGCCGTGAAATCACGATCTCTGCATTAAGGGAATGGATGGCCAAGCTGGGGGAGGCCAAGAGTGTGGCTGTTTCGTTCCTGGGTAAATTGAAAACCGCATTCCAGATGATCGCCATACTCATGTTGTTACACCACGACAAACTTCTCGGAATCAATGTGCAAGTGATTGGTGAGCTGCTGCTGTACTTTGCAGCGCTCCTCACGTTATGGTCTATGGGTTATTACTTGATGTTGGCCTCGCGGAGGCTGAAAAAACATCACAACTGAATTGATTTATAAGCCTGCGTCTGTATAATGCGTAGCCTTCGGGGTGTAGCGTAGCCTGGTAGCGCGCCTGCTTTGGGAGCAGGATGTCGGGAGTTCGAATCTCTCCACCCCGACCAGGTTTAATAGAGGTTTAATCGCCTAGAAAAGAATTGTGCCCGTAGCTCAACCGGATAGAGCACCAGCCTTCTAAGCTGGGGGTTACAGGTTCGATTCCTGTCGGGCACGCCAGTGTCAGACTAGCGAAATGGTTAGTTGTTTGTTCAATGGTGGCTGTAGCTCAGTTGGTAGAGTCCAGGATTGTGATTCCTGTTGTCGTGGGTTCGAGCCCCATCAGCCACCCCAGTCGTATGATTAAAGAGCCAGAGGAATCTGGCTCTTTGAGCTTCCCTCGGTTTTTCGTCTTCCAAGAAGTGGCGTTCATGCTACCAGCTTTTCTTTCTGCTGAGCAATAAGCCAGTCTTCCAGAAACTTCATTGGTGACTTGTAGCCCAGTGTCGAGTGTTGCCGTTTCCGGTTG
>JBGSMU010000160.1:0-32035 GCA_041739955.1 Gallionella sp. | reverse complement strand
CAACCGGAAACGGCAACACTCGACACTGGGCTACAAGTCACCAATGAAGTTTCTGGAAGACTGGCTTATTGCTCAGCAGAAAGAAAAGCTGGTAGCATGAACGCCACTTCTTGGAAGACGAAAAACCGAGGGAAGCTCAATATCTGGGTACGCCCGATCTGACTACGACGCAGCAACAAACTCAATATGCGATCAAGGATGATGATGTGACTACCACGATTGTGAATCCCCGCAACTCGCTGGTACAGCAAACGCTGATTCCCGATACCGTTACCGCAACCCGCACTTCCTCGGGTAATCCGGTCAATTTTGGCAGCGACCTGGGTTGGTTTGTGGATTTCCCCTACCCAAGTCCCGTGCCGAGTCCCGCACCGGCTTCCGAGCGGGTAAACATCGACAGCAAGCTGGTATTGGGCACATTACTTGTTCCCACTATCGTCCCCTCAAATACCACCTGCTCCCCGGGCGGAACTGGCTGGCTGAACGTGCTCAACTACAAGACTGGTACAGCGATTAATACTGTAGCCTCATTGAAATATGACTCCCCTATCGTTGGTGTCAACATCATCTACATAGAAGGAGAACCTAAAGTAGAAGTCGTAACGTCTGCCAATCCAACGCCTGATATCAATGAAGGCGTCGACTTCCAGTCATCCTCGGCCAGCTTTTCGTCCAAACGCATGATCAGAAGGGAACTGATCCCTCAGTAGATACAGGCGATTCACCAGCCATGGATAAAGGCGGCCCAGGCCGCCTTTATCTTTCTCACC
Organism: Gallionella sp.; assembly: GCA_041739955.1. Taxonomy (GTDB): domain Bacteria; phylum Pseudomonadota; class Gammaproteobacteria; order Burkholderiales; family Gallionellaceae; genus Gallionella. The sequence continues at coordinate 31,265 of JBGSMU010000160.1, read as the reverse complement.
ACAATCCCCAGGGTATGTCCGATCCAGTGTTCAGTTGAGTAACCCTTCGACAAGTGCTTGGCGGATGGACTTAATCAGAGCGTCCTTACCTTATAGAGCCACCATCAATGTACTTTGCTATTGGGCTGCAGACTGCCAATTCAGTTTGGATCGCATTTCCCCATAATTAAACTGCAGCCACAAAAAAGGCGACCCGAAGGTCGCCTTTTTGACGCTACAAAGTAAAGAACTATTACTTGACGATCGCGTTCAGCTCACCCTTGGCATAACGATTTGCCATATCGTCCAGCGAGATCGGCTTGATCTTGCCAGCCTGTCCGGCGCAACCGAAAGCTTCGTAACGAGCCTTGCAGATTGCACGCATCGACGTGGTGGTTGCGGCCAGGAATTTGCGCGGGTCGAAGTTCTTGGTGTCTTCGGCCAGGAAACGGCGAACTGCACCTGTAGAAGCCATGCGCAGGTCGGTGTCGATGTTCACCTTGCGTACGCCGTGCTTGATACCCTCGACGATCTCTTCGACCGGCACACCGTAAGTTTGCGGCATCGTGCCACCATACTTATTGATGATCTCCAGCCAATCCTGAGGCACGCTCGATGAACCGTGCATCACCAGATGGGTGTTGGGGATACGGGCGTGAATTTCCTTGATACGGCTGATTGCCAGAGTGTCGCCGGTTGGAGGCTTGGTAAACTTGTATGCACCGTGGGAAGTACCGATGGCAATCGCCAACGCATCCACGCCAGTCGCACGTACAAACTGTGCAGCCTCTTCCGGGTCGGTCAATAGCTGATCGTGAGACAGAACACCTTCCGCACCCTGACCATCTTCTTTTTCACCCATACCGGTTTCCAGCGAACCCAGACAGCCCAACTCGCCCTCGACAGACACACCGACAGCGTGTGACATCTGGACGACGCGGCGGGTGACATCCACGTTGTATTCAAATGTAGCAGGTGTCTTGGCATCTTCTTCCAGAGAGCCGTCCATCATCACGCTGGAGAAACCGGATTTGATTGCATTGATGCAGACTGCCGGTGATGCGCCGTGATCCTGATGCATGACAACCGGAATGTGCGGATACATTTCCACCGCCGCCAGAATCAGGTGACGCAAAAATGGTTCGCCCGCATATTTGCGCGCACCGGCCGATCCCTGCATGATCACAGGGCTGTTTGTCTCATTAGCCGCTTCCATGATTGCCTTAACCTGCTCGAGGTTGTTGACGTTGAATGCGGGCAAGCCGTAGCCGTTTTCTGCCGCATGATCGAGTAATTGACGTAAGGATACGAGTGCCATTTTTTTCTCCTGATTAATTGAAAATACGATTCGTACTGCTTCTTCTGTTATAGCTTTATTTGATTGTGTTCTTGCGGTGATCGCCAACCTTAACGATTTTCAACGTGTTGGTATGTCCCGACTGACCCACGGCCTCACCTACGGTAATTACAATCAGGTCACCTTCCTCGAGATAACCCATCTCCACCAACTGCAGTTCGGCATCAATCAATTCCTGCACTGTTTTCCTGTCTGAACTTGGGAAAAGTACCGGGTGAACGCCGCTGAAAAGCGTCACTTTGGTCAGGGTTTCAGGTACCGGAGTCAACGCGAAAATCGGAACACCGGCATTAACGCGCGACATCCACAAAGCAGTTGAGCCCGATTGCGTCATGGCTACGATCGCTTTCACATTAAAGTGCGAAGCTGCAAACAATGCCGACATCGCGATAGATTGATCTATGCGCGCAAAGCTCTGATCCGCCCCGCGTCTATCGATGGCATTATCTTCGCCCTCACGCTCGGCCTTGATGCAAATGCGCGCCATTGCCTCGATGGTTTCCAGCGGATAATCGCCTACCGCAGTTTCTGCCGACAACATCACTGCGTCAGTTCCGTCAAGCACGGCATTGGCCACGTCGGAAACCTCGGCACGGGTCGGGATCGGATGGGTGATCATCGACTCCATCATCTGGGTCGCGGTAATGACCAGCCTGTTTTTTGCGCGGGCCATCTTGATCATGCGCTTTTGCAAACCCGGTACGGCCGCGTCACCCACTTCGACACTTAGATCGCCGCGAGCCACCATGATGGCATCGGATGCATCAATGATTTCGCCCAATACAGGGATCGCTTCAGCACGCTCTATCTTGGCCATCAGCATGCTCTTGCCGCCGGCCTCATGCATCAATTTGCGCGCCAAACGCATATCATCTCCGCTGCGCGGAAATGATACCGCCAAATAGTCCGCCTTGATCATCGCCGCGGTCTTGATGTCTTCCTTGTCCTTGTCAGTCAGTGCTGGTGCTGTAAGTCCGCCGCCCTTGCGGTTAATGCCTTTGTTGTTGGAAAGTACACCCCCGCGTATGACCGTACAAATGACTTCCTCGCCTTTGACTTCGGCCACTTCGAATTCCAGCATGCCGTCGTTGAGCAACAGGATAGAACCCTTGCTCACATCCTTGGGCAGATCCTTGTAATCAAGCCCGACTCGATCCTGATTGCCCAGCCCGTCCAGAGTGGCATCCAGAATAAAGGTAGCGCCTTTTTTCAGGACGATCTTGTCGTTCTCGAATTTTCGTACCCGGATCTTGGGGCCTTGCAGATCCGCCAGAATACCAACGGTGCGACCTACTGCAAGCGCCGCAGCACGAACGGTTTCCGCACGTTTTACATGATCCTCGGCCGAGCCGTGGGAAAAATTCATCCGCACCAGATCTACTCCGGCACGGATCATATTCTCCAATACTTTTTGGTCGCTGGAGGCCGGCCCCAGCGTTGCAACTATTTTGGTTCTACGCAGCATGTGATTCCTAATTGGTTATTGTTTGGCGCGTTCTTCCAGAATCGCCACCGCAGGCAAAGTCTTGCCTTCGAGGAATTCAAGGAACGCACCGCCAGCGGTTGAGATGTAAGACACTTTGTCAAAGATGTCGTACTTCTGGATAGCCGCTATCGTGTCGCCGCCACCCGCCAGGGTGAAAGCATTTGTTTCGGCAATCGCCTTGGCTATGGTTTTGGTACCCTCGCCAAACTGGTCGAACTCGAACACGCCGACCGGACCGTTCCACACCACGGTTCCCGCCTTCATGATGATGTCAGCCAACTCTTGAGCGGACTTTGGACCGATATCAAAGATCATGTCGTCGTCAGCCACATCGCCCGCATCCTTCAGCACGGCAGGCTCGTTCGCGTCAAACTTCTTGCCCACCACCACGTCGACCGCGATGGGAATGGTTGCGCCACGTGCTGTCATTTTGCTCATCAGCGCCTGTGCGGTTGGAACCAGGTCATCTTCGCACAGTGATTTGCCAACGTTCTTGCCGGCAGCCTTCAGGAAAGTGTTGGCGATACCGCCGCCGACAACCAGTTGTTCGCATTTCTCGGACAGGGATTCCAAAACGGTCAGCTTGGTAGAAACTTTCGAACCGCCGACGATGGCAACCATTGGACGAGCCGGACTCAATAACGCCTTGGTCAATGCTTCCAGTTCTTCAGTCAGCAAGATCCCTGCTGCCGCAACTGGCGCATATTTGGCTACACCGTGTGTTGAGGCTTGCGCCCGGTGCGCGGTTCCAAAAGCGTCCATCACAAACACGTCGCATAGTGCAGCGTATTTTTTTGACAACGCTTCGTCGCTTTTCTTTTCACCCTTGTTGAAGCGGCAATTCTCCAGCAGAACCAATTCGCCTTCAGCGACATCAAAACCGCCATCCACCCAGTCACGGATCAATCGCACAGGTTTGCCTATCTTGTTGGCGATATCGTCGGCAACCGGCTTGAGGGAATTTTCCTCGGAATATACGCCCTCTTCCGGACGGCCCAGATGGGAAGTCACCATCACGCGTGCGCCGGCTTTCAGTGCAGCATTGATGGTGGACATGGATGCCGTGATACGCGCATCTGAAGTTACTTTGCCGTCCTTGACGGGTACGTTGAGATCAGAGCGGATCAGGACACGTTTGCCCTTGAGAGCCAGATCGGTCATTTTAATAACAGACATGATATTTCCTTAGTATTTTGTAGACTCGAAAACTAAAAGGGCTGGCTCAGAGCCAGCCCTTGATCGAAGACTTACTTCGAAACGTGCTCAACAAAACGCAGCATATTGCAAGTATAGCCATACTCGTTGTCATACCAGGCAACGACCTTGACAAACGTATCGTCCAGGGCAATGCCGGCCTCCGCGTCAAATATCGAAGAGAAACCAACACCGCGGAAGTCGGTGGAAACCACTTTCTCATCGGTATAACCCAAGGTCTTGCTCATCGCACCGCTTTGTGAAGCTTTTTTCATTGCAGCGCAGATATCTGCATACTTGGCTGGCTTTTCCAGTTCGACGGTCAGATCGACTACCGATACGTCAGAAGTCGGCACGCGGAACGCCATACCGGTCAGCTTCTTGTTCAATGCAGGCAGCACTATACCGACAGCTTTTGCGGCACCGGTCGATGAAGGAATGATGTTTTCCAGTATGCCGCGACCGCCACGCCAATCTTTCGAGGACGGACCATCAACAGTCTTCTGGGTCGCAGTCGCCGCGTGAACGGTAGTCATCAGGCCGCGCTTGATGCCCCAGTTGTCATGCAAAACCTTGGCGACAGGCGCCAGACAGTTGGTGGTGCATGAAGCGGCTGAAACAATGCTCTGACCTGCGTAAGCCTCATGGTTCACACCATAAACGAACATTGGTGTGTCATCCTTGGACGGAGCAGACTGAACGACTTTCTTGGCGCCCGCATCGATGTGCTTCTGGCAGGTTTCCTTGGTCAGGAAGAAGCCGGTAGATTCGATCACCAGATCCGCGCCAACTTCGTTCCATTTCAGGTTGGCAGGATCGCGCTCTGCAGACAGACGGATCTTCTTGCCATTAACCACCAGATTGTTCCCCTCAACTTTGACGTCGCCCTTGAAATTGCCATGAACAGAGTCAAATTTGAGCATGTAAGCCAGATATTCAGGTTCCAGCAGATCGTTGATCGCCACCACCTCGATGCCAGGAAAATCCTTTACGATCGCGCGGAATGCCATGCGGCCAATACGGCCGAAACCATTGATGCCAACTTTAATAGCCATTGCTTTTCTCCCTTTTTAGTTATTGAAATTTAATGATTACAAAACGCCCTTGACCGCCTTCACGACATTTTCAACGGTGAAACCAAAATGCTTGAACAACTCAGGCGCAGGCGCAGATTCGCCGAACGTATCAATGCCAACCACTGCACCGTCCAGACCGACATATTTGTACCAGCCGCTGGTCACGCCCGCCTCAACTGAGACGCGTTTCATGCCCTTGGGCAGGATGCTGTCCTTGTATGCTTGATCTTGTTTGTCGAACACGTTAGTGGACGGCATCGAAACTACGCGGACGTTGATGCCTTCCGCTGCCAGCGCGCTTTGAGCACTCATTGCCAGGGCAATTTCTGAACCTGTGGCAATGATCACAGCTTGCGGCTTGCCGCCAGCAGCTTCGGACAATACGTAAGCACCCTTGCGGATATCGGCAATCTGCTTCGCATCACGTTTCTGGAATGCCAGATTCTGGCGGCTGAAAATCAGGCTGGACGGACCATCCTTGCGTTCCACCGCTGCCACCCAGGACACAATAGATTCGACGGTATCGCACGGACGCCACACTTCCATGTTGGGGATGTAACGTAATGTCGCTGTTTGTTCGACCGGCTGATGTGTCGGACCGTCTTCACCCAAACCGATGGAGTCGTGGGTGAAAACATAGATCACGCGTTGCTTCATCAACGCCGACATGCGCAAGGCATTGCGGGCATATTCGGAGAACATCAGGAAAGTGCCGCCAAACGGCAACAGTCCACCGTGCAGCGCCATACCATTCATGATGTGAGACATACCGAATTCACGCACGCCGTAACTGATGTAGTTGCCCGGTTTCTTGCCGCTCACATGATGCGCGCCTGTCCAGTTGGTCAGGTTGGAACCGGTCAGGTCGGCAGAGCCTCCCAGAAATTCTGGCAATGCGGGTTGCAACGCGTTAATCGCATTTTGCGAAGCCTTGCGAGTTGCAATGGTCTCACCCTTTTCGTTGATAGCGGCGATAGCCTTGGCAGCATGATCCGCCCAATTTGCAGGCAGCTCGTTCTTGGTACGGCGTTCAAACTCGGCAGCTTCTTTTGGGAAAGCTTTTTTGTACTCTGCGAACTTGTTGTTCCACAGCTTTTCCGCACCTTCGCCTTTGGTACGCGCATCCCATGCCTCATATACATGCTTGGGGATCTCGAACGGAGGATATTTCCAGCCGATGTGTTCACGTGTCGCAGCAACTTCGGCATCGCCCAGTGCAGCGCCGTGCACGTCGTGCGTACCTTCCTTGTTCGGAGAACCCGCGCCGATGATGGTCTTGCAGCAGATCAGTGTAGGCTTGTCGGTGACGGCTTTTGCTGCCTTGATCGCTGCATCGATGGCTTCGCTATCGTGACCCTGCACATCAGCGATGACATGCCAACCGTAAGCTTCGAAGCGTTTTGGGGTGTCGTCGGTGTACCAACCGTCGATATGGCCGTCGATGGAGATATTGTTGTCATCCCAGAATGCGACCAGCTTGCCCAGACCCCAGGTTCCAGCCAGCGCACACGCTTCGTGGGAGATACCTTCCATCATGCAGCCGTCGCCCATGAACACATAAGTATGGTGATTGACGATCTCGTGGCCCGGTTTGTTGAATTCGGCCGCCAGCAGTTTTTCTGCCATCGCCATACCTACCGCGTTGGTGATGCCTTGGCCCAAAGGGCCTCCGGTCGTTTCCACCCCATCGGTATAACCGTATTCAGGGTGGCCTGGCGTCTTGGAATGCATTTGGCGGAAGCGCTTCAATTCTTCGATTGGCAGGTCGTAACCGGACAAATGCAGCAATGCATAAACCAGCATCGAGCCGTGGCCGTTGGACATCATGAATCGGTCGCGGTCAGGCCATTTTGAATTGGCCGGGTTGTGACGCAGATGGCGGTTCCATAACACATCGGCGATTTCCGCCATGCCCATCGGTGCGCCCGGGTGGCCGGAATTCGCTTTTTGCACAGCATCCACTGCCAGCATACGGATAGCGCCGGTAATGTCGTTATATTTGGGTGGGGTTACATTGCGTGTCGCTGACATTTCCTGTTATCTCCTGAACATCCTATAAGTAGGATTGGTTATTTTATGAAGTGAACCAAAAAAACTGTCTAAAGTGCAAAATCCCTATCAGCCTGCATCCTTCAGAGAATTGCCATGCTACGCAACACTCCTTTTTACACGTTAAACCAGCCTTCAAAGGTTCCCAGAATTCTGTTGGGCCACAGATTATGCCGCACCCCCCAAAGAAGGGCAACCGCCGCGCAAACACCGTAGCATTATGCTCAACTACTAAGATTACCCCTGATCACCATTTTTTGAGAATCTCACTCCCAATTGCTTGAGCTTTCGATACAGATGGGTACGTTCCAAACCGATCTTTTCAGCCACCTTCGAGACATTGCCTGACTCCTTGCGCAAATGGTAATCAAAATAGAGCGCATCAAAATGATCGCGCGCCTCGCGCAAAGGCAAGTCGAGTGGCAAAAATATCGGTTGTGGCTGCACTTCACCAATTTGCTGTTCCTGATCACTGGTGATCTGCCCCCCAGGTTCAGGCGGGATTGACTGCTTACGCGTCTTGAGTGCGTCCTTGATTGTCGCAAGCAGCTTTTGCATTGAGATGGGTTTTTCAAGAAAATCCACCGCGCCTATTCGAGTCGCTTCTACCGCGGTTTCTATTGTTCCATGACCCGACATCATCACCACAGGCATGGTCAACAAATCTTGCTCCACCCACTCTTTCAACAGTGCCACGCCATCGGTATCCGGCATCCAGATATCGAGTAGCACCAGGTCAGGCTCATGATCATTGCGGAATGCCCGCGCCTGCTCGGCATTCTCGGCAAGATGAACCTGATACCCCTCGTCGTAAAGTATCTCCGACAACAGTTCACGGATGCCTACCTCGTCGTCCACTACCAATATCTGATTGCCTGTCATTACTCCCCCTCGGTCAAAGGCAGTGTAACGCTGACGAGCGCTCCCCCACCCTTGATATTTTCAATGCCGATATGCCCGCCATGCTCTTCTACTATCTTTTTCACGATAGCCAACCCCAGGCCGGTTCCCTTGCTTTTTGTTGTCATGTATGGCTCAAAGGCGCGCGACAGCGCGCCTTCGGAAAAGCCCGTCCCGTTATCTTCGATACTTAAGCGAATTTCTTTCTGCAGCGTTTCAGTCACCAGGACTATTTTTGGAAGCGCGACCTCGTTCAGGGCATCCTGCGCATTCTGCAACAGATTGTGTATCACCTGTCGCAAGCGGGTAGCATCACCATTGACCTGATCCCTCGTGGCATTGAGTTTCAATTCGATGGGAACCGCATTTGCTTCGTAAAGTCCGAGCACCTCATGTATCAACTGGTGCAATTCAAGCTTCGACAGCCTCAGAGCAGGGCCGCGTGCATAGTTTGCAAAATCACTGACCATGTTTTTCATGGCCGAAACCTGGCTGACGATAGTTTGTGTCGCGCGCTTCAATAGTTGCGCACTGCCTTCATCAAGCTTGTCGGAAAGTTTATATTGCAAACGCTCTGCGGAAAGTTGTATCGGTGTCAGGGGGTTCTTGATTTCATGCGCAAGTCTGCGCGCAACCTCACCCCACGCGGCTTGTCGTTCCGCCAGCATCAAATGGCTGATGTCATCAAACACCACCACATAACCCGCCCCTGAGATTTCCGGCAACCGCGTGCCGCGCATCAACAATATCTGGTTGCCATTTTTACTCAAACGCTCAATTTGCCGCTGCCAATCACCCTGGCTGGCCTCGGCAAAACTCTCTTTGATGGTATTGCAAAAGGAAACCAGCAGGCCGGATTTTTCAGATATCTGATCCAGACTCATGCGAAGCATCTCATGCAGCGGTGCCGCAAGTATTTGAGATGCACTGGTATTGACTGAGCGCAGCTGGAATTTATTGTCAAAACCCAATACCCCCGAAGAAAGATGCGTCAGCACACTCTCCAGGTAACCCTTTGCCCTTTCAACCTGATGCTGTTGTTGCTCACTGACCGCCCTGGCATCTGACAACTGCCTGGTCATCTGATTAAACAACCCGGTCAAAGCGCCCAATTCATCACTACTTCGGATTGGTTGCTGGACACTGAAATCTCCCTGCGCCACTGCGCGGGTGCCATCTGCCAATGCCTCCAGGGATGCGCCCAATCTTCCGCTGATAAAAAATGCGGCGGAGACGGCGGTAAGCAACACCACCAGCAACGATAGGGTCAACGTGATCGCATACATCCGCTTCAACCCGAGGCGAGAAAGGGTCAGACCCTGATAATCACGATAGACCGCATGTACAGTTTCGGCATCTTCTTCTACCTGCCTGGGCACCGGCTGGGTGAATTGCAGCACATATCTCGCGCCTGATTTTCCAGCCGGGTCGACAATCACCAACGAACGCAACAACATTCCTTTGTCGGGAGGCGCGTCAATGACCGCATATGAGCCAATGTCAGCAGTCAGCCTCAACATCTCGCCACTGGGCATGTCAGGCTGCAAACTGCTATTCGCAGACGAAAAAGAAACCAAGCTGCCGCGCAGTGTGAATAATGCCGCTTCTTGCACCACCTTCTCGCCAACCATCTGGTTCAACACGCCCTGATGCTGCTCAGGAGGTTTCTCGGCCAGCAATAAGGCTGCAAATTGCGCCTTTTTGGCAAGTTCGCGCAGACTATTGTCCAAGCCGTTTCTGCCCAGATTAAGGCCGCCCTCCAATGCTTTTTCCACGCGCACATCAAACCAGGATTCGATACTTTTATCGAGAAACTGAACGGACACTGCATAGATGAGGATGCCGGGCAACACGCCTATCAAAGTAAAAAGAATGAGCAAACGCAATGTCAGCTTTGCGCCAAACACCTTGTTCTTGAGCTTGTTGCGCAGTCCCCACAGCTGGAACCCCACCAACCCCGACAAACCCAGTGCCAACAATCCCGTCAACCATAACAAACCGTAATAGTTCCCGGAAAACACCGCGGTATCTGCATTGCTACTGGAGAGCAGGTAAAGCAATATCCCGCCGATTGCGACACTTATGGAGATCAGGTATTTCAACTTTGCATCACTCCGCGGGGCTTTCTGTATGTGCCGCAATCTCGGCAGGCTTGATCATCCAGCGATACCAGTCGGAATCAAGCGTCCAGTTATCGTCGGTCAGGGCATTCACCTGCAAGAGATTGGGCAATTGGGAGATATCCAGTCTCAGGCGCGCTGCCGCAACGTAATCCTCATCCTTGTCCAGCAGGTCTTGCGGGATGATTTCGGAGCTGTGCCTGGACAGGAGATTTATGGCTTCCTCAAAACTGGCAAAATTCTGAAATAGCGCGCCGCGTGAAATCCGGTATTGCCTGGTCAGAACGTTGTATGAAAACTTTATGGTCTGTTCGCCGGTGTAAACCTCTTCATCCAGCCAGGACCAATGCGTCAGCGAGGATTCGTCGCCCCACAAATAATGCGCCATGCCACTGCTGACCGCCTGCTGCATATCATCCACCCAACCCCAGCGGGGGCGGGTAACGGAAAATTCACCTACGAAATAAAGGGGGATGCCCCGGGACAGGGCAAGTCGCACCGTAGGATTCAACTCAACGTCATAGCTTGCGGCAAGTTGATATCCCTTTTCGTCCAATCGCACTTCAACTTTGCTTGCGGTAATGCCTGCCGCGTTTGCAGTCGGCACTAGCAACCACGCCAACAGCAAACCATGAAACAGTAAGCTAAACAGTTTTTTGCAATAACGCATAGAAAAATCCGTCATGCTGATCATCAGGCAACATCTGCCCCTTGCTGCACTCAGGCAAGTTGACCGGCAGTCGCCGCGCATCCGGTTGCTGTGCCAAAAACGAGGTTACCACCTGCTCATTTTCCTGCTGAAAGACTGAACACGTGGCGTAGAGCAATTTGCCATCATGCTCAAGCAGCGGCCATAAGGCGCTCAGGATAGCAAGCTGTTGCGTGGCGAATCCGGCGATGTCATCACGTCTTCGCAACCACTTGATATCGGGATGACGCCTGACCACACCTGATGCCGAGCACGGTACATCAGCCAGAATACGATGAAACAATTTGCCGTCCCACCACTCTTCAGGCAGGCCGGCATCGCCCACGATCAACTTTGCGTCCAATCCCAGTCGGCGCAAATTATCTGCAACGCGATCAAGACGCTGCTCGTCCTTGTCCAATGCGACCATTTCGACATGGGCAATTTCCAATACATGCGCAGTCTTGCCGCCCGGCGCAGCACAAGCATCCAGTACTCGCATCCCGTCACGGACATCCAGCAGCCCCGCCGCGAATTGAGCGCCAGCATCCTGCACCGATACAAGACCATCATGGAATCCGGGCAGCTTGTCCACCCCCACCGGTTTTTCGAGTTGTAGCGCACCGGGCTCAATCTGCCGCGCAGGCAAATTTTGTTGCGCAAGCAAGACGGCATATTCGTTTGTTGCGCTGCGCTGTTTATTGACTCGTAACGTCAATGGCGGGTGGGTGTTGCCCGCCTCAAGTATCGCAGGGCTACGCTCGCCATACTGCGTATGCAACTCATCTACCCACCATTGCGGATAGCTGTATCTCCCTTCGGCACTTTGCCCGGATTGCTCCAACAATTCGCTCTGATTACGCAAGAAATTGCGCAGAATCGCGTTCACCAGCCCGCTTACCCGGGGATTCAAGTTCTGTGCTGCGCGAACTGCGTGATCGACCACCGCATACTGTGCCGACTTGCCATGCATTAGCTGATACAACGCAACCAGCAACAAATACCTTACGCGTTCATCAGACAAGGGTTTGAGCAGCAAATTCTTCAGGATGGATTGCAACTGCCCATAGAAACGCAGGGTGCCGTAACTCAAATCCTGAAGGGCAGCGCGTTGATTGACAGTCCAAGCCCCCTTGCTCCGCAGCACCGCATCCAGCACCCGATTGAGATTGCGCCCATCCCCCAACACCTGCTGAACGATCTTGCTGGCTGCTAGCTGGATATGTTGCATCAGGAGAACCGTTCGCCTTCCCTGATCGGCACCGCCTGAAGAAATTGCGATGCTGGCTGCGGCTTGTTACCGGCGCGCTGCAAAACTTCCAGCCTGAGTGAGCCTTTGCCACAACCCGTAGTGACCCCCTGCTTACCAACAGCGAGCACCGTACCGGGCTCGCCCTGCAGCACATCAATCGCAGCTTGCCAGATTTTTATCACCGCGCCATTGAATTCGGTGTAACACACCGGAAAAGGGTTGAATGCACGTACCGCGCGATCAAGCTGTCCGGCCTCCTGCGTCCAGTCTAACTGCCCCTCGCGTTTAACCAGCTTGGCGGCATAGGTTGCCGCGGCATCGTCCTGCTTGACCGGCAGCAAGGCTTGCTCTTGTAGCGCCTGCAGCGCCTCCAATATGCTGCTCGCGCCCAAATCCGCCAATTTGTCGTGCAATGTTGCGGCAGTATCATTCCGAGTGATCGGACAAGCATGTCTTAACAACATATCGCCCGTATCCAGTCCTTCGTCCATCTGCATGATGGTAATACCCGTCTCACTGTCCCCCGCGAGGATCGCGCGCTGAATCGGTGCCGCACCGCGCCAGCGCGGCAGAAGAGAGGCATGGATGTTCAGGCAGCCGTATCGCGGGATATTTAATACGACTTGAGGAAGAATCAATCCGTAAGCCGCTACGACCATGACATCGGGATTCAACGAGGCGATTTCGCGTTGCGCATCCTCAGACTTCAGGCTCACGGGCTGAAATACCGGCAAACCATGTTGCAGCGCAAGTAGTTTCACCGGACTGGCGGTAAGTTTCATGCCGCGGCCTGAAGGACGGTCCGGTTGGGTCAACACCCCCACCACCTGATGTTTTTCAAGCAAGGCGGCAAGCGCGCTGGCCGCAAACGGAGGGGTGCCGGCGAAGATTATTTTCATATGGGATAGCCCCTAGAGCGTTTCGCGCAAACGCTTCTTCAGCTTTGAACGTATACGTGTTTGTTTGAGTTGGGATAAATATTCTACAAATACTTTACCACTCAAATGATCGATTTCATGCTGGATACAGACAGCCAGAAACCCGTCTGCCTCGATGGTAAACGGCTCGCCCTTTTCATTAAGCGCGCTCACCTTCACTTTTTCAGCACGTCGTACCGTCTCGAATATCCCGGGGACAGACAAACAGCCCTCCTCGCACTCTTCTTCACCACTGGATGAAATAATTTCAGGATTGATGAACACCATCAATCTGTTGCGCTCCTCCGAAACATCCAGCACGATGATCCGCTCGTGCACATCAACCTGGGTAGCTGCAAGGCCGACTCCCGGCGCCGCATACATGGTTTCAGCCATATCAAGCAACAACTTCCGGACATTTTCATTGACCTGTTTGACCTTGCTGGCAACCTTGTGCAAACGCGGATCCGGATACTGTAAAATTTTCAGAATTGCCATAAGCTACCCATAAATGCTTGCTTATTTATATGACTAGATGCAGAATTTAAAGGAACGCAGCAACATTGCGTACTTTTGATAATGACTCTGTCGGAGTTTACATGCGCAAGATTATATCGCTGATTTGCCTTTTATTGCCCATCCTGGCCTTGGCCGCCCAGTCTGCAGACAGTACGGATATGCGTTTGGATATCCGCAAGGATGCCCCTGATCGACATATCGTTGTCAAGGGCGACACCCTTTGGGACATCTCCGGCACATTCTTCAATGACCCCTGGAAGTGGCCTCACATCTGGGGATTGAACAAGGAAGCCATCAAGAACCCCCACTGGATCTACCCTGGCGATATCATCTTCCTTGACAGGGACACCGGGACTTTGCATATCGGGCAAGACACTGCGCCGGCCACTACGCAACCCGAAGTGGCGGCACCGCCGACCAAGATCGCCGACAACACAACAGTCAGGCTTTCACCCAAAGTCCGCAGCGGCGATAGTGACCACGACGCCATTCCCGGAATACCCTCCGGTGTTATCGCTCCTTTCTTGAGCAAGCCACTCGTGGTCGAAGAGGAAGAGTTGCAAGGCTCCCCGACCTTGATCGGCGCACGTGAAGGACGGGTAATTCTCGGTAGCGGCGATACGGGGTTTGTAAGAACCATGCCTTCGGACAAAGGCACCAAATGGCAGGTCTACCGCCCCGGACAGACTTTCATCGACCCCGATACGGATGAAGTGCTGGGCATAGAAGCGATTTACCTTGGCAATGCCGAGGTAAAGAAATTTGACGATATCAGCACGATCGCAATCACTCATTCCCAACAGGAAATGTATCAGGGGGACAGGCTGGTCGTGCCGGCGCCTGAAGAATTCTCCACTTACCTGCCGCGAGCACCCGAAAACAATATCTCCGCAAAAGTGATTTCCATCTATGGCGGTGTATTGCAAGCCGGGCAAAATGCCGTCATCACATTGAACAAGGGTGCACGAGACGGCATCGAAAACGGACATGTACTGGCTCTTTACCGCAAGGGGGAAACAGTGCAAGAGACCTCCGGATTCTGGGACGACGAATATAAACTCCCCGATGAGCGATACGGCCTGGTGTTTGTGTTCCGTGTGTTCGACAAAGTATCCTACGCGCTGGTGATGCAAACAAAACTGCCGGTGCAATTACTGGATCAAGCCAACACTCCATAGCAGATGAATGTTGAGGCTTCGCTCAAGGCTTGGTTGGCGCTGAGCCTGACTCGCGGCTTGGGTGACGAGAGCGCTCGTCGGCTGTTGAAAGAAATCGGTTTGCCTGAAGTGATATTTAGTGCTTCGCAAAGCGCGCTCAGGCATTTCGTCAAAACAGATATCGCCGCAAATATCTCAAACGGAATTGACGAAACTGCCCTGGCGCCCGCCCTGGAATGGCTACAGGACGACAATAATCACGTGGTCACTCTGGCAGACGAACATTATCCCCAGGCGCTACTTAACATCCCCGACCCCCCGCTTCTGTTGTATGTCAAAGGGCGGCTTGATCTGCTTAACCGGCATGCACTAGCAGTCGTCGGAAGCAGAAATGCCACCCCCCAAGGCGTCAAAAATGCCGAAGCATTTGCACTATCATTGAGCGATGCCGGGCTTTGCATCATCAGCGGCATGGCACACGGCATCGATGCGGCGGCACATCACGGCGCACTGCGCGGAAAAGGCGGCAGTATCGCCATTGTCGGCACCGGACTGGATAAAGTTTATCCAGCTGCAAACCGCGACCTCGCTCACGCTCTCGCGGAACACGGAGCTCTGGTATCGGAATTTCCGATCGGCACCCCGCCCCTGGCTGCCAACTTCCCAAGACGCAACCGCATCATCAGCGGCATGAGTCTGGGCTGTTTAGTAGTCGAGGCATCGTTGCAGAGCGGCTCATTGATAACGGCAAGGCTGGCCCTGGAACAAAGCCGTGATGTTTTTGCCATCCCAGGATCGATACACTCCCCACAGAGCAAGGGCTGCCATGCCTTGCTCAAGCAGGGCGCAAAGCTGGTCGAAACGGCCCAGGACATTATTGAGGAGCTAGGCTCGCTGAGCGTCACAACCCAATCCGGTTCGGGTGCGCGCAACCCGGCGAAGCAAGACCACGGGCCGGAAAATACAGACTCGGCCCTGCTGGAACAACTGGGCTACGATCCGGTCAATGTAGAAACACTCAGCATGCGTTGCGGCTTGACGGTAAGCGAGCTATCCGCCATGCTGTTGACGCTTGAGCTTGCGGGACACATAAGCGCATTACCCGGCGGCATGTATCAACGAATTCACTAATCACCATAATAATCAGACCATGTTTGAAATCCTGATGTACTTATTTGAAAGTTATTTTGACGCGGGCAGCTATCCCGAACCGGATAAGCTGTCCCGCAAGCTTTCAGCAGCAGGCTTTGAGGGTGAGGAGATCACAGAAGCGCTGACGTGGTTGTCCGCTCTGCAACAGCAGGATCCTGACAATTACCCCGATGACTTTGCTCACACCGGCATACGGCATTTTGCCGAACTCGAAAACCAGCGGATAAGTCTGGAAGCACGCCAATTCCTGATCTTCGCCGAGCACCAGCACCTGATCTCCGCCCTGGAAAGGGAAATGATCATTGATAGATCCGTCGCGCTTCAGCAGGAAAACCTCCCGCTCGACAAGCTCAAGCTGATCATGCTGATGGTGTTATGGAATCGCCATCAGGATCTTGACCCGCTGCTTATCGAAGAACTTTTGACGCCGATTCATTCAACCCAATTACACTGAACCACAGCGAATGGCCACTAATCTACTGATAGTCGAATCTCCCGCAAAAGCAAAGACATTGCAAAAATATCTGGGCAAGGATTTTGAGATCCTCGCATCGTACGGACATGTACGCGACTTGATACCCAAGACAGGCGCTGTCGACCCGGACAATGGTTTCGCGATGAAGTACGAAACCATCGCGCGCAACAGCAAGCACATGGACGCCATCGCCAAGGCTGCAGCAGTAGCGGATCACATCTACCTCGCGCCCGATCCCGACCGCGAGGGTGAAGCGATCGCATGGCATATCGCAGAACTGCTCAAGGCCAAGCGCGGCATGAAGAACAAGGACGTTCGACGTGTGGTGTTCTATGAAATCACAAAGTCCGCGGTGCTCGAAGCCGTTGCCCATCCGCGCGAGATCTCGCAACCGCTGG
The DNA here is from genome assembly GCA_041739955.1 of Gallionella sp. GTDB lineage: Bacteria > Pseudomonadota > Gammaproteobacteria > Burkholderiales > Gallionellaceae > Gallionella. Next base: position 14,546 of record JBGSMU010000160.1, on the reverse strand, counting down.
TCAATGCCCAGCAGGCGCGGCGCGCGCTCGACTACCTGGTCGGCTTCAATCTGTCGCCGTTATTATGGCGCAAGATCCGTCCCGGCCTGTCTGCCGGTCGGGTGCAAAGCCCGGCGTTGCGCATGATCGTCGAGCGTGAGCTCGAGATCGAGGCTTTCAAGACCCAGGAATACTGGAGTGTACATCTCGACAGCAACAAGGATCACCAGCCCTTCACGGCAAAACTGTTCCAGTATCAGGGAAAGAAGCTCGAGCAGCTCAGCATCACCAATCAGGCCGAATATGACGCGATCTATGCGAAATTGAGCGATGCTAAGCTCCCGCCCAAAGTCGTGCGTGTCGAGAAGAAAGCCAAACAGCGTTACGCTGCCGCCCCGTTCACCACTTCGACCCTGCAGCAGGAAGCGGTACGCAAACTGGGCATGACCGCCGACCGGACGATGCGCACTGCGCAATCACTTTACGAGGGCGTTGACATCGGCGGCCAAACCATAGGCCTGATCTCCTACATGCGTACCGACTCGGTATCGCTGGCCAAAGAAGCAGTGCAGGAGATTCGCGACTACATCAGGGATAATTTCTCATCAGAATATCTGCCGACCGCACAGCCGACCTACAAGAGCAAAACCAAGAATGCACAGGAATCGCATGAGGCGATCCGCCCGACTTCCATCACACGCACACCGGACAGCATACGCGACTTCCTGACAGCCGATCAGGCGCGACTCTACGAGATGATCTGGAAACGCACGCTGGCCTGCCAGATGACACCCGCACGCTACGACACCGTCAATCTGGACATCCGTCTGGGGGGTGACAACACATTGTTCCGCGCCAACGGCCAAGTGCTGGTATTCCCGGGTTTCATCGGTGTGTACATGGAGGATGTGGACGAACCTACCGAGGAAGAAAGCGGCAAACTCCCTCCGCTTGCGGAAGGCGATATATTGCCGATCGACAAACTGTACGGTGAACAGCATTTCACCCAGCCGCCGCCGCGTTACTCCGAAGCCAGCCTGGTTAAGGCTCTGGAAGAACATGGCATCGGCCGTCCTTCCACCTATGCCACGATCATCTCCACATTGCAGGCACGCGAATATGCCCTTCTCGACAAGAAGCGTTTCACGCCGACGGATGTAGGTCGTGTCGTGAACAAGTTCCTGACCGACCACTTCACCCGCTATGTCGATTACGGTTTCACCGCCCATCTCGAAGATGAACTGGATGAAGTTTCGGAAGGCAAGCGCGACTGGATAGGTGTGATGGATGAGTTCTGGAAAGGCTTTTCCAAGCTGGTCAAGGAAAAGGCAGACATCGAGCGCCCGGTCGAATTGCTCGACGAAGCATGCCCGGAGTGCGGCAAACCACTTGCCAAAAAGCTCAGCCGCTACGGCAGTTTTATCAGTTGTTCCAACTACCCGGAGTGCAAATACAAACGCAGCCTGAGTGGCGAATCGCAGGATGACGCCTCGGCAAGAGTGGAACTGGGAATACATCCTGAATCACAGAAACAGGTTCTGCTTCTGCGCGGGCCATATGGCCATTACGTCCAACTGGGCGAAGTGGTGAAAGAGGAAAAGACCAAACCGAAGCGCGTGTCATGGCCCAAAGAACTGCCAGTCGAACAGGCGGACTTCCCCACGGCATTAAAGCTGCTGGCCTTGCCGCGTGAACTAGGCGCTCATCCCGAAACCGGCAAGAAAGTCATTGTCAACATCGGCCGCTTCGGCCCCTATATCGGCCACGACGGCAAGTTCAAGTCGATCCCGCGCAGCGACAACATTTTCGAGATCCGCATGGACAGGGCTGTTGAATTGCTGGCACAGGCGCGAGATGGCGCAACCGTATTGCGGGTAGTGGGCGACCACCCTGATGACAAGGCCAGCGTGGAGATCTGCAGCGGTCGTTACGGGCCTTATGCACGCCATGGAAAAATCAATGCGACACTTCCCAAGGATGTCTCACCCGAGGAGATCACACTGGAAGAAGCGCTGGAGCTGATAGCCGCAAAGGCTGCAAAAGGCGGCGGCAAGGCCAAAAAGCCAAGCACCAAAAAAACCGCCAAGGCAAAGTCAACCACAAAGGCCGCGGCAAAACCCAAGGCGAAAGCTGCTGCCAAGACCGCTAAGCCCGTAGCCAAAAAAGCCGCGACTCCGAAGGCCAAAAAGGTAGCGGCGAAAAAACCCGCCGCGAAGAAAACCAAAAAAGAACCGGCCTGATCGCTGCGCTAATCCGCCAGTGACAGGCGCATGCTGTCCCGTTCGTTCATGCGCTTGAACCATGCAGCCAGATCTGGGTGGGCGCCGCGCCAATCACGACCGGCCTGGCGCAAGTCCAGATAAACCAGCGTACTGGCAAGCGCCAGATCGGCCAGCGTGATAGATGCTCCCTCACACCAGGTTTGCCGGCCTAACTGCGTTGCCGCAAAATCCAGCGCGCGGCTGATTGCGTCATTGTGTCTCCGGATATTATCGGGCTCCTGTTTTTCCCCGGGTCGTATGGTTTCATTTCGTACCGCGACTGCGGAATCCATGATGCCGTCAGCCAGCGCTTCCCAACGCTTCACCCGCATGCGTGCAAGTGCATCATTACGGGGTATCAGTACGGGATTATCGTTAAGCGTATCCGCATACTCCGCAATCACCGTGGAATCGAATACACAGGTCCCGTCGTCCAGGATCAGCGCCGGTATACGCCCCAACGGATTGGCCTGCGCCACCTGGCTGCCCGGCTCGCGGGGCGCATCAACGAGGTAGGTATGCCTGATGCCCTTTTCCAGCAGCACCAGTCTTACTTTACGCACATATGGGCTGGTGTTGGTGCCTAGCAGTTTCATGATTTTCTCCGGTCAAAGTCATGGGTTGAACAATGGAGCCTGAGCGCCAGGAAGACCTGTCAAGCCTGTCGGCGCATGTCTTCCAGGCGCCCAAGGCCGAAGTGTATAAAGGCCAGTGCTGTCAGAACGGGCGCAAACAGATTCAGGATCGGCACAAATTGCATCAAGCCCGTCATAAGTCCCAAGCCCCACCATGACGATTGGTACCTTGCAAACAATTCCTTCATTTCCTCGCTGCTCGCGTGCTCCGCAATCGCATCGTAGCGAAACAGGCGCTGGTTCAGATAAGTCGCCGCAATGAACGGAATCACGACTCCGACACCGATGAGCCACATGGGAATAGTGACCAGCCAGATGGCGGTAAATATGACGACCGCGATCACAGCATTCATCAGATTACCCGCGACGCTGCCCCCGTTTTTGCGATTGAGCGCCGGAAAATCGCGATCGGCAACCAGGGCTATCAGGGCGGGCATGGCAAACAGGGCGGTGACCAGCAATGCCGTGACAAAAACCAGCGGCACGAACAAGAATATATGCGCTATGCCCTGGATCACATTGGCAACCCAACGCGGTTCCAGACCATCCAGCCAGGGTTGCACGCCTAGTGTCGTCAACCCGCTGGCGATCCACCCGGAAAAGGTGTCCCAGAAAACCGCACCCAGTAGCAACCACATGAAAACCGCAGCCAGCAAGGGCCAGATCACGATCCACAACACCCTGAACTGAAACAGGTCGCGAAAGGCACGTACAAGTGTCTTTAAAATCAAGTTCAAGCGTACACCTCCGGCAGAACGATCACTTCCATTTTACGATTTTTCCGGCTCATCCGCGGGGCCGTAGGCGGGCTCGACTGTCGGCGCTGCCTTGGTTTTGTTTAATTCCGCGCATGGATCTGCCCGCTCCATGCGCGGGGTGAACCAGATGTAATCAAATGGAACTTCGCCGGTCGCGCTACCGGTATAGGAATAGGGATTGATTCTCTGCGGCAGAACCTCGACGAAACCCACCGAGACGATGCGCGCTTTCGGATCACGCGCGGCAAAATATAGCGGCAGTCCGATATCACGGCGTGCATGACTGCTCCCGACGATGGCAACCACCCCGCGCGGAATGCTGGCAACTGCGCTATCCGCCATCAAGGCATCCTTAAGCCTCTGGCTGCGTGTCAGGGCTATTCGCAACTCATCCCTGAGCTGTCCGCAATGCGCACCGCCCATGTTGGAAACAAGGAACGACTGGCGACTTTCGTTCCAGACCTCCTCCACAGCCAGACGCTTAAGTTCGGCAGCGTCATATGCCTCATATCCGTTCCAGATCACCGGCTGCAATTCACGATTGGGAATGTTCGCGGCAATAACCGGCAACTGATAGTCGACCGCGATCTCAAGCAACGGGCTATAGAGCTTCCAGTCGGTAAAACCGATCAGCTTATTCACGTTGCCCATGACTTCGTCACGCTTGCTGCCGGCCAGCGCCTGATCGAGTGCGCTCTGGTTCTCCGCGTCGATCTGCTCCATCATCAGGGCCGGTCTGTCACCGGAATCTACCCTGATCTTGAGGAGTTTCTGCTGGAGCTGGTGATGCAGCAGATTGTCATGCACTTCGCCCAGCAACAGGACATCCGAGTTGTTAATCTTTTCCGACAATGCGGCTTCATCGATAAAGTCGCCTTTGTTCATGTCCCATACCCTGTTGGCCAGGGGATGTTCGGTGAACAACATGTCCGCGGCCTGCGCAAAACCCGCGGATACAGCAAGTGCAATTGATACTATGAAGAATTTTCTGATCGCGATGACACTCATGCGTGAACAGACGCTTTTGCGAAGCGCAAGTTCACTTTTTCAGTTTTGCCGAGATCTCTATTTCCGCAGCCGCCCAGTGCTCGGTCGAGTCACCGCGAAAACCATTACGCTCCGCGATGAAGTAAGCGGCCGTCTGCACCATGCGGTAACGCTCTACCGGCGTCACTGATATTTTTGCTGCTACAGCTTCGGAAATCGTTGTCTTTTTTGAAGATGATTTGGGTTCAGCGACCGGCTTTTCAGCGGGTGTCTTGGCAACTTTTTTTACTGCGGCAGCTTTCGGTTTGGCAGCTGTCGCTGCTTTTTTAGCGGCAGGCTTTTTCTCGATTTTTTTCTCTGCCTTCTTCTCTGGCTTTTTTTCTGGCGCAGATTTTTTGACCGCGACTTTTTCCTTGGTTACTTTTTTCTCGGCAGCCTTTTTTACCGCCGGTTTTTTTTCCGGTGTTGCGGCTTTCTTGGTGTCTGATTTCTTATCTGCCTTTTTTGTTGCTGGTTTCTCGCTCATTTCATGCCCCTGATAGTAAAAATTAAAATATTAAGGTGCGCATTAAACACCGAATCGGCGTGGAATGCTATCTTCCGGCCTCTTTGCAGGGCCATAACTGTTAAGATTAATGCCGAAACCGAGGGTGATCCATCGCCGCAAAAAACATGAAATATCTAAAGTCTGAATCTGCCATCCTCTTCGCCCTGGTTCTGTTTGCTGTCGGCGTAACTTTTGAACATGCCGCGGTAGAACACGGTGGCATGATGTTGTGGGGTTTGTTGCTGGTGATGCTCGCCGCCATCATCGGCATTGCCTTCCGCATCGCGCATCACGCAGAAGTTCTGGCGATTCGTTTTGGCGAGCCATACGGGACCCTGATACTCACCCTCGCCGCCGTCTCAGTCGAGGTGGTGATACTGGTTGTATTGTTGCAGGGTGAACCCAATCCCACATTGGCGCGCGATACCGTGTTTGCAGCCGTGATGTTCGACATCAACGGTATCCTCGGCCTGGCTGCCATCATCGGCGGACTGAAGCACGGCAGCAGCAAATACAATGTGGACTCGGCAAACTCGTTTACCGCGATGTTGCTGGTAGCCATCGGTGTCGGCATGTTCATACCCGATTTCGTGCCGGAATCGCAGTGGCAGATTTACTCCGTTTTTTCGATTGCTATCATGATGGTCATGTACATGGCCTTCCTGCGCTTGCAAACTGTCGAACATCGCGAATTTTTTGAGTATTCGGCCGAAGGCGGTGAAGAGATGCACGACAAAACCCGCACCCCGAATACCCTGCATATTGCCGTAATGCTGGGCGCAATCGTGCTCGTAGGCATGCTGTCCGAAGTATTATCGGTGTTGCTGGATGCCGGGCTTTCCGGAAGCAAACTGCCCAAATCCATCCCCGCAGTCCTGGTCGCATTGATCTCCGCCAGTCCGGAGATACTCACCGCGCTCAGGGCCGCACATCATGACCGCATGCAAACGACAGTCAACATCGCATTGGGCGCGTCGCTTGCGACCGTATTGCTCACGCTGCCGGTGATCGAAGTCATCGCTCTGGTCAGCGGCGAGCGCATAGAGATGGCGCTCACCCCGGTTCAGGCCGGAATGCTGCTGTTGACCTTCCTCGCCGCAATGAATAATCTTCATGACGGCGAAACCAATGCCATTGAAGGGATCAGCCACTTTGTCCTGTTCGCTGCTTTCCTCGCTTTGGTGATGATGGGATTGATCTGATGACTGCACTGGAAACCTGGGAGTTACTAAGCTACGTAGTCACTGTGATCGGTCTGCCGCTGGCGATTACTGTCTTCATCTATGAGCAGCGCAAGGAGCGCGATAACGAAGAAGAGGAAGTCTATCAACTGCTTTCCGACAACTACCAGGATTTTCTCAAGATCGCACTGGAAAACCCCGATCTGCGCTTGTTCGCCAACGAGGAATCACCCTCACTTTCTCCTGAACAGCGCGAACGCAAGTTCATCATCTTCAGCATGCTGATCTCATTGTTCGAACGCGCTTATCTGCTGCTCTATGAAGACGACATGTCGGACAGGCAGATGCGACGCTGGCGTTCATGGGAAGACTACATGGGTGAATGGTGCAGCCGAGCCGATTTCCGCACCTTGTTGCCCTCGTTGCTGGGCGGAGAAGACCCGAAATTCTCGGCCTATATCCAGAGTCTGACTGCCAATGCGTCCAAGACATAGAATGGCGGAGAAGGTATAAGCATGCTGACAGTTCTGGTGATCAACTCAAAAGGCGGCTCTGGCAAGACCACCCTGACGACCAACCTTGCCAGTTATTACGCCAGCAAGAAAGTTCGCACTGCCATCATGGATCACGACCCGCAGGGGTCAAGCATGCAGTGGCTGAAATCCCGGCCTGAACAAGCCGAGAAGATACACGGTGCCAATGCCGCCCCACCCAAGGGAGCGACACCGTTGCGCAGCATACAGGGCTGGGTTCCGCCGGAAACTGAAGTCATGATCATAGATGCGCCCGCCGGAGCCAAAGGCATGTTGCTGCAGGATCTGGTACGCAAGGCAAACTACATCGTGATCCCTGTCGCCCCTTCGCCTATCGATATCCACGCCACCGCCGACTTCATCAAGGAGTTGCTGCTGTTCGGTGGCGCGCGCACATCAAGGGTAAAGATCGCAGTCGTGGCAAACCGGGTACGCAGATCCTCTGCGCCGACCTATGCCGCGCTGGAACGTTTCCTGAACTCGCTCAAGTTGCCCTTCCTGACGACCATCAGGGACTCGGAGAACTACCTGCTCGCAGTTGAAAAAGGATTGGGTGTGTTCGAACTGGATGAAGAAGACTCGGTTGCCGAAAGGCGTGAACTGATGCCTATTCTGAAATGGCTGAACGGGCAGTTCCCCAACCGCTTCGGTTCCCGAATCGACGACAAGGTGCTGGCGCTTGAAGAATCGAGAAAATTCACCGGACTTCAAACCGGCACTTACAAGATACCGGCCTTCAACGCCACCGGCAGATTCAAGAACTACCCCTGATTTCGGCGCAACTCGACGCGCTTGAGATAAGCCTCGCGCGCGATCTGCACGTCTTCCAGGAAGTAAGGCAGTTCCTTCAACAGCATCGCCTGCGGGCCGTCCACCAAAGCCTTGGGCGGGGCGGGATGGAAATCCACCAGCACCATGTTCGCACCGGCGATGATGCCCTGCGCGGTGACCTGCATCATGTCAAGGATGCCGTCCGGAGAACATGCACGCGAACCGACCGAATGTGACGGGTCGATACACACGGGCATGCGTGTGAGGCGCTTGACCACCGGCACATGCGAGAAATCGACGAAGTTGCGGTGCGGGTCACCCATGTTGGTCTTCATGCCGCGCAGCCCGAACACCACGTTGCGGTTGCCTTCCGAGGCCAGGTATTCCGCCGCGTTCAGCGATTCATCCAGTGTGATGCCGAAGCCGCGTTTGAGCAGGATCGGCATCTCGGTCTGGCGCCCGACGATCTTCAGCAGCTCGAAATTCTGTGTGTTGCGCGTGCCGATCTGCAGCATCACACCGGTCGGGTTGCCGGTCTGGTGCAGCGCTTCCTTGATCTCGTTGAGGTGCGATTCGTGGGTGATCTCCATCGCGATCACCTTGATGCCGTATTTGCCGGCCAGTTCGAACACATAGGGCAGGCAGTTCTTGCCGTGGCCCTGGAACGCATACGGGCTGGTGCGCGGCTTGTAGGCGCCCATGCGGGTGCAAACCTGACCGTTATCGCGTACCGCCTTCATCATGATCTCTACATGCTCGCGGTTGTCTACCGCGCACAACCCGGCGAACACATTCAATGTGTCCTGCCCGAAGCGCACGCCGTTGTACTCGAAATGGGTGGGACGCTGGTCGTCCTTGTGCCGCCCGAGGATGCGGTATTCCTCTGACACCCTGACTGCGCGCTCGACACCGGGGAGATTTTGCATTTCCACCAGGTCAAGCTGCTTGGTGTTTCCGATCAGGTAGATCTCGGTCAATGTCTGCTCGGTACCACGCTCGGCATGTACGCGAGACTGGATACCCGGCATCGTTGCCAAGTGCGCCATCAATTGTTTGAATTCGGGAGACTGCTCGCCGATTTTAGTGTTCAGTATCAGGATCATTATTATTTTCCGTTTATTTGTGTAACAAAATTGCCAATTGTGCCTGTAGCTGCGCCATCGGTTCACGGGTGAATCCGCTCTTGGCGAACTGCGTCCAGCGGCCGATCACGTAACACACCAGCAGGTTGGAGTGCGCGCCCACATCCACTGCCTCGCCAAGTTCGCCCTGTGTAGCGGCCATGCGCAGCGATTGCTTGAGTGTCGCTTCGATACGGTCGAGCAACTGGTTGATGCGCTGTTGCAGGCGCTCGTCCTCGTTCACCAGCGCGTCACCGATCAGCACCCGGGTCATGCCGCGATTCTTCTGCGCAAAGTTGAGCAACATCGAGACTATGGCCTCGATCTGCTTTACTCCGCCCTTTTCATCCTGGGTGATCTTGTTGATCAGGCCGAACACGGTCTGCTCGATGAATTCGATCAGTCCCTCGAACATCTGCGCCTTGCTGGCAAAGTGCCTGTATAGAGCCGCCTCCGAAAGCTCAAGGTGTGCTGCCAGCGCGGCGGTGGTGATCTTCTCGCCTTTGGGCTGTTCCAGCATCTGTGCCACGGTTTGCAGTATCTGCAGTTTTCTTTCGCCCGGTTTTGCGACCATATTCATCCCCTAAATCCCAATAATTTCCAGACAGGAGAGGGCATGGCCAGCTCCTGCAAATAATACCGATCAAGTCAAACGATGCAGCACTTTAGGCAATTGCATCACATCACGCATCTTCACGTCCACGCACGGTGCACTTTTATTTCCGGTATTCACCCACACGGTGCGCATCCCCAGCCGTTTGGCGGCTTGCAGATTCTCCAGGCTATCCTCGACCATCACGCATTGTGCAGCATGCACACTGTGTTTCTTCATCAGTCGCATGAATCCGTATGCGTCCGGTTTGGGACGGAAGCGTGTCTGTTCCACCGCCATCACATCATCGAACAACCCGTCCACACGCAACAGCTTGAGCACGGCATGCGCATAATGTTGCGGCGCATTCGAGAACACCACTTTTCTTCCCGGCAATTTCTTCAGCACATGGCGCAAGCGCGGTTCACGTAACACCATACTTTCCAACTCCGGAAACTGGTGGGTATGCCACAGAAAATGGTCGGGGTCGGTACCGTGGTGGCGCATCAATCCGCTCAATGTCGCGCCGTAGCGTTGCCAGTAGTGTATCCGCAGATCGTTCGCCGCCTGCTCGTCCAGTTGCAGGTGTTGCTGCAAATACGCCGTCATGCTCCTGTTGATGTGGGGAAAGATGCGGGGCGTTGCATTGTGCAACGTGTTGTCCAGATCAAAAATCCAAAATTTTGTCGCCATGGGTTGTTGTGTTCAAAAAATCTTGCTTACATATATCTGCATATGCTGCGCTGCGCTTTTTATCGCACGCCTAATCTGGCTTAAAAATTTTGGATTTTTATTTTCTCCGAATACCAAACCCGGCTATTTGCTCTTGATCAGCGTTCCGACTCCCTCGTCCGTCAATATCTCCAGCAGCAAGGCATGCTCCACCCGTCCGTCAATGATGTGCACCGCGCGCACCCCGCTGCGCGCAGCATCCAGCGCGGAACTAATCTTGGGCAGCATGCCTCCTGACAATGTCCCGTCTGCAATCAGGTCGTCAACCAGCCTGGGTGTGAGTCCGGTCAGCAGTATCCCGTCTTTATCCAGCACGCCCGGCGTGTTTGTCATCAGCACCAGTTTTTCCGCGTTCAGCACTTCCGCCAGCTTGCCTGCCACCAGGTCCGCATTGATGTTGAGTGTCTCCCCGTCAGGCGCTACGCCGATGGGCGCAATCACCGGGATGAAATCGCCGGAATCGAGGAAACTGATGATGGACGGGTCGATCTTGGTTATCACGCCTACCTGTCCGATATCCAGCATCTTGCCCCGTTCTTCGGTGCTTTCCAGCATCATCTTGTCGGCGCGGATGAACGCGCCGTCCTGACCTGTCAGGCCGACAGCCTTGCCGCCATGTTTGTTGATCAGGTTGACGATGTCCTTGTTGACCTTGCCCAGCACCATCTCGACCATGTCCATGGTGTCTTCGTCGGTGACGCGCATACCCTGAATAAAAGTACCTTCCTTGCCCACCCTTTTCAGCAACTCGTTGATCTGGGGTCCGCCGCCATGCACTACCACCGGATTCATGCCGACCAGCTTAAGCAGCACCACATCGCGCGCGAAACTTTCCTGCAACGTCGGATCGGTCATCGCATTGCCGCCATACTTGACCACGATGGTCTTGTCGAAGAAACGCTGGATATAAGGCATCGCCTCGGATAGCGTGCGGGCTTTTTTGTCGGCGGCGGATGGTGTAAGAGACATGTTTTTTCCTTGGTGAACCTTGTGGGAAATTTGCGCGAATTCTACACCACGCAAACAGTAAACGTGGCTAAACTAACTCGGAGAGTAACCAAACCCGGATTGCTTTCGGAGAGTAATCAACAATTGGCTATGCTTGCGTGCCCGGGACACAGGGTTTGCCGCTCATCAATTCGCATCGAGCAACAAGCCCCAGCGGTCCTTATATCCGAGAGCGCCGTTTTTTCCGCCCTCTGAATAAATATCCTTGCCGCCACCCGTATCGAAAAGCAGTCCGAAGCTGCCTTCCTGGCTTACCGGCTCGAAATTCCCCCAGCCTTGGCCGGTCTTTTTCAGATAGTAGGCATCGTCCCCGCCATTGTCCGAAAGCACGCCGATGCCATTATCATTCCCGGCTCCTTGCGCAATGACTCCCGCGATATATCGATCGTCCCCGCCATTGTCCAGCAGGAAACCGATCCCGTAATCGTGGCCGCACCCCTGTGATACACCAAAGTCCGCAAGGTAGTTGTCATCGCCTGCACCGTCGATCAACACCCCGGCGGATGAATGTATCCCGGCGCCCTGCGAATAGCGACCGGCTATATACCGGTCATTTCCTTTGCGGTCGTCGAGGATGCCTAGCGCAAACCAGTAACTTGATCCCTGCGCGAAATAGTCGGCCACATAGGTGTCGTTACCTTCCGCTTCGGCGATGACGCCGATCCCACCGGAAGCGCCGACAAGCGAGTCGGGGCGTATACCGTAGCCGAATCCCTGGGACAGGGATTGGTACGATTTTCCCGGCGCACGAAAATCTTCGTGCAGGCCACCGGCAAAATAATTGTCGTTGCCCCCGGCTTCGACGATGGCGCCGAAACCTTTGATATATCCCATTCCCTGAACGAAACGGTTGCCGAAATAACTGTCGTCACCCCCGCCTTCAGCGAGCAGCCCCGCGCCGAAAACTGCCGCGCCCTGCGATGCCGCGATGGCAGTGTACTGATCCCTGCCGGACAGGTCGGCCAGTATCCCGACTCCAAGCGCACCCGCACCTTGCGAATAATTTGTTGCCGTATATCGGTCATTGCCTTCAAGGTCGACCAGATAGCCGCCGCCGAGCAACCCCGCGCCTTGTGAAAAATCATCCGACGCAGAATAGATATCGTCGCCGGAAAGATCGAGAACGACCGAAAAGGGATCAAGCCGTGTGCTGCCACCGGCATGGTTGAAGTATTTGTCGTTACCACCCAAATCGATAATCAGCGCAACGTCTTCAACATAGGTGTTTTCCTGATTGCCTCCGATCAGCACATTACCTGCCGGCGTGATGATGGTGGTCAGGTTTTCTTCCTCCAGCACCTCCCAGTCAGCCGGATAACGTTCGGGTTTTTTTGCTCCTGCGCGCAACTTTTCGAGCGTCTCCAGATCAAGCGCCGTCGCCACCTCGGCTGCCGCATTCAGTAATCTTTGCATATCCAGCTTGAGGACGATCTGCAGTAAGCGCAGTGACTGCCTCTCGAACTCCTGTTTCTCCAGTCTGGTTCTTTCATCTTTTTGCACCGCGTCTTCAACATTTGCAGCCTGTTTTTTTTCCATTTCCAGCTGTTCCAGATTCGAGCCCAATAATCCGGGTATGGCCCGGTACAGGAAGTTGATCTCGTCTGCATCAAGAACCGACAGAATCTCGCTGCGCTCCTGTCCGGCATGCTGAATGGCGCTGACCAGCCGTTCCACGTACCCGGCAAAATCGACGGGCGGCGTTTTGCTGTCCACACTTTCGGGCGCATATGTCATATCCAGTTCGTCCATCGCGGTCTGCAGCAACCCTGAAAGATCATGATGAACTGCTCCAAACGATGCTGACAGCGGATCTGTTATTGAACTGCGCGCCACCGCTGGCAGATCAAGCGGGTGATACATCACGTAATTCACTTCCCGCAAGCGGAACGGGTTGTAGTCTTCACGACGCACCATCAGGCTGACAGCTTTGTCGGCCTCGTTACGGATCACTTTACTCAGCCTGTTGAAATGCCCGGCCAGGTCTTCTTTTGCCAAAGCCCCGGCCAACAACGAGCTCTCGCCACCGTGTCTCTTTGCTTCCAGATCGGGATGCTGCTTCAAGACCGATTTGACACGCGGATAGGATTTGATAGTCGCTGACAGTTCAAGAACCTGCTCTCCCCGCAAGACTCGCAGTAGCACTCTTTCGCCGGGGTGTTTTTTGTAGATTGCCATGCGGAATGGCCGCAGGGCATCGTTGTTCTCGCTTACCACGGGCACCCCATCCAGGCCCACGACCAGATCACCTTCGCGCAGACCGGCCTCCTCTGCTGCCGAATCTGGCATGACGGAAGACACTTCAATCGCCTGCAGGTCAAGGTTGGTGTCGGGCTGTTTCGGTAGCGCGGCTGGCAGGCGCATACCGATGCCCAGCCAGCCGACTTGATTCGAATCAGTCAGCGCGGAAGGTTGCCCGCGATTATCCGGCGGCGTCCCGAACAGGCGCCCCAGTTGAGTAATGTCGGCGTTTACCTCAGCCCCATAACCCTGCAAGACTCTGCCGTCGAAATTGAAAGCGGATGCCTTTTCACCGGATGCACCCAGGGTGTCTGCCCAGACAGGATCAAGTGCAAAGGCGGCGATCGCGAAAGACATCGCACAGAAAACATATCCGGCGTATCCCGGTCGCGGATCGAACATGCTTCCAGACTGCTTATTCTTTCCGCAATGATCCTTTAACGACAGCTGGGCTTTGAAGGTGTTCATATGACACACCCGTCTCAATGCCTGTCAATGGTGCTGGTGCTCATCCTGCTGCGACTCATGTCTGGCGGCGTTCAGGGGTTTCACTTCTACCCTGGCCTCCACTTTGCTAACTTCCTTGCCGGACTTGATCGACAATACGAGCAGGAATTTCTCCCCGGCTTTCAGCGGAGCCTTGAGGCCGACCAGCATCACATGGAAGTTGTTGCGTCCAAGTTCAAAAGGCTCTCCTGCAGGCAGCTCGATGGCCTCGACTTGCCGCATCATCATCATGCCGTTTTCATGCGTCATGCTATGCAGTTCGGTTTTGTTGGCTACCTTACTTGAAGCTCCGACCAATGTTGCCGGCTGCTTGCTGTTGATAGTGATGGTGAAGTCAGCCATCCCGGTGTCCTGCCCCGGCGCCGTAGCGCGCGCCCAGGCACCCTCAACCTTGATATCACCGGCAAAAACACTAGTGCTAAATAGCAAGGAGGCCAACAAAACGCCTAACCCGAATTTATTGTTCATGATGGTTTCCTTGAGTTGTAGTGATGCCGCGGATTATACGCATCTACTTATTCTTAAACACGCCCGTAGCAGGGCTCGAAGGAATCGGACTGAGCTTCCCTCGGTTTTTCGTCTTCCAAGAAGTGGCGTTCATGCTACCAGCTTTTCTTTCTGCTGAGCAATAAGCCAGTCTTCCAGAAACTTCATTGGTGACTTGTAGCCCAGTGTCGAGTGTTGCCGTTTCCGGTT